>JAILJC010000001.1 GCA_024694965.1 Lachnospiraceae bacterium
AAGGAAGACGCTCACTATCTCGTATTCACGCTCCTCATAAAGGGAGTTAAGCTTGATGATATTGTGTGAGGCAGTAAAGGATTTATCCCTGAACTTGTCAAGATCGCCAAACATGGTGCCGTTACGCATATTGTGGCCGCCAATGATCAGGTTAGTGCTGGGTTTTGTACCGTCCTGATAGTCCCTTGACTTAAGTCCCGTTCCGATCTCATCATCTGCATCAAGAACTATAGACCCCTTGTCGTCATCATTTCCCTCAAAATTCCTTGTAACGTAAAACAGGCCGTCATCCTTGCGCTGAACGATGGGATAATCGATCTTCATGTCATCGACTTTAAGCCATCCGACACAGTCCTCGTTCTTCTGATACCACTCCCTCATTTCCGGGAGCATATCCTCAAGGCCCTTTAAGTCATATACAAAATCATCCTCAAGTTCCGAATCCATATCCTGAGCGACCGTATTGTTAACCTTTATACCCGTCGGAGCCGGTTTATTCTCCGTCTTGGCCCGCGCAGGAACATGTATCAATGAAGCAAAAAACGCAACTATATATATTGTGATAATAAATGCCGGTACAAAAACGAGTGGAGCAAGTTCTACTCGCTCCACCCGTAATGGTAAATTCAGTTTTACTACACCTAAAAAACCCCGGTTGGTAGTATCACCCATGTCAAAATCTCTTATATTTTAAAGCAATCAATGAGGATTAATAATTCTTTCTTTTCCTGTCGTATGCAGTCATACCAAGTACTGCCGTTGCAACAACAACTGCGATCATAAGGTAAACAGGCATGTTGTTCTGACCCCACTTACCAACGCTTGAGTCATTCGCACTTGCCGAACCGCCGCTTGAAGACCTTGCTCCAAGTACACCGGTGTAAGTGTTCTTTGACCTATCGCTGCTTACTACGATTGCGATATCACCATTTGTGGATGCAACATCCTGTAATCCGTTTGACAGTGTTGAGAACGTACCTGTAATTCCAAGGTCAGCCTTTGTTATCTTCTGGCCTTCAAACCTGTACAGTACGACTTCCTTAACATTTCCGGCAGTTGTCGAATTTGCGGTAGCTACAAGGTTAGCTGCGGGATCCATGAATGCTACAGGCAGTGCATAAGCCGCACCTGTTGTGGTCCTGCGTCCGCTGTTTGCGCCGTCATCGGATGAGTTGCTGTTGCTGTTCGTGGTAGTCTTGCTTCCCGATGCACTCTCCGTGTACCTTACAACTACCTTATAAACCTTTTCGGTTACTTCGGTATAGATCTTATTATTGTATCCTGACGAACCCTGAGGATATAACCTGAGAGTCACATCATGAGAATCACCCGTAAGCTTATTCTTGCTCTTAAGATCGTCAAGAACCTTCTTAAGTGTAGCTTCATCCAATGTACCGGTTGCACCTGTCTTCTTGGCATCGGTAGCTTCTGCAGAATCAACACCGATCTTTACATAAGCTCCGGTCACTTCCTTAATGGCAGTAGCTGTTGTGGTGCTGCTGTCCGAATCCTTACCGGATGTATTACCGGTATTAACCTTTGAAGGAAGCTTATATGTTAAGCTGTAATCGGTCTTGCTGAATGAAGAAGTAGGATTGCTGTAAACAGTAACCGTCTTCTCACCGCTTGAATCGCTGTCGATCGGTGAATACTCGTCGGTATCATTGATCTGGATCCTGAACTTAACGGTAGCACTGTTGTTACCTGCTTCAAGCTTGTCATCCTTAAATTTGATCTTAACCTTACGCTGATCATCATGATTCTTGATTGATTCCGAATCATAGCTGTCAACATAGTCCTCACCCTCAGGGAAAAGAACCTTTACAGAATCAATATCATCCTCGTCTGCGTGTTTAACAGTAAACTCAAGTGTGTAACCCTGTGTTACGTACTCAACGAAATCAACGGTATTAATCCTGTCACCGTCGTAATCAACTGACTTAGACTCACTGCCGCCACTGCTTGAACCGCTGATCGTGATCTCAATAACGTTGTTACTGTCGATATGCTTTGATCCGAAATACAGCCTCATATATGCGTAAATAGAAGGATCTGTTTTCTTCTTAGCGCTATATGTCAGCTTGCTCTTCTTGGTAACATATGAATCATCATCAAACAATATCTCATAATCGGTAGGATCGCCTATTGTGGTGAATCCCGGAGTACATGTCAAGATATTGAATTTAAGCTCAGCGCCCTTCTTTACTGTAATCTCATCGTCTGTCTGCTTGCTTCCGCTCTTTACATAGAAAGTAAAGCTATCGGGAAGTACCCTTTTGAAATTAGCCGTATATTCCTTAGCAGATGTTCCTACGGTAACACTGCCCGTTCCTTCTGACCAGCTAACGAATTCAAATGCACTCTTGGCAGTAGCGCTAAGCGTAAGAGTTTCACCGCTATAAGCATAAACAGATACTTTTGATGACTCCGCCGAACTATTAATCTTTACTGTTCCACCTGTTGAATAAGTGTCGCCGCCTGCAATTGCCGTTATCTTATACAGCGGTGAAACTATCGTACTGGTTGCCGTGTGTGTTTCGGTACCCTTTGTAACTGTTACATCAAGAGTTCCGGAAATAGTGCCGTCCGAAAATGCGGTATTACTGTTAACCTTTTCTTTAAGGCTGAACGAAGCAGTACCTGTACTTAACGTTCCACTTGCCAACGGGATACTTCCTACCTTCACTAAGTATGTGCCGTCAGCGAAATCCGTCGCATCTTCCGTGAGCGTAATGGTATCATTATTAGTTCCGCTCGACGAAACGGTGACGGCCGCTTTTGCCTGACTTACGAATCCAAGCGTTGACAAGGCGCCTATCAGACCCGCAGCAAGCAATACCTTTCTGAAAATCCTCATTTTGCTTTCCTCCATTTTCATCCTATAAAATACAACCCCTTATCTCCCCAATACTATAAGCAGTCTATTTATAGGGTATCAAGCGTCCTTTCGATGACCGGATCAGTCAACGAAAACCCCATAAAAACAAGGCTAGACGCACTTCTCCTAACTATGGGTTATTGTACAATAAAACCGTTTTTTTAACAACACGGTTTTCCTCGTAAATTTCAACAATTTTTACCATCTAAAATGGTCAATCGGGCGCAAACGCTGATTTTACGGGCTTTCCGAGCTTCGTAATAAAATCAATATTTTGTGTTTGTTCTGGAATTTGTACACATTTTGTAGTGTTTCGGGCTTTTTTTACGATTTTAAATGCAAAAATATGGTAAAATTGCACAATGAATTGACATGTATTAACAAACCCGCCTATTCCGCGGTCTTTAATACCCTGTACATCTTAAAGCCGTATTCCTCCGGAAGCTCTTCAAGTTCGAAGCTGCCGTAATGCTCATTAAGATAGGTGAGCTTTTCCTGCGAACTCATATTATCGACAAGGACCACATTGCCCGTTTTGCCGCCTGTTACCAGCGCATCGAAGGGGTTATCGCATCCGTACGCGGAAAGCATGGTACCGGTTATCGGAGAATTCAGATACCAGCTGCCTACGGTAACGAAGTTATCCATGCTGCCCTTCCCGTACGCCTTAAACACGTCATACTTATATGCATCCTGGAAGGTAAAGGTATCGGCCACATACAGGGTTTCCTTATCTTTCGCAATATCTCCGTAAAATCCCCTGTAATCCTGCGCGCTCCGCCTGTAATCGTTATAATCGAACCGGTTTCCGAGCAGAACTGCCATGCAGGCTATAAGAATAAACGCTGTCATGCCGCCAAGGACTCCGTTGTTTATCGCTTCGCCGGATTCCTTAAAAGGAGCCGATACCGCAAGACTTATCATTGCCGGGATCAGTACAAGCATCGCTGCGGCCGTAACCCTGTGGCTCCACCTCCCGCTGTACTGGAAAAACACAAATATACCTGCGAGCATGGCGATCCAGCAGATCATAATAGCCGTTTTCGCTTTTTCCCCGCCGCTTATAAGGAGAATAAATGCAGCGATAATAATAAGAAGAAATCCGATCACGCACGGATCAAAGACAAAAATATCATTATAAATATTCTCCGCAAGGCCCTTTAACATCTCGACATCCGGCTGCTTGCCGGGAAATGAACCTATTATCGAGAGCATTTTGTCCGTGTCCCATACATCATCGTCGCCAAACTGCCATGTCATGAGCATGACCGCATCATTATCACTGATGCCGTTTTGCTCAAGCAGATCCGCATATCTGTCATGATCGAGGAATTTGTACCCGCGGTCAATAAGCTTAACCGTTGCACTGTGGTATTTCTTAAACCCGCCCCAGCCCGATGCATCATCATACGACAGCCTGTTGATAGTGTCAAAAGCCAGGAAAACACACAGCAGAGCCGCAAAAGATACGGCAAAAGCCACGACTTTCGATGATATCTTTCTTTCACGCATGATCAGGGCGATAAACTCATACAGCCCGAGCGGAAGCATAAGCAGAGTCACCATTTTAAACGATGATGACCTTAGCAGGATCCCGTAAATAAGAAGGACATACGCCGCTACTGCAAGTATCCGCAGCGTACCCGCCTTTTTTATGACTCTTCCCGCATTGATCCCGGCATCTGCCGCATTGTTTCCGTTAATACTCTTCTCACGGAGCACATACATTAGGATCAGATAACCGGCGGTACAGGTGATGGCGGCTGTCTTTGAAAACTGAAGCGAAACATATGATTCATAGAACGTCGACACCGTGATAAGCACGGCAAGGAGCCTGCCCCTTACAAGTCCTTTTCCGTTCTCACCCTTCGGATCGGATATTTTCTGTATTATATATGTAAGGGATGTGTATCCTAAGAACATGAACACATACTGAAGGACAGAATGCCACCTTACAGCAGGAAGGATCGTATAAAGAGCCTTGTATATGTATCCCAGAATTATGTTCGCTACGATCAGGTGGGGTTCACGTATGCCGTGTACGCCCTCCGCGATGAGGCAGAATATCGCATCGTCATTCGTTTCGAAGAAGGGACGGTAGACTATGAGCGATAAAGCGAGTGCGGCTGCATTCACGATGAGTGCGAATGTTATATATTGTGGTGTTTTTTTCTCGTTACTATTCATTATAATCTCCGTAGGAATATGGAATACGCCGGGATGTGCACACGTAATTCCCACAAGCAAACACTTCCGGCAGGAACGCAGTTAAGATCCACCTCTTACGCAGACTTAGCATCCGAAATGAGAACGTATCGTCGGGTGAACATTTCGGATGCTTAGTCGGAGTTAGAGGTTAGCTTAACGGAGTGGGCCGGGTTTGCGGTGGAAATTACGCGGGCACATCAAAACATTAATACACATATCCCATAAATAATAGGAATCACATACATAACCACCGCAACAATGCACGCCGCCACCGCGTATGCCTTCGTAAGTCCCGGGGATGCCTTAGCTTCAGCCCGGGCGATATAATCCGTCTTCTTTATGCGTGATATAACGATATATACGATCGTGATAACCAGTGCAGCCAGAGTCATGAATACGCCAAGCCGCATGCCGGAAGGAGTAAACTTCATGGTCACGGTATTTTCGCCTTCCTTAAGCGGGATCCTTGTGAAAAGTCCCGCATAGGATGACGCGCGCACCTTCTTTCCGTTCACCTTAACCTTCCAGCCCTTATCATAGGTAAGCGGCAGGAGTGCTGCCCTGCCATCCTCACCCGATCCGTTTCCGGGAACGGTGAACGTAAGCGTACTGTTTCCCGCGGTTATATTCTCAAAGGCTGTCCCTGAATATGCACTGCAAACCTTATCCATCGCATCAAGAGATATGCCGATGATATCCACATCAAAAGCTTCGCCTTTCTCAAGATCCATTGCAACCTTAACATCAACCTTCTCGTTACCAAAGCAGCCGAGGTACAGCGTATTGTTGTTAAAGTGAGCCGGGTAATCCGTATTGCCTGCATCCTTGATGGTGGGCACCGGCACGATATCCCCGTTTACCCAAACGGTGCAGTTGCCGCAGTCGCGGTCTGCCTTTCCGCCTGACAGGTACAGTGCCACGTCACTTAATATGTCCGCTTTAATGTACACTTCCTTGGTGTCTCCGGTCACCTTACTCTCGACAACGGCGCTGCCGAATACTTCATCCGCTTTGGCGGGTGTTTCCTCGTTGACATACTCAAATGCGAGGACGTCATCTCCGCCCGCGATCGCACGGTAGGTTTTATTATGAAGGGATACTATATCCTCTTCCTTTATCTTTGTTTCTTCCTTTACGGCATCTCCGCCAAGAACGGTGAAGAACGGAAGCGTATACTTCGGACGGTACAGGGTGTACTCTGCCGTCTGTCCGCTTTTACTGTCAACGGTGATCACTGCCGTATCAACCGGTTCATACAGCTTCTCATCCATCGGCACGCAGCTTATCACATTCCTTATGCCAAGCAGTGCATCCGAGAAAACAGTGCCGCCCGAATCAAGGAGCCTCATGAACTGTATGCTGTAGCCCCATCGTATCACCGCCGACTGCTCACCGGGTGCTATCATATGCGTCCAGTTTGACAGTGCAGGCTGCCTTAATACAAACCCGTAGTTTGCATTGAGTGATTCATCGGGATTCTTGACTCTGTACAGAAAACCTGGTTCAAGATCAAATGCCTCATTAAGCTGATCGCAGATGTATATATACTCACCTTCCTGCTCAGGCTCCTCGGCATAACCCGTAATAAAGTCAGGCTTTCCGAATAACAGAAATCCGAAACAGAGGAGTTCGCATGCAAGCACTCCCGCAGCGTATCTATAATTAAATTTATTGATAAGAACCATATAGAATAAAAACGCCGCAGCCATGATGGCAGACGTGATGTAGAATACATTCTTAAGCTGCATACCCGGATGGTTCCTGTAAAACGCGACAAAGACAAGGAATCCGACCACCGTAAATATGAAGCTTAAATAAAACCTGTCGCCGGCCTGTCCCGCCGCACGGGCACCGGAACCTGTCGTTTCATCGGATCCCGCGGTTTCAACGGCTCTGTCCCTTCCGCCATACATCTTCGCTGCGAAATAACACGACAGATACGCAAACACGAAATTGATGATGAAGCCGTTCCTTATCGGGTACTGGATATAAGAACCGAAATGCCATATAAGGTTTATGCTCTCAAAGAACAGTTCAAGAGTCATCATCAGGATCAAAGACACCGAGAAGAACACTGCCTTTTTATCTTTCCTGAACCTTATGATACCTGTAAGGATGACAGCCGCCGCAAACGACAGTCCGAGCAGCGTCCACCACCTCGTTGTATAATCACCGCGCACATGGGACAGTATCGCAAAATATGTTCCGAATATCCCGCCGCCCTTTGCTTCGCTTCCGTTGCTGAAGCGTGCGGATGAAAGCATCTGCTTAAGCTGCGGTACAACGATAAAGGCCGACAGTGCAAGTGAAAGTGCCGTTCCCAACCCAAGCCGGAAAAGATGCAGGTTCGGAACCTTTCTTAACTTATGCGTCCTTATCCTGCGTAGGGTAAACCTTTCTTTTATACTCTTCTTGGCAGCCTTTTTCTTCACGGGCTCCGCCGCCGCCGTCATTTCGCTGCTTTCAACCACGTCTGCTGCGGCTGACTTTTCACTGCCATCTACTACAACCAATGCGGTCGTCGTTTCGCTGTTTTCGACCACATCCGCCGCATCCCGGATACCCGTTTCACTTCCGTCATCCTTGCAGGGAAGCAACGCCCTCTCTTCAAAATCAAACAGGTATCCGGTCAGAAGCTTAAGTCCGGTGTACAGGAAGATGAATATCAGGATCATGAACCCGAGATAGTAACTTGCAATGATCGTTATCGCAAGAGTGATCACATAGCCCGTCATCCTGCCGCGCTTAATAAGCCTGTCGTAAAAATACATGATGAGCGGGAACATGACCGCTATATCCACCCACTGGTTGGTGATGTAAAGCACGAGCACGAAGCCGCTGAAGGCGTAGCCTACGGAAGCAGCCAGTTTAAAGAAATCGGGTGATTCTTCATGGGTTTTATCAAGGTAAAAGAACATGGTAAAGCTTGCGCACATAAGCTTTAATCCGTTAAATACGGACAGGCTCTTAAGAAGTGATCCGCGCCTTATGAAAAGGAAAAAGAGGTTAAACGGCGAGATATTTGAACAGCCCGAAGTGCTCATGGCCATGTTGACGCCGAGCGCCGTATACCAGTCATAGAAGAAACCCTTCGTTCCGTGAAGGGCATCGTAAACATGATAATAAAACGCCGCGATCTGCTGCGCCATATCGTAGTAATCTATGGTATTGCCGCCAAACGGATAAATCCCCTTAACCGCAAGTACTATGCAGTAAAGAACGAGGGTGACAAGCGGCGGATATATGTATTTAAACCTGACTTTTTTCATATGCTCGCAAAACCCGAAATCGTTGATATTTACCGATTGATTATAACACAAAACTGCCGCAAATCAAAACCATGACCTGCGGCAGCTTAACATATTCAAAAGTGATATTTATTTGTCTGCTTCAGCTTTCTTTTTGGGGATCATCGTAAAGCATACGATGCAGGCTACGATGTAGAGTGCAAGCGTTACATAGAGCACTGTCTGATAACCCTGAGTGTTAACGGAAACAACCGTTCCATCCGAAAGAGTCATATCCTTGAACTCACCGACATGCTTAACGATGTATGTTGCCAGCTGGTTACCGGTAAGACCCGCCATTGCCCATGCAGACAGGCACATGCCGTGTACCGCCGAAATACTCTTCATTCCGAAGTGATCGGAAAGCAGCGTGGGAACGTTCGAGAAACCTCCGCCGTATCCTGCGTTTACCATGATAAGAAGGGCAACGCAGAGGACAACTACCTTATTATTGATGCCGTTTGTAAGTATTACCGCACCCGTGAATACTATAGACAGAATGAAGATGATCTTATATATCGTATTCCTGTCCTTGAACATATCGGCCCATGCGGAGAAACCGAGACGTCCGGCAGCATTTGCGATAGCCGTAACGGAACCGAGTGTTGCCGCAACCGCAAGGCTTAAGCCGATCGAGTTAAATAT
>JAILJC010000082.1 GCA_024694965.1 Lachnospiraceae bacterium
CCCTCAATGCTGACACTGCTCAGAATACTGTCGACATCCGCACCGATAACATCCAGCCCTTCAGCCTTAATCTGATAAACATCTTTAATCCCATAAAAAGTATTTGCAAGCGCTTTAACATATCCAAACCCGAAATCATCAGACAAAATGGGTCCTCCGGCTGTTGTTATATAATACAGATTCTTTGCTCTGCATAAACCTTTCGGTATCCCGGCTTCCGAGTAGGTAAAAGTCAGCCCAAGGACATTTATCTGCTCAAAATACTGCTTCAGCATCGCTGGAAAAGACAGATCATAATAAGGAGCCGCTATTACTATCGTATCAGCATTTGCAAAATCTTTGGCAAGGTCAAACATTGGATCGTCATATTTTCCGGTATTCTTTAAAAACTCACGCCGTTCGATAAAGGCTTCATCAACAACATGAAATGACACCTCTTCAAGTCTTACTTCTTTGATATCTCCGTTCAGATTATTCAAAAGACGCTTTGCCAATCTAAGCGTTCTTGACTGTCTTCTGACACAAGCATTTACAAAAAGAATCATAGTCTTATCCTCAATCGATATATCATCCTGACTAATGAAACCGGTGTGCCTAGATTCCATTCTTTTTTGCATCCATCAAATTCAAAACCATATTTGTGATAAAAACTAATGGCTCTCTCATTTTTTTCAAGCACCCACACAACTATAGTATTATATTCATTAAGCCTGGAAACTGCTTCATTCATCAATCCATATCCTATTTTACGGCCATAATACTCTGAAAGGACATAAATTGCTACAACCTCTCCTGCATCCGTCAGATCTTCATCTCTTGATGGACCATATACCGCAAATCCTACAACTTTATCTTTATCCTTAGGTACAAGAGTATTATCCGGGAACTGACGCGCACGTGCCGTTGTAGCCTCTACAGTCATTGAATCAAGATATCTGTCACATACAATGCCTCTGTAAGCTTCCTGCCATGAAGTACAATGCACATATCCCCTACCGCACAACTCATCATCAGTTTCAGCTAATTTAATACATATTAAATCATTTTTGTCGTCCATAATAATTACCTTTCGCGGGTATTTTCAAGTATCCTGAATCCTTCCTCCAAATCGTTACCGAGAACCTCCTGAACCTTCTCAAAATCATGTTCTTTATGAAGCCGGTTCATGCTTTTAAGCAGTTCCTTTTTTCCGTATTTATGAATAAACAGAGCCATCGCTTTTACGGCGTTTACATCATCGTATTCATAGAAGCCTTTTTTGCAATCTTTCAGTTCGTCACAATCATAACATCCGTCGATTCCTTTCTCCATGCAGCATGAAGTATTGGGGCATATTTTTCCGGGATAACGACATGCATCGGAGCAAGTGTTGTAAGCCGTTCTGCATCCACCGCACCAATCCTTTAAAAAGCAATGATTACATGATAATCCGCATCGCGCAATCGGATCCGATCCTTTTCGCGCATTCTTACAAAGCTTATTACCGATCCGGCACATAGCCTCTATATGCATTATCCAATGCCTTGAGAAGGGCATTTTGACCAATCCTCGAATATCCTTTTCACACCAATAACCGATAAGCCATATTGCATTGCTATCCGTGCTTACACATTGGCTTTCCCTCACTCTGTTCCTGTCTTCTTCGCAAAATCTGCGTTTTAATTCTTTATATTCAAGGCTTCGCAGCAGGTCGTTAGTTGAATCCATTACCGCTTTGCAATACTCAACCAATGCCTTTACATCCAGCTTCCTTGAAAAAGCTGCAATCTCTTCTCCCATTAATTCGTTTCCGGTGGTAATGATGGGGCTTCCCGTTTTCTTCTGCCATCCGCCACGAAAAAGAACCTGCTCATCAGCATTAATAAGAGTGTGTGCAACAATATCCTCAATCCTGAAAATATGCCACATTGAATAGGCAAGTGTCTTACTATGATAACCCTCTGCTCCCGCAAAAGGCATTTGGTAAAAAGCTTCCGGCGGATAAGTATTTACAATATACGATATCTGCGAAAACAAGTCGTTTCTTAAATCTATAAGCACATCTATTCCCTCGGCAAAGGTAGTTTCCCTTCCGATGAGCATTTGTATCTTTTTGTTTTTCTCCGACCAATCTTTATTCATATTATTCGGGCCTCCACAATATATCATCATATCATTTTTTCCAGAAGTACCAGATTAACTCCGGGGATCCCGTTAAATGTGGTAGGTACTATCGATATCTCCTTATATCCTAATTTAGCATACATTGCCCTTGCAGCCTTGTTTCGTTCGTTTGTGTCGAGACGCAGTTCCGAGAAACCGTGCTCTTTGGCATATTCTTCGTAGAACCTTACAAATCTTGTTCCCAGACCTTTGCCGCTTACTCTTGGTGAAATAACAAGGGTATGGAGAACACAGATCTGATCATCCTTTGCATCATATTCCCATGGGGCCTTATGATATACATCCACCTGTATATTGTTGATCATCCCTGCACCTGAAACAATCCCATTATATTCAAGAACAAAGAGATCATCCCTCTTAAGTGCCTCTTCTGCTGTGAACCTTACCGGATATATATCGCGTTTCCAACCAATAGATATCTGATTATCTTCTTCAGCTTGATGCAGTTCATCGTATATGTTTTCAACCGCATCCAAGTCGGTGTGGACTGCTTTACGGATAATTATATTTTTTGATGTTATTGTCATAATATCCTTCCACTGTCGTCTTGTTAAGATTACAGATTTCTTAAAAACTCTTTGTGTGGGCTGTCTTCACTTAGCTGCATAAGCTCGATCTTATTTCCATCAGGATCATGAGTCCAGCACTGCCAGTTAAAATCTACACCCTGCTTAGGGGCATCATCCTGCGGAGCGCCTGTATCTACTATTTTCTTCCATGCTTCTTGTATATCATCCACTTCGACACACATATGGAAAAAGCCTACATTCTCATCCTTATAAGGAATTTCTTTTGTCGCTCCATAAAATAGTTCTATGAATTGATCGCCTCCGGCATATATGTATTCGATCCAGGGCTCGCCTGTTTCCGGTCTCTTGATACT
>JAILJC010000084.1 GCA_024694965.1 Lachnospiraceae bacterium
CCTTATTAAACAGATAGACCATGTAAGGACTGGTATCGTCCTCACTACGGTTATCCAATAAATCCTTTATTTCAGCAAGATACTCATCATTATCTGTCTTATTCAGTTGTCTGTCATATAAACATTTTGCGCAGCTCTCAGGTATACGCATAAATCATTGCTCCCGTCTCCTTAAGACACACAGCCCCTGATCCTTCTTTACAACCATCGATACATTCACACAATATCAATCCTGTATACACGGCTGTTTCCGCCTTCAACATTCTTCATCATTTTCCAGAAACTGTATCCGTATTTCTCATACAACCCGGTTTCACCCGTAGAAATGTAAATATGCTTATGTCCGTCGTTTCCTGCCAGCTCATATGCTTTTTTAAGCAGATTGCCCACAAGCCTCTTTCCTCTGTACTCAGGGAAGGTATAAACAAATCCAACCCATGGTGTTAATGAGGGCTCACGTACATCATCCTGTTCCGCATAGGTACAATACGAAAGCAGTTCATCCCCGTCAACAAGCATAAACACCTTGGTTGATTCTCCACATAACCCTTTCAGTCTATGGTCACGAAGAAGTTCATAAAGGTATTTTCCGGCAACCCAGTCACTTTTCTGTATCTCACCCAGCCAATGATCTTCTCTATTACTTGTAAAATAATCAATTATTTCCATATGTTTTTTACCTCTTGCTATTTTCACCGGTTTTGGAAATATTTCAGATAACTATCTGATATCCGACTTTCATCTGCTCTACCATATCGCCAAGTTCTTCTTTTAAGATCCCGAATGCCCTCTCTTTGGTACAATGCCCTGTGCATACATATTCTATACCTGTATCACGTATATTTCCTGCGATCTCTCTTATCTCATCATCCGGTTTTCTAAAAAGATGGAATCCGCCGATAAGCCCGTACACTTTTTTATCGGGAAATGTCGCCTTTACCTCATCTATTATATTACTTGCGCCACCGTGCGAGCATGAGTTTAATATGACCAGTCCTTTGTCCGTGTCAATCACAAGACTCTGTTCATGTGAAAAATCATCCGGCTTCCATCCATCCGGCAGTTTTCTGTACATAAGTTCTTTCTTTCCTATACTTTCAAGTCCTTTTGTCTTATGAGGCAAAAGCCATACTCCATCGGTAAGTTCATAGTCACCCGATACCGTTTCTATCCTGTCCGGGTACTTTGTCAGCATGTTACGCGGGATCCCGATGTATTTTCTGAAAATGAATTTCTTCGCATAACAATCAGCGGCTGTACTCTCTCTTATATAGAGCTTCGCCTTCTTATTCCTCTCAAGAAATGCCGGCAGCCCGTTGGCATGATCATAATGAGCATGGCTTAGTACCGCATGATCTATCTCGGTCACCTTAATTCCGAGTTTCTCCATATTCTCAAGAAACAGATCCGAAGCTCCCGCATCTAAAAGGATCTTTTCCCCGTTATAAATGACCAAAACGGAAAGTCCCCATTCGGCACGGATCCCGTCACTCTCTTTATTATCAACTATGATCGTGATTTCTGTCTTCATATTATTCTTCTTTTCCTTTACCTCAAAACACGGTCTTTAATATTCAAATACATATTTATGTATTTCTCTTTCCTCACCCTGATAGCATCCGATCCCTTCATAGACAAGGGTAAATCCGGCTTTTTCAAGCACTTTACACGATGCGGCATTCTCTGTTACGCATATGCCGCTCATCCTGCTTATGCCCAGATCACTCATGATTACAGGCAAAAAAGCTTTTACGGCTTCTGTGGCATAACCTTTGCATGTATAAGCCTTACCGATATGATATCCTATCTCCCAATCACCGTCTTCTATGGGAACTGCCTGGACATATCCGATATTTGTGCCATCCCTTAAAAGAACCGGATAGACCAAAGGGCCATCAGTTCCTCCGTATTGCGACATAAGGAAATCTATCGTTTCCTCTGCATCCTCTACCGTTTCAAAAACTTCATCAGGCAGAAATCGTCTTGTGTCATCATCAAGAGAATTTCTATGCACCGCCATAGCCATATCCCGACTGAATTCTTTTATTTCAAGACGTTCTGTTTTAATTTTCATAACCTATTCACTCCATCTTAATATTTCCCATTCACCCCTTTTAAATATTCCTCTTTGGGGATCATGGGAGTCTCAAGTACTGTTTTGGTTTTGGGAGACAGCTTTAAGCTGTCCGCATACTCTTCTCCCGCAGCTTCAAAGCTTTTAAGCAGCGGATCTGCAGCCACAGCAGCCTCCGGTATATTAAGAAGAGGCGCTTCGGGCACACATACTATTTCAGGATCGCCAAAACAGGTTTTGCACATCAGTTTCATTGCATCAAAATTCCCATCCCAGTCCGGGAACCCGCAGCCGCATATGACAAGCGTATGTATTTTTGAAAAATCAGCCAGGGCCTCATGACGGACCGTACCGTCGCTTTCCTCAACCATTTTCATTTTAACCAAGGGTATCGTACGGTCAAGGAGCGCTTTTAAATGCGACGGCATGGAATAGCAATATAAAGGAAAACTCCATATGATCACATCTGCCTTAGCGTAAAGATCAAGTATTGCGTTCTGGTCATCCTGTATAACGCAGTGTCCGTCCATCTTAGCCCAGCATCCAAAACATCCTCTGCAGGGAGCTATATCCTTCTCGATCACATTTATTACATCCACTACGTTTTCATGCTTCTTATTCATTCCCTTAAGAAAAGCATCCGTCAGACGAAATGTATCGCTCTTCTTCTTGGGGCTTCCGTTTAAAACAAGTATTCTCATTTTCATTTCTCCTTTACGTAAAAAACTTCCGTAATTCACTGTTATATAATATCATATTCTATTGTCTCCTGCGTAAACTTACGGTCCATATCATGCCTTTTCTTCCTGGTCTCCACTGAATCAAAGATGATGGAAAAGTCATAATCTTCGGGATACAGTTCCTCTGCCTTGACATGTAGCTTTACACGCTTATGGTTTATCCATATCTTTCTATCTGCGATCTGCACCCTTAAGACACCCTTTTCATTAACAGGTTCACATACGATGCCGATCTTTTTATCAGGATATACCATGACAGAATCACCTATCGAATACAATTCCGCCATCGAAGCATCGGCTGTGGTTTTCTTCGTACGTGTGATTCTGCCCGTATTCTTCTGTTTCTTTATTCCGGCATTGCCGAAATTATAACCGTCTGCTGCATCCTTTCCGTAAGCCGCCCTGGCCGCGGTATTCAACATTTCGGCCGGCATGCCCAGCCTGTCTGCTATATAAAAGGCACAGCTTTCTCCGGCTTCGCCTATAAGCATCCTGTAAGTAGGCTTGAGCGTTTCCTTATCGAAGGTCATCCTCGCGTTTACTACATGCTCCGTTCTGTCGGCATAATCCTTGACTTCGGGATAATGGGTCGTTACGAGGAAGTTGGCTTCACTCTTCCTAAGCTCCTCCAGGATGGCGACAGCTATACCCATGCCTTCCGCAGGATCCGTACCCGAACCAAGCTCATCCATAATGACAAAGCTATCCCTGTTCACATGCTTTAACACTTCGAGAACGTTCTTTATGTGAGCCGAAAAGGTAGACAGGTTTTCCGACAGGCTCTGACCGTCACCTATGTCACACAGATAGTTCGAGTTCATGCAGATGTCGGCCTCCCTGCAGGAAACATGAAGTCCGCACTGGGCCATGATACTGTTAAGCATAACTGTTTTGATGGCAACTGTCTTACCTCCCGTATTTGGTCCGGTTATAACAACACCCCTTACATCGTCTCCCATCGAAAAATCAAGCGGGACGTTTATTTCCCTGTCCATAAGAGGATGCCTTGCCTCCTTTAGAACGATCCTTCTTTCGGTATTGATGAGAGGCTCGCTGCAGTCAAGTTCAAGGCTTAACCTGCCCTTCGAAAAGATAAGATCCAGCTTCTCTATCATCTTTATGTTCTCTTCCATGACCGGTATGCAGTCGGATACAAAAGCTGTCAGCGTATAAAGGATCTTATATACCTCGTTCTCCTCATCGATCTTTAGCAGCTGGAGCTCTTCAAACAGCTTAGCCACTCCTGCCGGTTCAATAAAGAAGGTACTTCCGGTCGATGATTTATCGATCACGCTTCCCCAGATCTTTAACTTGCATTCCTTCTTAACGGGAACGCACACCCTTCCGTTCCGTAACGTGTAATATGTATCAGCCATACAGTCCTTATTATTCCGTATGATCTGCTCGGCTTTCTGTTTCATTGCATCTTCGGTTGATACGATCCTGCTCCTTATATCAAACAGCTCTTTTGTCGCCCTGTCATCAACAGCCTCATTTCTTATCTGCCTTACTATTTCCTCTTTAAGCTCCGGAACCGAATTAAAGTTTTCATCGTAGAAGGCAAGCGAGTTTTCATACTGTCTGCCGCGGCTTAAATAATCCTTAAGCCTGTCCGCGGCAACCAGGACGTTCTCAACCCTTGTAAGCTGATACGGCGTTAAACAGTCACCCTTTTTTGCGATATCGAGTATCTCCTTCATTTCAGAAACATTCTGAAGGGGCGGCTCGCCCAGCTTCTCTATCATTTTCCTGCTGTTTGTCGTATCACGGAGCTCCTTTCTCAGCCTTGTTTCTTCCGTAAATATCCATATTTCTTTGATCTTTTCCTTTGCATAGTCAGTAACAGCAAGTTCTGACCATAATTCTTTTACTTTATTAAACTCTATCTGTTTTTCTGTATTCATTTTATTTCCTCTCATTAAGTGCTCTACTCTATCTGCTGTACTAAACTCGTGAAATACCTCGTTAAGTACACAGATATGGTTCGCACTAAATTCGTAAATACCTCATTAAGTGCTCTACTCAAAAAGACCATAATATCCACACGCACAGATATCATGGTCTTATCTAATTTTACTATTTAATGATGCTGTTTAGAACAGGCTCAAAAAAGCTCTGTTACAAACATTTCCACGATCTAAGCATAATGAACCAAGTCATCGGCATTGCCGAAAACTCAACCTTGCAATATGAACTTGCGCTGGTTATTTCACCACACTTAATGACATAAAAACTCCTGTTTTAAACAGATCAATTTCTCTTTATATATAATACTGACTTAATTTTCTGTCAATCCCTGAACCGGCTTCTTCTTTGAAAACCATCCACGGAAAATGCCGCCCTTTATAATGGAAATGATCGTAAAGAATATGTCAGCAAAGATAATGAACAAAAACGACGGGACCATTATCCTTGTGTAATGCTTTCCATATTCCTTTTTTCCGTTTATGCATGATGCAAGCCAGATATCAAACGTGATGATCCCGCATCCGAAGAACAATACCTCTGCAAGGCTCTTAAGAAAGCTGAGCAGGATCTGCACATCGAGGAAGTTGCCGGTATCGATACCGTTCATGACAAGGCTCAAAACCGCAAGTACAAATTGCACAACGATCACGATCCGCATCACATTCATCATGACACCGCCGCCGATCCCAAGTCCTCCGCACCAGCTTATCCCGCTCCTTAAACAGAAATTCTCCATAACCTGCATGAGCGGCTCATTCTGCCTTCCTTCAATGAAACCGTTATTTGCAATGACATATACTTTTATATGCGAACCCTTATTCCTGCACCATTCTTCCATTTCCTTGAGAAAAGGAAGGACATGCGACGGCACACCATCAACATAAAGCGGCATTGTAAACACAACCGCATCGGCATCCTCGAGTTCCTTAAGAATACCTTCATGATCCGCTTTTGTACGAAGCTTCATCTTCCTTTTACTTCCGAACACAAAACAGCCTGTCATGGCGGCAATAAATCCCGATGCGGAAAATTTTCTTTTGGGACTGCAGTCTATAAATACCGTTTTCATATCTCAGACACCTCCAGACCGTCGATCGAATTCACAAACACAAGCTCCTTATCCTGATAACCGTGGTTTATCCTGTTTCTTTCGATCATTAATTCCCAAGTTGCCTTTTCATTATCACTTACGTCCCCATAGACGATCACCTTAAGCTTTCCCTTCTTACCATATCGAAGTGTATGATGCATTTCTCCGCTTCGATATGTACTCATGGGAGTTGATGTACCTATGGATCTGTCCAGGATATTTTTAACCGCCGGACTGTATCCGCCGTACCAGTTTTCCGTGATGATCACCATATCTTCTGCCTGACCTACTACCCTGCACATTTCATGCAGTGAATCTTTCAGGCTGCAGGTTGCGGGATGTTTCGTCCAGCAATTAAAGCAGCCCTGACACGGAGCATATTTTCCGTCAGCCCTCATCACATCTTCAGATACCGTCTTAAGCTTTTCGTGAAAAGCTTCATCCAGGTCATGTATTATGATCCTCATTTTCCATCCATCCTTTGTGTCTTTTTATAATATTCTAGCGAGAAAACCCCTTCCGACGAAGTCGGTAGTGGGATGAATCGCCAAATCTAATGGTCCTATCCTACTAAGGTTAAAATATTTAAAAACAATCAAAAACACTTGTTCGGGAAACATTTGTTTGGTATAATATATGTATGAACAAGGCTATCAAGTACAGACTATATCCAACAAGTGAACAGGCTGCGTATTTCCTCAAGTGTTTTGGCTGCTGCCGTTTCGTATATAACCAGGCCCTTGACTGGCGCATCAA
>JAILJC010000126.1 GCA_024694965.1 Lachnospiraceae bacterium
GGGCATGTCACGTATAGGAAAAATGCCAATCGCTATCCCGGCGGGCGTAACCGTTGAGGTGGCAGAAAATAATAAGGTGACTGTAAAAGGTCCTAAGGGTACTCTTGAAAGAGTCATGGTACCTGAGATGGAGATCAAGGTTGAGGACGGAACGATAACAGTTAATCGTCCCAACGATCTTAAGAGAATGAAATCGTTCCACGGTCTTACCAGAACACTGTTAAACAACATGATCGTAGGTGTGACCAACGGATACGAGAAGGTCCTTGAGATCAACGGTGTAGGTTACAGGGCACAGAAGCAGGGCAAAAAGCTGACTCTTTCCCTTGGTTATTCACACCCCGTTGAGATGGAGGATCCCGAGGGTATCGAGACGGTGCTCGATGGACAGAACAAGATAACCGTTAAGGGTATCGACAAGGAAAAAGTTGGACAATATGCGGCTGAGATCAGGGACAAGAGACGTCCTGAGCCTTACAAGGGTAAGGGTATCAAGTATGCTGATGAGACCATAAGGCGCAAGGTCGGCAAGACCGGTAAGAAGTAAGATAAGGAGTGTGTGAAAATGGTTAGTAAAAAATCAAGATCGGAAGTTCGAATCAGTAAGCACAAAAGAATGCGTAACCGTTTCAGCGGCACTGCTGCACGCCCGCGTCTTTCGGTGTTTAGGAGCAACAATCATATGTACGCACAGATCATAGATGATACTGTGGGCAATACCTTGGTAGCGGCATCCACACTTGAGAAGGATGTTAAGGCTGAGCTTAAGAAGACAAATGATGTTGAAGCAGCAGCATACCTCGGAACCGTTATCGCCAAGAAGGCTCTTGAGAAGGGCATCAAGGAAGTGGTTTTTGACAGAGGCGGCTTTATATATCAGGGTAAGGTCAAGGCATTGGCAGAAGCGGCAAGGGAAGCCGGCTTAGAATTTTAGGGAGGAGAAGATTCATGAAACGTACTATCATAGATACAAGCAATATGGAGCTTCAGGAAAAGGTAGTATCCATTAAGCGTGTAACAAAGGTTGTTAAGGGTGGACGTAACATGCGTTTCACCGCCCTGGTCGTAGTCGGTGACGGAAACGGTCACGTAGGTGCCGGCCTTGGCAAGGCAACAGAAATACCCGAGGCTATCCGCAAGGGCAAGGAGGATGCGACCAAGAGGCTCGTATCGGTGGCACTCGATGAGAATAACAGTATCACGCATGACTTTTACGGTAAGTTCGGCGGAGCAAACGTGCTTCTCAAGAGAGCTCCCGAAGGTACCGGTGTTATCGCAGGCGGTCCCGCACGTTCAGTGTGTGAGCTTGCAGGTATCAAGAATATCCGTACCAAGTCACTCGGATCAAACAATAAGCAGAACGTAGTACTTGCTACTATCGAGGCGTTGAGTCAGCTTAAGACTCCTGAAGAGGTAGCACGTCTTCGCGGTAAATCCGTTGAGGAAGTTGTAAGCTAAGGAGGAAAGAACAATGGCTGATAAGAAAATTAAGGTTACACTGGTTAAGTCAACGATCGGCGCCATTCCCAAGCACAGGGCCACTGTAGAGGCTCTTGGGCTTAAGAAGACGGGCAGGAGCGCCATACTTCCCGACAATGACTCTGTTCGCGGTATGTGCAAGCAGGTATGTCATCTGGTTAAGGTTGAGGAAATATAAGGAGGTGACATGATGGAATTATCGAATTTACAGCCTGCCGAGGGCTCTAAGCATAGTGATAATTTTAGGAGAGGACGCGGACACGGATCGGGCAATGGCAAGACGGCCGGTAAAGGACATAAGGGACAGAAGGCCCGTTCAGGTGCTCCCAGGATCGGTTTCGAAGGTGGCCAGATGCCGCTGTATCGAAGGATCCCCAAGAGAGGCTTCAAGAACAGGAACACTAAGGATATCGTAGCTATAAATGTTTCAGCCCTTGAGAGGTTTGAGAACGGTGCTACGGTTACCGTTGAATCTTTGGTTGAGAACGGGGTTGTGAGCAATCCCAGGGATGGCATCAAGATACTCGGTAACGGTGAATTAACCAAGAAGCTTGACGTTAAGGTGAATGCGTTTTCTGCATCTGCAAAGGAAAAGATCGAGGCTCTTGGTGGAAATGCTGAGGTGATCTGATGTTTAAAACATTTCGCAATGCATTAAAGGTAAAGGAAATAAGGCAGAGGCTTATCTTTACGTTTTTGATGATGATTGTGATAAGGCTCGGCTGTCAGCTTCCGGTTCCCGGCGTTGACAGGGAGTATTTCTCAAACTGGTTTTCACAGCAGACGGGTGATTCTTTCAACTTCATCGATGCTTTTACCGGCGGTTCATTCCTTAATATGTCGGTATTTGCACTTAACATCACCCCTTACATCACAAGTTCAATTATCATGCAGCTTCTGACCATCGCTATTCCGAAGCTTGAGGAAATGCAGAAGGAAGGCGAGGACGGAAGGAAGAAGATAGCTTCCATTACACGTTACGTGACCGTAGGCCTGGCACTCATCGAGTCGACCGCAATGGCTATCGGTTTCGGTAACCAGGGACTGCTCGAGAAGTTCAACTTCTTAAGCGTTCTCACCGTAATATGCGCGCTTACAGCAGGTTCGGCTTTCCTTATGTGGATCGGCGAGCAGATAACAGAAAGCGGCGTAGGAAACGGTATATCCATAGTCCTTATCATCAACATTATTTCGAGGATCCCGCAGGACTTCACTTCACTGTACGGACAGTTCATGAAGGATAAGTCATTTGCGAAGGCATTCATCGCAGGCCTTGTTATCGCAGCCATCGTACTTCTTACGGTAGTGCTTACGATAATCTTAAACGGCGGCGAGAGAAGGATCCCCGTTCAGTACGCAAAGAAGGTTCAGGGCAGAAAGGTGCTCGGCGGACAGTCTTCACACATTCCGCTTAAGGTTAACACCGGCGGTGTTATCCCGATCATCTTCGCATCGAGCCTTATGCAGCTTCCTGTAGTCATCACTCAGTTTGCAGGTGGTGCCAAAGCAGGATTCTGGGGCCATGTTACAAGGGCTTTAAGCTCAAGGAACTGGTTCAACAAAGAGAACTGGGTATACTCGGTAGGTGCACTTGTATATATCATTCTGGTAATATTCTTCGCTTACTTCTATACGTCGATCACCTTCAATCCGATGGAGATCGCCGACAACATGAAGAAGCAGGGTGGCTTCGTTCCCGGCATCAGGCCCGGCAAGCCCACCAGCGAGTACCTTACAAAGATTCTTAACTACATCGTATTCATCGGAGCCATCGGTCTTATCATCGTGGCTATCATACCGATCTTCTGCAACGGTATGTTCGGTGCCGATGTATCATTCGGCGGAACCTCGCTCATCATTATCGTAGGCGTAATCCTTGAGACGATGAAGCAGGTAGAGTCAATGATGCTTGTAAGAAACTACAAGGGATTTCTTGATAATTAATTGAGTTTTTATGCACGCATAAGACAAGGCTTTTTTTGGCCTTGTCTTGGTGCGTCATATACGACGAGGATTGAGATATGAAGATAATCATGCTTGGCGCACCCGGCGCAGGTAAAGGAACACAGGCCAAGATGCTGGCCGAAAAGTACGGAATACCCCATGTTTCGACGGGTGACATTTTCAGGGCAAACATTAAGGAACAGACAGAGCTTGGCATGGAAGCAAAGAAGTACATGGACCAGGGACTCCTTGTTCCGGATGAACTTACGGTAAAGATCCTGCTTGACAGGGTTGCAAAGGATGACTGTAAGAACGGATATGTACTTGACGGTTTCCCGAGGACGATCCCTCAGGCCGAAGTGCTTGACAAGGCAGTAGCCGAACTCGGAGAATCAATAGACTACGCTATCAACGTAGATGTTAAAGACGAAAACATTATAAGGAGGATGTCCGGACGCAGGGCATGCTTAAAGTGCGGAGCAACTTATCATATCGAGCATATCCCTCCGAAGCAGGAAGGTATATGCGATAAGTGCGGAAGCGAGCTTGTCCTCCGTGATGACGATAAGCCTGAGACAGTTGAGAAGAGGCTTAAGGTATATCACGAGCAGACACAGCCCCTTATTGATTTTTACAGTAAGAAAGGAATACTTAAGGAAGTTGACGGAGCACAGGATATGAAGGATGTATTCAATGCGATAGTCGCTATCCTTGGTGAATAAAGCTATGGCAGTAACGATCAAATCGGCAAGAGAGATCGACCTGATGCGTGAGGCCGGCAAAAGGCTCGAATATGTGCATGAGAAGCTGGCTGATATAATAAAACCCGGAGTTTCAACCTGGGAGATAGATAAATACGGTGAGAAGCTCATAAGAGAGATGGACGGAATACCGAACTTCCTTAACTACAACGGATTCCCCGCATCGATCTGCGTTTCCGTTAACGAAGAGGTCGTACACGGTATACCGAGGAAGGACAGGCTCCTTAAGGACGGCGACATAGTAAGCCTTGACTGCGGACTTATCTACAAGGGATATCATTCGGATGCCGCAAGGACACATGCGGTGGGCAAGGTGAACGAGGAAGTCCTTAAGCTTGTCGAAAGGACGAAACAGAGTTTCTTCGAAGGTATCAAAAAGGCGACGGATGGTGCTCATCTTTATGAGATATCAAATGCGATCGCCGATTATATCGAACCGTTCGGCTACGGGATCGTAAAGGATCTTGTGGGACACGGTATAGGGACGGCGCTCCATGAGGATCCGCAGGTCCCGAACTTCAGGCAGCGCAGGAGGGGCCTCGTACTTAAGGCGGGTATGACTCTTGCCATCGAGCCCATGATAAACCTGGGAACCTGGGAAGTAGAATGGCTTGATGATGACTGGACGGTGGTTGCGGCAGACGGACTTCCGTCGGCGCACTACGAGAATACGATACTTATTACGACGGGTGAACCGGAGATACTTACACTTAACAGATGGTAATCTAATTAATCAGTGGAGGATGTAAATGTCAAAAGCAGATGTGATCGAATTGGAAGGAACAGTTGTTGAGAAGCTTCCCAACGCTATGTTCCGTGTCAAGCTGGAGAATGACCATGAGGTTCTTGCTCACATAAGCGGCAAGCTCAGGATGAACTTTATAAGGATCCTTCCCGGCGATAAGGTGACTCTTGAGATGTCTCCTTATGACCTGTCGAAGGGACGTATTATCTGGAGGGATAAATAAATCCCCGAAAGATCAAGTTTTTATTGATATTTGGCACCTCGTGTGTTAAAATATATGACGGTCTTTTTCGAAAGACCGGGAATAAGAGGTAAAAATCCTGTCGGATTTTTTTGATGTCTCAAAGCCGACGGGCTCCCCGCGACCTGAAGGTCGGGGGCTGTGAAAGGAGGCTCACAGTGAAAGTAAGATCATCAGTAAAACCGATCTGCGA
>JAILJC010000023.1 GCA_024694965.1 Lachnospiraceae bacterium
TCCCAGGAACAGTTCCTCTTTAACACAAGTCTGTATGAAAACATTCTTATCGGCAAACCGGATGCGACGAGAGAGGAAGTACTTGCTGCGGCTGAGAAGGCCCAGTGCAATGAGTTTCTTGAAAGACTTCCCGATGGTATAGAGACCCAGGCGGGTGACGGAGGAAAACAGTTATCCGGGGGAGAACGCCAGAGGATATCACTTGCAAGGGCGATACTTAAGAATGCACCTATCATAGTCCTTGATGAAGCAACGGCATTTATGGATCCTGAGAATGAAGAGAAGATGAACGCAGCACTGGATGAGATAGTAAAAGATAAGACCGTACTTGTTATCGCCCACAGGCTTTCGACCATTAAGAACGCCGATAAGATCTGTGTCATGAAGGAAGGCAAGTGTATAGCGGCAGATACTCACGACGGGCTCATAAATACCTGTCCGGAGTATAAGAAACTTTGGGATGCATCTGTATCGGCAAGTAGTTGGAAAATTAGGGAGGCTTAATACCATGTTAAAGATAATGCACAGACTTATAAGTAATACGGGAAAGTATAAAGGGAGGATCCGTGCCTCATATATTACAGCGTTCCTCAAGGGCCTCATGTTGAAGGCACCGCTTGTACTGTGTTTCTTATGTATAAGCTGGTTCATGCAGGGGCAGTTGGATAAGAAAAGATGTATATATCTGGGGCTGGCGGTGCTTGCAAGCGTTATCCTGCAGGCAGTGTTTGAACACGCATCCAATGTACTCCAATCGGCAGCAGGCTATATGGTGTTTGCCGATATGCGCCTGCGACTCGGTGACCACTTAAGAAAGCTTCCGATGGGATATTTCACCGAAGGAAACATGGGAAAGATCAGCTCTGTTCTTGCAACAGATATGGTGTTTATCGAAGAGAACTGCATGGGTGTACTGTCTGAGCTTGTGACTTTCATAATCTCCCAGGGGATCATGACTGTGATGATGTTTGTGATGGATATAAGGCTTGGGCTTCTATCATTACTGATCGTCGCGGCATTTATAATAGTCGGAAATCTCATGCTCAAGACGTCTGCCGGGCATTCGATCATAAAACAGGAAGCAAGCGAATCACTGACAGAGGAAGTGCTTGATTTTGCGGAAGGTATAGGGATCATCAAGTCATATAACATGCTTGGAGATAAGTCTAAGAGACTGACAGATGAATTCGAAAATAGCTGTAAGAAGAGCATAGACTTTGAGGTCGCATACGGACCCTGGGCAAGAGCTCTTTACCTTACATTCGGTATAGGTACGTCAGCAGTACTTGCCATGTGTGCGTATC
Organism: Lachnospiraceae bacterium; assembly: GCA_024694965.1. Taxonomy (GTDB): domain Bacteria; phylum Bacillota; class Clostridia; order Lachnospirales; family Lachnospiraceae; genus UBA2868. Next base: position 1,305 of record JAILJC010000023.1, read on the forward strand.
TTTTCAATGCAGGTAAGATCTCGGATATATATATGGTCGGCATGGCTCTCTTCCTTTTTGATATGTTTGTATCGATCAAGAGTTATTACGGACAGATGGCAAGGCTTACCGTGACGAATGCGAGCCTTGACAGGATAGAGGAAGTATTTGCCGCTGAGGAATTAAAGGACGAAGGCAGGAAGACGTTTTCTGACGCAGGCTCCGATGCTGCCGAGATCGTCTATGATAATGTAAGCTTCGCTTATACAGATAAAGATGTGCTTAAAAATGTATCATTCGAAGTAAAGCAGGGGGAGATGGCGGCTCTTGTCGGCCCTTCCGGAGGCGGAAAATCAACCATAGCATCCCTTCTTGCAAGGTTCTGGGATGTTAAGAGCGGAAGGATACTCATAAGGGGAGAAGATATAAGAAATGTATCCATTGGAAACCTTATGGATCAGATCTCTATGGTCTTCCAGCGGGTCTACCTCTTTCAGGATACCGTCTATAACAATATCGCCATAGGTCGTCCGGATGCGACCAGGGAAGAAGTTGAGGAGGCCGCGAAAAAAGCAAGGTGCTATGACTTTATAATGCAGCTTCCCGAAGGCTTTAATACCGTGATAGGAGAGGGCGGAGCCTCCCTTTCGGGTGGTGAAAAACAGAGGATCTCCATCGCGAGATGTATACTTAAAGATTCGCCCATAGTAATACTCGACGAGGCAACCGCAAGTGTGGATGCAGATAATGAAAGGGCTATACAGGAGGCAATATCGGAGCTGTGTAAGGACAAGACGCTTCTTGTAATAGCACACCGGCTTAAGACCATAAAGGATGCAGACCAGATACTTGTCGTTTCGGACGGAGAGATCATAGAGAGGGGAGATCACGCATCGCTCATAAATAAGAACGGAACATATGCAAATATGGTTTCATTACAAAATGAATAACATTTTAGAACACAGAAATTTATGTACAAGACACTTAAAAGGGAACTTTATAACCGGGAGAAAGCAGGCTGTTAGTTGGAAAGTGGTGTGAAGATAGTATATAATAGCAAACATAAAAGTTAAATTAAAACATGGCAAAAGAAAAGAATATGGTGAAGACTCACGGAGGAAGGATGGAAAACAAAGAGAAAAAGGATAAATAATGAAAGGAAGATCCATGACAGAGGGAGCACCGTGGAAACATATTCTGCGTTTTGCAATACCGGTTTTGGCCGGATCCCTGCTCCAACAATTATATAATACAGTGGATGCTATCATAGTCGGAAACTTTTCCGGAGAGGATGCGCTTTCAGCTGTTGGTACTACCGGGAGTTTTGCTTTTTTGTTTCTTGCGATAGCTATAGGTTTCTCTGCAGGGAACGGCGTAGTGGTCGCACAGCATTATGGTGCAGGCGACACAAAACTTGTCAGGGAAAATGCATCAACAGGCATTCTGATGATCATGGGGATGGGTGTTCTTTCCATGCTGGTCGGTATTATTATCGCAAGACCGGCTTATACCCATCTTGTTGCAGTCCCGGATGATTTTCTTGAGCTTACAGTCATATATTTCAGGATATATGCCATAGGACTCGTGTTTCAGTTTGGCTATAACATATTCTCATCAATCTTACGGGCTGTCGGAGACAGTGCGGCAACACTGTATTTTCTTCTTATAGCTTCTGTCCTTAACATAGTTCTTGATTATATATTTGTTGCAGGACTTCATTGGGGAGTGGCAGGAGCAGCGATCGCCACGGATATTGCCCAGGCCGCTTCTTTTGTCGCGGCATATTTCTATATGACAAGAAAATATCCTGTGTTCAAATTCAGAATTAAAGATTATGAATGGCATTCTGACCATGCAAAAAAGACGGTAAGAGTAGGATTCCCGATAGCTCTTCAGTTGATCATAGTTTCCTTCGGACTGACTTTTATCCAAAGAGCGGTCAACGGTTTCGGTCAGGCAATGACGGCTTCCTTCACAGTTGGACAGCGAATAGAGATGTACTTAAATCTTCCGTGCAATGCGTTCCAGACAACGCTTGCAACATATACCGGTCAGAATATCGGGGCAGGAAAGATCAAACGTGTAAAAACGGGTCTTAAGCAGACCATACTGATATCTCTTCTTATGACAGTATGCATATCCGGCATGGTTTGGCTGTTGGCCGAACAGATAACTACTTTGTTTGGATTGTCATCACAGGCAGCTATATATTGTATAGCGCATCTTAAGACCGTAGCATGCATAAACATCATTCTGTCAGCTTATATCCCTTTATTTGGAGTCTTTCAAGGTTCCAACCACAGCAGCGTGCCTACGGTAGTAGCAACGGGAGCCCTTGGCATGAGGGTATTGGTGACTTATCTTTTCAGATACAGTCCCTTTCTGGGTTATACTATTATCTGGTGGAACGGCCTGTTTGGTTTTGGTACGGGATTTCTTATAACCTGGACATATTACTTAAGCGGCAAATGGCAGGCCGGTTCAAGGCTGACATCCGAAAACAACAGCTCTTTTGACTCTGACAAACAGATACCTGTAATTAAGTGTAGCATCTGTACCGGAGAGCAGGTGGCGGGTTTTAAGAGCAGGGAAGATGGTCATTTCACTGAGGTGATGCTGATCAGAGATGATAAGGATTTGGAAAAATTTAAGGAAATATACAAGATAGCAGAGATAAAAAAGGAATACTGAGTAATGCCGGAGTTCAAGATCTGTATTATGAGATTGTGCTTTGACTTTGTTTTTTGGGGGAATATTCGTTATGGAGATATATAAATCAGAAGAAGTCATAGAATCCTTAAACGCCAGGATACATCCGACGGATAAGAGAGTTCCGGAGTGCAGATGTTATATCAGATTAACACCAGGGCATGTTTTTATCTCCGAGGATAATTATGACGGAACATTTGAGGATCATTACATTCTTGATGTTGCACAGATTGATGAGATAAAAATTTCCGAACCTTACAAAACATCGGTCGGATACACGAGCACTTCCTTGGATAAAAATGGAGGAAAAAAACCAGCTGATCGGAGAACGGGACGTCTTAGCGAAATGTTTTCCGGTAGAGAGAAGCGCCATGGGGCTTTTCATCCGGATAAAGAAGCGGCTTCAAGAAGGTTCCTTGAGATCATATATCGGGGAAATTATGAGAAAACGGAACATCTGTATTTTGATGATTGCAGTGGTGTTCCATCCGGGTTTATAAATGCATTTGCCAAATTAAAGAAAGAGAGAATATGAGTCAGAAAGGATAATTTAAATAAGATAATTACAAGGGAGGATAAGCAATAATGAACAAAGGGATAACTAAGATATTGGCATTGATCGCATTGATACTTCAGGCGATAGCTGTTACGGCAGGAATTGGGATCGTAATTATGCAGAAAACATTGGTTTCTTCTTTAATGGTCCGGACATCTGATACTGTGAGGCCGGTAATACCTGTTACGCTGCTTTTCATGGCTTTGCAGCTTGTCATTTACGTCGCTTTTTTCAACATTTCTAAAAATGAAGGAAACAAGCCTCTGGTTGTAGTACTCGTTGTTGTTTCTGTAGTGCTTTCGGTTTTATCGGTAGTTGGAAATGCGGCCGGTAGTTTTTATTATTCCAGAGTGGGAGTGGAAGCGGTTGCCGTGTATTCAAGTGTTACGACTCTCGTATCATATGCAAATACGCTGTTTGGGATACCTGCGGCTCCGTTATTTTATTTATCCTGCGGGCGATACACCGCCGGGTGAAGTATTCTAACGCTCCTGCTGCAACTTTAAAGCGGCAGATCTTATCACAAGGAAATTGGTGATATATGTTCTTATGGTATTTGACCATATCTCATATGCTTTGTTCGTAAGATGCACGCTTCCGTCCGATGAAAGTCCTGCCGCAAGATAACCCGTTTCATCCATCAGGGGTGTCGCAATATCCACATAATTCATATTAGGAAACTTATCGCAGTAACTTTTCATATAAGCATTAAAAGTCGTAACCTTCACATTGTCGACATTGCTGCCCGGCCTCGTAGGCGTACAGCTTTCTATAAATATCATTACGAGCGGGTTTTCCGTAAGTATACCGTTCAAATATTCCTGATAATTTGCAAATGCGTTTTCGGCACTCGCACTGCCGACAAGATCGTTGGTTCCCATGCTTATGAACACGTAAAGAGCACCGCTTTGTTTTATCGCGTCCTTCGCTCTCATGGGTGTCCCGGCATACTTTGGAATATACTTTGACATGCTGTTTTTATCGGCATAAAAAGAATAACTGACCCTTGTCAGCATCGTGGCATTTCCGAGAGGGACTTTTCCATGCGCGTTATTATACATCGTAAGACCTTCTCCGACCGAATTACCGATAAAAGCAGACTGTGACAGGAACTCATTGACCGGATCGGGAGCAACTATAGCAACAGGAACGGTTGTAGGAACAGTTCCGGGAACGGTCGCAGGAACAGCCTCGGGAACAGCCCCTGGAACAGCCTCGGGAACAGCTTGCGTTTCCGCTGCGCCGACAATATCGGCAAATTGCATGATCATAGCCGCAGCAAGCACAAATGCTGCGGTAATACGGAACATTCTGTAGTTTTTTCTTGTTCTTCTTTCTGATCTCATTAAAGTCATTATCTTTTGATATATGCGCGCTGTCAAGTGCATATCCAAATTCGGAACGATCTCTATTGAAAAACCGATCGAAAAACCCCTATAATTGATTTGTTCCTGCTTTTAAATAAATGGAGAGAGAAGGTATATGGATAAAGAAACTGTTTTTTCAAGAATCAACAACAAATTTGATGAATTAAAAAAGTCTCTTGAAGGAGACGATCTTGATGCGATGCGGGAACTAGCACTGGAACTTCATGCGATGGTTCATCCGGCCGAGATATCCGGTAGTACAGAGAAAACAGTAGCGGATTTCGTGCTTGATTATATGATGCAGGGAAATCAGAACGAGCTGGTTCCCAGAGAAACCTGGGACACAGACCTTCATTACGCCGGAACTAAAACTGTCCCTATTTGCTGGCAGTTTTGGCATACTTACAGAATTGAAGATATTGTCAGTAACATATTGATGAAAAACGGACAGCAGATATTTAACGGTGAATGGCAAAGAAAAATCGGTTCTTCCATAACTGATACCGGAAATGCACTGGAAACAGATGAAGTGATCGAATGGGGTAAAAATATAAATGCGGAAGAGCTTAGGAACTATATGATAGCCGTTGGAAAGAATACACGAAACATCTTATCGGAACTTACATTGGAACAGATCAAATCTATGGTTCCTGAAGAGTGGGTTATGCGGATATTGGAAGAGGGAGGCGTGACGACAGACTTTCGTTCTGTGTGGCTATTGGTCTTCTGGGGAAGGTTAACTGTGGGCGGTATGATCCTTACACCCATGACATCGCACCATATGATGCATCTTCCCACGAGTGTTGATCATATTAATACAGGAGTAATGAAATATGGAACTTAAAAAGCTTACGGAACATATATGGTATATGCCATATGAAGAAGAAAGGGATCGGCCGAATCTGGCATATGTTAAGGGGACAGATTGGAGCCTGGCTGTTGATGCCGGTCATTCTGCCTGTCATACCAAAGATTTTTATGCACTTTTGGAAAAGGAAGGACTGCCGCTTCCTAAGATCACTGTACTCACACACTGGCATTGGGATCATACCTTCGGAATGCATGCCGTTAATGGTCTTTGCATAACCAATGATATAACAAACAGGCATCTGGCTCAGTGGAAAGAGAGGCTGGAAAAGAACGGGCCCGATGATTTTTTTGCTCTTCATGGGAGTATCAGAAAAGAATATAACGGAAATAAAGAAGTTATCGTGAAAACGGCTGATATCGTATTTACGGGTGAATTATCATTTGACCTTGGTGGCCTGCGTGTTAAGGTCATGCAGACAGAGGCTCCGCATACCGATGATTCTACGATCGTTTATGTATGTGAGGATAAAACGCTGTTTCTGGGAGATGCAGCCGGCCACGAGTTTTTTACAGGCACCAAAGATGAGAAGTTGTGCGGAAAACTCTATGATACGATCAAAAGTATCGCTCCGGAAATCTGTGTGGAAGGTCATTGGTTACCGGTGGATACAGAGGATACATTGGCTGATCTGATGAGCTGACTTGAGGGGAAATATGCGACATGAAAAATGAGAACGTTTGGTTATAAAGAGGATCGGAATTTAAGTGATAGGAATAAAAAACTATGGAAAGACCGGAGTTTGACAACATTAAGGATTATGCAGAGTTTAGTAAGTATTACTGGTATCGTGAAGAACTGATAAAAATATGCAGGGATCACGGTCTGAAAGCGCCAAGTGGGAAGATCGAACTGAACAAAGTAATCGAAGCATATTTCGCCGGTGAAAAGATCTTGCCTGAAAAGAAGCCCGGAAAGAAAAAGAAGCCGGTTGTTAATGAACTGACACCTGAAACGGGACTTATAAAATGCGGTTTTACTTTTGGCAATAGGTTTAGGGATTTCTTTTCAAAGCAAACCGGGAAGGAGCATTTCAAATTTAATGTGGATATGGTGGCAACGGTCAAGGCAGTAAAGGAAAACGGCGATGATTCTTTTACACTGGGTGATCTGTTGGACGTATACTACGGAAAAAATACATATGCCGTTTATGATAAATCGGCGCTCCAATGGAATAAATTTGTGAAGGATTTCTGTGCGGACGATTCAACAAAGGTGTACAAGGACCGGTTAAGTGCTGCTGCGGAACTATGGAAAATAGTCAGGGATTCTGATATGGAGAAGGTTTATTCGACACAATTGTTTGAGAAATATAAGGATAGCTTGCCCGGATGAAGAAAGTTAAGATTTTATTGATCTTTTGCCTCATATGTTCTGTTTTCTGCGGGTGCTTAAAAGATCAGCTCTTTGATGATAAAACAGATAGTACTGCTTATGGTGTGTTTCTTGATTATGACGGTGATCTTGAAAGGTTGTCGGATTACGATTATCTTGTTATAGATGCATCATATTATGATGAATCTGAGATAAAAAAGGTGAGCGGTCCCCAAAGGCATATATACAGCTATATCAATATCGGTTCTTTGGAAAATTTCAGAGATTATTATGATGATTTTCGTTCCATTACGCTTGGCGATTATGAAAACTGGGAAGAAGAAAAATGGATTGATGTATCTGATAAGAGATGGCAGGATTTTATATTAAATGAGCTTGCTCCGGAGTTCCTTTCAAAAGGGATAAGCGGATTCTTTGTTGATAATGTTGATGTTTATTATATGTATCCGACGGATGAGATATTTGACGGACTGACGGCGATCCTAAAGGGATTAAAAGAAATGGATTGTGATGTGATAGTAAATGGGGGAGACACTTACCTTGATATCTTTACAGAGCGTGGTGGTGATCCGGAAGATATTATCACTGGGATCAATCAGGAATGTGTCTTTACCGGAATCGACTGGGAGAATGAGCGCCTAATTGAAAGCAAACGCGAGGACAGAGGATATTTTTCTGAATACATAGAAAAATATGCGCAGCGGGGAATGCAGATCTTTATGATCGAATATGTACCGGATGGCGATGAAAACAACACATTAAGGAAGGACATAAGAGCTTACGCAAAGGATCATGGCTTTATGTATTATATAGCAGACTCGATAAAGCTGAATGTCCCATAACAGGAAAATATAGAATGAAAATACAGGAAGAGGATAAGAGAATATGAAGATCAGGATAGCGTTTATGCAGCTTCTTCCCGGAAAGGATCTTAATGAAAATCTTGATATTGGGAAGAAAGCATGTATTGAAGCAAAAGAAAAAGATGCGGATATCGTATTATTCCCCGAGATGTGGAGTGACGGGTATTATCTGCCGCAGGATAAGAATGAATTGGATCAATTGTCGATCAGCGGGGATAGCGATTTTATTTATGAATTTCGTGACCTGGCGAAAAAATTACAGATGGCTGTCGGTATAACCTTTTTGGAAACAAATGATCCTAGCCCACGTAACTCGGTAATCTTCTTCGACAGATACGGAAAGAAGATCCTGCACTATTCAAAGCTGCACACATGTGCCTTTGATGATGAGAAGGTATTGTCTGAGGGAGATGATTTCTATGTGGCCGACCTGGATCTTGGGGAAGGAACTGTTAAGATCGGGTCCATGATCTGCTTCGACAGGGAGTTTCCTGAGAGTGCCAGGATCCTGATGTTAAAAAGAGCGGAACTTATTTTGGCTCCCAATGCCTGTCCGATGGAGATTAACAGATTATCGGCGCTCAGAACGAGAGCTTACGAGAATATGATCGCGGTAGCCACATGTAATTATCCGGAAGGACAGCCGGATTGCAATGGACATTCGACTCTCTTTGACGGAGTTCCATGGCAGCAGGAGGAGGGTTCCAGAGATATGTGTGTATTTGAAGCGCCGGGAACGCCCGGGGTATATGTGGCTGAACTTGATTTAGATAAACTTAGAGCCCACAGAAGCGGGGATATTATGGGAGATAAGTACCGACATCCCGAAAAATACGGTATTTTATCAGATCCTGATGTTCGGGATGTTATTGGTGGAGAATTTGTGCATTGGTGATATTTCGGAGGAGGAATAACGATGAAAGGAAATCGTGCTCGGTCAAGGATCAATGCCGTCTTGTCTTTATGACTTCAATAATAAGCAGAATAATCCCTGCCAGTGAAACAATGATACCAATAAAAGTACCCCTGGGAACATATTTCATCTCGATACTATGGTTTCCTCCCGGCACTTCTATGCCCATGATCATACCCATAGCCTTTTTTGTCACCGCTTTGCGGCCGTCAATTTTTATCGTCCAACATTTATCATAGGGGATTGACATTATAAGCTCGGAATCGTCAGACTCATTTGTCTCAAAGTATAAATGTGAACTTGATATCTCGTTGACATCACTTATCCCCCTGTTGAGACCGGCAGCCTTATCGGCCCATTCCTTAAGGGCATCGGTATCTTCATAAACGATTCCGGCGTCATTGATATACAGTTCATCGCCGTTTAACTGCATCCTGATTTGAACGACATCTCCGGGCTTGTGCCTGCCGGCACATAATACTCCCCAGTGCATCTCAGTAAAATACGGTCCCATTGAGTCCTCATTTACGTAAATTTCGGCACCCTGGTATTCCGGCGCGGAAAAGAACATATACAGGGGCTGATCGGATGTTACCTGTATCCGGTATATTAAGGCGCCGTCATCGGCTTCTTTTATATAATGTCCCGGTTCCGTCTCACTTACTCCGTCCAAAATAACTTCAACATCAGCCTTAACAAATATATCTTTACCAATGCTCCAGTATCCTGCGATAGCATTCTGCTTATCAAATATATTTCCGTTTTCAATCAGATGATCGGTAAGTCCTGCGGGAGCCACGTAAACCATGGGAAGGGCAAGATCATTTTCATATACATGATATTTGCCTTTATACGGTAAATGGGTATACGGCTTGTTTATCCCGTCAAACCGGGAAACAAAATATTTAACACCAAACAGTGAGTCAACAAAGGATGTATTGCCTTCGTTATAATAGGTGTAATAGACTGTACGACAGAAACCGAAATTTAAGAGCCAGTCGATCACTTCATCCTTTTCGCAGGAGCTGTCATGCGAAAGACCGATATAATCAAACATGGCAGGATCATTTACCGCCCTGTCAAAATCCTTTTCTATCCTGTAAAAGCCTTTATCGTTTGATTTTATAAATGAAACCGCACTGTCAATGTCATTGTAGTCGGTCATGAATCGTGACATTTCAGGCAGACCTTGATCAGGTTCATTAAGTGAAAGATATGACAATCTTGAGCTGTATAGCATGTCTGAAAACGAGATTACCGTAAGGAGAATAAACCCGACCATACCTGGCTTTCCCTTCATTGCACACATGATGATCGTGACAGATACGGTGATAAGAAGCAGTATGTTTACTATGCAGCGTTCGGTATCCATATATATATTACCGCTTATCTTAAGCCAGACCATATATAACGTGATGATAAGAAAGGACATGGCAGGCAGAATCACAAGCTTCTTCATTGAAGGCTTGCTTTCTTCATCATTTACGACGGGACCATCCGTAACTGAAATAAACCCTTTGTAGCCGAGAACAATGAGAATAAGGCTTAAATAGTACGCATATCGCCAGTTGAAGCCTTCGGGATTGTTAAAGCCGTGCCAAACGGCATCTAAGATATTTATCCACATGCTGACTGCTATCGATGCGATCAGGAAAAGATTGGCCAACTTCTCACGCAGGGAGAATCTGCGCGACAGAAAATATATGAGCGCGCAGAAGACTGCCGCAAATGAGCAGTAAATAAGCGGCCTTAAGTCACTTCTGGAACAGCCGGAGAACAGACTGGCAAAGAGCTGGTTCATGGGAAATCTGCGGTAGAATCCGTAATCGGCAGTCTGTGTGGTTTTCTCTCCTAAAAGTGAAAGACCTGTTCTTATAAGGAAAAACCCGTCGATCAGTAGTATTGCGGTTCCCGAGATAATGAAATCCTTGAACTTTTTGATCTTGGATGTATCTTCGATGATACGTGAGACATATAAAAGAACAAGAAAGATCACAAGCATAAAGCCCATATGGAAATTAACAAAAATATAATAAACGGTACATAATGTATAGGGTATAAGATATTTATCGTCATCCAGATACTTAAGGAAGAAGTAGATCACAAGCGGAAGGATTGCAAGACAGCCAAAATAGATGGTAAGAACAAGATATCCGAAGAAAAACGCACTGAAGGCATATGCTGTTGAAAAAAGAAGAGACATCCATGATTCCTGGTATCTTCTGTTAAGCAGTATAGAAGCGCTCAGCCCGGCGATAGATATCTGGAGAGAAAACACAAGCTCTATGCCGGCTGCTATCTTTTCTCCCGGAAATAAAAAAAGAACAAAGAGCAGAGGATCATGCAGCTGAAAGGCTGCAAGTCCCGGATAATCACCGCCGAGAGTTTTTGCCAGCATATATGAAAAGTCATTTTTTGACTTGAAGATATTTATGAAATAAGAATAGAAATTGACAAATTCAAGATCCATATCTCCCGTAAGTATGGATTTGCTGCCAAAAGGATAAACCCCGCATATTGCCCAGAAAACCTGCATCATGATAAATGGAATGATAAAAGCGCAGGCATGGAGGGCTATCCGTTTTCTTATATTAAAGTTTTTGTTATCATTAGTTATGTTAAGATCCATGCTATAAATCTACCATAGTTCAAACGGTTAGGCAAATTGGTTTTGCATGCTATTGAATAACCATATATAAAGGGGTATAATCCTGTTAGACATAGGTGTAGGAGGCATAGAAGATGTGAGGATCATATCTTCTTTTTTTGATGGATTTGAAGAAAGAGCGCAGGTAAGATATATGGTTATAGAACATGTGGCAATGTATGTGAATGATCCGGAAGCCGCCCGGGATTTCTTTGTGAATTATCTTGGGGGCAGATCTAATAACGGGTATCATAATAAAACAACAGGTTTCAGGTCGTACTTTATTTCTTTTGATGATGGTGCAAGGCTGGAATTGATGAATAAACCGGGACTTGAGGATCCGGAAAAACCACTGAACCGTACAGGATATATACATATTGCGTTTTCGGTCGGAAGTAAAGAAAAGGTAGATGAGATAACTGCTCTTTTAGAGAGGGATGGCTACGGGATAATAAGCGGTCCCAGAACTACAGGCGACGGATATTATGAGAGTTGTGTGGTTGTTTTTGAGGGAAATCAAATAGAGCTGACAGAGTAGAATAGAGAGCAATATCGTAAAATAATGATCGATGTAAAAATGGCTTTGTTATTGAGCGGGTTTTATAGTAAAATTATATAATAACCCGGAGGTAGACCTAATGTGGAATTGTCTCAGGAAAACAGGCATATTATCATTCGTACTGCTGGCAGCGGTTGTTTTATCCTCATGCTCTTTTGATTCTTCCGGATCCGTATTCGGGGAAAGTAATATTTCAAAAGAATCCGGGGATATTGCTGAAACCGGTCCGGGAACAGATGATGCGGTTAGCAGTGTCGTAGACTTTGATCATGAACTGGATAAGTACGAGCCTAAGAAGGATCATTATAATTTTTATTTTACATATAAGATCGTCCATCCCTGGTGGGATGCGGTAGCTCTTGGCATGGAAGATGCCCAGAGAAAGTATCTTGATAAGGGTATAACGGTTACCTATGAGTATATGGCTCCGGAAGCGGCATCTGCCTAAGATCAGACAAAACGGCTGCTTGAGGCCAAAGAGAAAGGTTTTGATGTTATCGGTGTTGACGTTGCCGATGAGACCATAATATCTCCGATCCTTGATGAGATGGTGGATTCCGGGATAAAAGTAATGACTTTTTCAAGCTCCGATGCTGCAGAGGGATGTAAAAGGATAGCATATGTCGGTAACACACATAACTATGAAGACGGTGCGGATCTGACGGAAGCCTTATGTAAAAAGCTTGAATATAAGGGTAAAGTGGCTATCCTTGTAGGAAGCGTCGGGGCTCCGTGTCATGAAGACAGGGCAAGAGGAGCAAAGGATACCATAGCTAAATACAGCGATATGGAAATAGTCGCTACCGAGTATGATATGGATTCTGTTGATCTTGCCTATGATCTTACAAAGCAGATACTTAAGGATAATCCCGATCTTGACGGGATCATCTGCTGCAATATGAGCAATCCTGTCGGTGCTGCCAGGGCGATAACAGAGGCAGGCAGCAATACTGTAATTGTCGGCATGGATCATGACCAGGAGGCTTTGCATTATCTGAAGGACGGTATTATTTATTGCCTCGGGGTACAGGATTGTTATTCGATCGGTTTTGATACTCTTCAGATTGCGGTAAAGATCGCAGACGGTAACAAACCGGGAGAGCTGTTTCAGGAAAAGACGAACGAGATAACAACGGTAATCTATCAAGAGGACGCAGCCCTGATGCTCGAGCTGCTGTATGGTGATGACTGATGAAAAGGCAGATTACGAGAAAAACATTCATTCTGACGGCAGTTGTCGGCGGTATCGTTTTGATGTTGATGGTGATCGTCAATACGCTTATGACATCAAGGCAGACCACGACTGCAACAAATGAAGCTGTTTCCGAGGTTAGTTCATTTTATCTCGAGGCTATGGCGGACCGTCGGGCAAAAACGATCACAAACCTGATAGATAGCAACTTTGCCCAGATGGAAAAAGCTGTAGGCTTTATTAATGACGAGGATATAGGATCGGAAGAAGAGCTCCGTGATGCTATAGGAAACTTAAAATCCCTTTTATCACTTGACCGTTTTGCGCTTGTAGATAACGATAAGATTGTCCATACGCAATATACCACCTATACCGGCGGCAGTCGTCATAGTTTCCTTTCTGATGAAAAAATGGACAAGCGCAGTGTAAGTACGGTTTCAATTTACGGCTCTTCAAAACAGCTGTGTCTGGCTGCCCCTACGCCGGATCTCAAAATAGCCGGCAAGCAGTATAAAGCGAGCTTTGTTCAGATTGATGTTATGGAAATAGTGGATCTGTTGGCTTTTGATGATGCCGGCAGAACATATTTCGGCCTTTACAGTAAAAACGGAGAGAACCTATCAGGTACCGAACTCGGGCCTTATATTTCCAAGCACAATCTTTTTGAAATGATAAAAGATGTCATTCCCGAGGAAAGCTGGGATGAAAACCGTTACAATTTTTTGAATGCGGTAGAAGGAAGTATAACTTTTATTGCCAATGGTGCCGAAGAGACATTGTCCTATGTTCCGGTAGAGGACACGGACTGGATGATGGTGGTACTTATCCGTGAGAGCGTTATACAGGACAGGATCCGGAGCATCAGCGAAAGAAGCCTGGCAATGAGCAAAAGACAGATAGCGTTCACACTGCTTTTTTCCGCCCTGTTTTTCATTGTACTGCTGTTTATGATGAAAGCCGTACTAAACAAAGATATTGAAGCGGAAAAGGAAAACGCGAAGACTTTCAGAAATATGGCAAATACGGATTCAATGACAGGAGTGAGGAATAAGCATGCATATTCCGAAATGGAGGCGTATCTTAACAAAAGGATCCTGGAAAATGATATTGACAAGCTGGCCGTAGTTGTATGCGATATAAACGGACTCAAACTTGTCAATGATACGCTGGGACATGCCGCCGGAGATAAGCTGATCAAGGATGCCAGTTCGATGATCTGCGAGTTTTTCACTCACGGAGCAGTGTACAGGATAGGGGGAGATGAATTCGTAGTCATTCTTCAGGAGAAAGGCTATGATACGATGCAGGAAGTTATAGCCGATATTAACCGTGTAATAGAAGATAACATCAAAAAGAAAGAAGTAGTCATTTCTATCGGTTATTCAGAACTTACACCGGAAGATCAGATGGTTCACGATGTATTTGAAAGAGCGGATCAGATAATGTATAAACGCAAACAGCAGCTTAAACAAATGGGTGCAGCTACAAGGTCGGATAGATAGGGGGCCTGTGACAACACTATGGATTACTCAATCGTAAGTGTACTGGCATTGATACTTAATCTCATAATAAATCATGAGGCTTTCAGGTATTTCAGGGTACGTTCCAAAGATCAGAATCCTGAGCAGCAGGCAGTTATCCGCTATAATCATTTTCTTATGGCGGCTAACTGTTATTTTATTGCGGATATAGCATGGGGGATTTTGTATGAATATCACAGCGTAAATGTCCTTTTTCCTTTCCTGTATTCAGATTGCGTTCTGTATTTTATATTTATGTTCTTTACGATGCTGACATGGATGCGTTATATAGTCGCCTATCTGGACAAGAGGGGCCGCCGCAGCAAGGTTCTTCTTAGCGCCGTTTGGACAATGTTTTCGCTCGGACTTATATATCTGATGGTCAATCGTTTTTACCCCTTTATTTTTTCTTTTAATGAGGAGCATGAATATATCACGGAACCGGGCAGGCATATTGCCTTTGTTCTGCAGATCGCCCTTTATATGGTGACTATGGTATATATGCTTTATATAGCCCGTAAATCGTCAGGCGGAGAGAAGGTCAGATACATGGCAGTCGGGCTCACCTGTTTCGTTATGGATCTGTTCCTGATATTGCAGATACTGGATCCCGGATATCCTTCCTATGCAACGGGACTTATGATCGGGATCTGTGTGATCCATTCTTTCGTAGAAGCCGACGAGAAGAAAGAAAAAGAGGTATATGACCATATAGCGACAGGTCTGGCGGAAGATTACGAGGCGATGTATTACATCGATATAGAGACAGGAGAATACCGGGAATTTTCGACGAGCGAGGAATATGAATCCATGAACGTTCCTGTTGAAGGCCGGGATTTTTATGGCGAAACCCTGGCGAATATCGAAAGATACGTCCACCCGGATGACAGAGAATTTGCCGGAAGCCTGTATAACAAAGAGACAATGCTTGAGAACCTTAAGGACAGAAGATCATATTCATATAAATACAGGATCATGGTAGGCGGACAGCCCAGATATTTTCGGTTTACCGTGATGCGTGCCAATGATGACAGACATTTTGTGCTGTATGAAAAGGACATAGATGATGAGATCACGGCTGAGACAATACGGATGGAAAAACAGAAGAAGCATATCACATTCAGCCGGATCGCAGAAAGTCTGGCATCCAATTATGACGTGATATACTACGTGGATGCGTCAGACTCAAGTTATATAAGCTACGAATGCAAGAATATTTATGGTAAGCTGGATATGAAAAAATCGGGTGACGATTTTTATGCGGAATCCCGGAAGGATATTCCGCAGATAGTTCATAAAAACGACCGTGACCTTGTGAGCGGGTTCATTGACAGAGATCATATGATAAGCGCTCTTAAGGACCGCAAGAGAAGCAGCATCGATTATCGTATCATGGCAGGCAGAACAGTCCATCATGTTAGGATGACCGTCCGAAAGACGAGCGACAGCACTCATTTTATCATAGGGATTGAAAACATCGATGCCGAGGTCAAAAGAGAAAAGCAACATCTTAAGGCCCTTAATACCGAGAAGGAACTGGCCAGACGTGACGAGCTGACCGGTATCAAAAATAAGACCGCATATAATGAAATGATGAACTCGGTACAGGAAAGCATAGACGGCAGCATGGATTCTCCTCCTTTTGCGCTTGTTGTATGCGATGCCAATAATCTTAAAAAAATCAATGATTCCGAAGGCCATGTGGCAGGCGATGAGTATATCAAAGGATCAGCAATGCTTCTGTGCGAGGTTTTCGATCACAGCCCGGTGTTCAGAGTGGGTGGGGATGAATTCGTTGTATTCCTGCGTGACAGTGATTATTTAAACAGAATTGAACTGATGAAGGAATTGCGCGGCCGGATCCGAGAGAATATCAGATCGGGATCCGGACCTATTCTGGCTTCCGGAATGGCAGAATTTGCTCCCGGGACTGACAGCCTGGTTTCTGAGATCTTTGACCGTGCGGATAAGGAAATGTATGAGGATAAGCAGGATCTGAAGTCGGCAGAAAGTGAGAAGATCTGATGTTAAACAGGTTCTCAAGGACAGAACTTATATATGGGGCAAAAGCTATGGAGCGTTTGTCTTCGAGCCGAGTGGCAGTGTTTGGAATAGGCGGAGTGGGAGGATATGTTGTAGAAGCACTTGCACGCTCGGGAATAGGAGCGCTTGACCTGATCGACAATGATAAGGTTTGTCTTACAAATATCAACAGACAGATGCTTGCAACCGATAAGACTGTCGGTAAGTATAAAGTCGATGTTGCCAGGGAGAGAGTAGAAGATATTTTTCCCGATTGTATTGTCAGAACCTATAAAACATTTTATCTTCCGGACACGCAGGATCAGTTCGATTTCAATGATTACGATTATGTGGTAGATGCCATTGATACGGTAACGGGAAAGCTGACTATCGTGGAGAATGCAAAAAAAGCGGGAGTTCCGGTGATCTCTTCCATGGGAGCCGGTAACAAGATAAATCCTGCTGCATTTATGGTGGCTGATATTTACGAGACCTCAGTCTGTCCGCTGGCAAAGGTTATGAGAAGGGAGTGCAAAAAACGCGGGATAGATTCGCTTAAAGTAGTCTATTCAAAAGAGCCGCCGATGCGCCATCTTGGAGATACTTCGTTAAGCTTTGAGGAGCACGGTGTCAGTCAATCGGATTCAGAAGAAAAGAGCCCCGGGAAAAGGGATATTCCCGGCTCAACGGCATTTGTACCGTCGGTAGCCGGACTGATAATCGCAGGCGAGGTCATAAATGATCTGCTGCATGTCGGATTGTCATGAGGATCACAGAATATTTTGAAAGACTTAAAACTAAAGACATCATTTGCTGGGGCAGCGGGAAGCATTTTAGAAACATCACCTGCCCCTTTTTATGCAAAAGCGGTCTGATCGGAAATCTTAAGGGATTTGTAGGAAGTTCAGGTAAAGAAGCGGTCCGTATCCTGGATCGATCCTATGAAATGTTAGGAAAAGAAGAGCTTGCCGGGATGGAAAGCAATAAGACGATCATTCTGGTTGCCGTTACCGGGTATGAGGAAATACTTACCCAGCTGCGTTCGGATGCCCGATTGGCTATATTCGAAGCAGTCCCATCCATTTATCTGGAATCTCTTTTTGACGATATCCTTCTTTTGTCAGTTGATAAGCCGCCTATTAATTATCATAAAAATGACAAACAGGTGATTCCGAAAATCATCCATGCAATATGGTTTTCGGGTGATCCTATGCCGGGGCTGTATTTAAGATGCCTTGAGTCCTGGAAAAAGTATGCTCCCGATTACGAGATAAAAATATGGGATATGGAGACATATAACCCCGATCATTGCCTGTTTTTTGAGCAGGCGATCGAGCATGGGAACTGGGCTTTTGCATCGGATTATGCCAGGGCGGATCTGCTGTATAGATATGGCGGCATTTATATGGATCTTGATGTGGAGATGCTCCGTCCCATAGATGATCTTTTATACAACGATGCCTATATGAGCTTCGAATCCCAGGATCGGATCGAATGCGGTTCCGGAATGGGAGCAAGGCCCGGACATCCGATCATTTTGGAAATCTGTGAAAGCTACGAGAACAGACCATATCTTAAGGCTGATGGGACATGGGATAATTCCACCTGTCCGGTACGTTACACTCAGGTCATAGAAAAGCATGGCCTTAAAAAAGACGGAAGTTTCCAGCACGTCGAGGATATCACGGTTTATCCGTTTGAGGTACTGACGGGTAAAAGTTTTGATACAGGGATCATCTATAAAACGGAATTAAGTTATACCGTGCACCATCACAACGGAAGCTGGATCCCGGATCATACAAGACAGGCAATGACTAAGCGATACGAAAATATTCAAAAGTTTCTGAAAGATAGAGTCAGAGAAAAAGAATGAAAACTATAACAAAACAGCAGGCCCGACAGTTTATCCTGGCAAAACAGGGACTGATCGGTGCATATCGTTTTAAAGCCAAAAGCGGCGCATACGAATATGTCAGTCAGGCAGGGTGTATCCAGTATGATCCCGTTGATGTCTGCGGAAAAAATGCGGAGCTTACCCTGTGGTCCAGGGTTAAGGGATTCCGAAAGTCAATGCTTCGGGAACTCCTGTATAAAGACAGGCTTCTTGTTGACTATGCGGACAAAGAGCTTTCCATATGGCCAACTAAAGACTGGCCTTATTTTTCGTCATACAGGGAGCGCAGCCTGGCTCTTGGAGAGACATTTGACGGACTGAAAGGTCTCAGAGAACGGGCCGTTGCCTATATTGATAAGAACGGACCGGTATGCAGTGATTCTCTTCCCCTAGAAGGGGAGATATTCTGGCACTCTTCCATGCATTGGAGCGGTAACTGGGATAAACTGTCTTCAGCCGCAAGGTCAGTTTTGGAACAGCTTTATACAGATGGTGAACTGGTAATTCATCATAAGCAGGGAAGCCGCAAATACTATGACCTTGCAAAAAAGTACATACCGTCGTCAATCCTTGAAGCTGAAAATCCCTGTGAAGATAATGAGAGCTTTATTTCGTGGCGGGTACTTCGCAGGATCGGAGCGGTCGGACTGTTATGGGACAAGAACAGTACAGCCTTCCTGGGTATTAATTTAAATGCGGCAACCCGTAAAGCTGTATTAGCCTCATTAACAGAGGATGGTTTGGTTTGTCCCGTGATGGTAGAGGGTATTAAGACAACTTTCTATTATCTTGCGAAAGATGATGCACTTATGAGGGCCATAATCGACGGTAGTGTGGATCTGAAACCGAGGATGTCCTTTATCGCTCCGCTGGACCCTCTTATGTGGGACAAGTCCCTGATCCTGGCTTTGTGGGATTTTCAGTATGCATGGGAGATCTATACGCCGGTGTCGAAACGCAAATATGGATATTATACCCTGCCGATCTTGTTCGGAGACCGGTTTGTCGGCCGTATCGAATCGGTAGCTGACCGCAGGGAACATATCCTCCGGGTGAAAAACATATGGTGGGAACCCGGTATAAAACAGACTAAGAAGCTGGAAACAGCACTGGAAAGAACACTTAAGAAGTTTTGCGACTTTAATGATTGCAGGGAAGTAAGCCGTTAGTATACAGATTGCAAAAGCCGGAACCTGAGTATAACGAAAATCCGTACTCCGGTTTTAAGAGGAGGATGATGACATTTATGAAAAATAGGATCGGGACAATAACAGCATTTACTGTCCTTGCGATCGTGGTTTTTGTCGCATTCATCCTGTCATCACTTGCCGGGAAGAAGGACGTGTATCCCGGTGAGGAAACAAAGATCAGGCTATATGGCGAAGCGCATGGTGCCAAAATCTACTATGATACCGAATTGGAGCTGTGGAAAGACTGTTACGATGATGGCTGCAGGGTTCTTTTTGTGGAGCTTCCGTATTATACTGCCGAATATCTTAATCTTTGGATGAAAGATGACTCTGATGAGATCATAGACAGGATCTTTGACGACATTCAGGGAACACAGAGCGGTAATGAGTATTATTATGAGTTCTGGCATGAGATAAAGGAGCATTGTCCCGAGACGGTTTTCTACGGAACCGATGTGGGTCATCAATATGATATTACAGGGGCAAGATACCTTGAGTATCTTACGGAAAACGGGCTGGAGGATTCCGAGAATTATCAGCTTGCAGAAGAATGTATAAAGCAGGGTATGGAATTTCATTCGGAAGACACGTCTCATACCGGGATATCACCGGTCAGGGAATCTTACATGGTGTCAAACTTTATAGATGCATATGCACGGTGCGGCAGTGAGAACATAATGGGAATATATGGTTCTTATCACGTGGATCTTAACAATCCGGATCTTATGGCAGGGAGACTTCGCGCACATTACGGGGATATGATCAGCAGCGTAAAGTTAAGTTCCATAGTTTTTGGTAAGAACAGACCGTACAGATTTGGGTTTAGTGTCACAGGCCTCATATTCCTGATCATGCTATTTATACCAAACATTTATTGGGGGATAAAAGCAAAGCCTGAGGGCTATGATGAAGCATCAAAAAATGAGAATAAGGTTTTGCTTATACTGGAACGTACGGGAGAAACATTGGTTACATGTTCTCTGCTTATTTTTCCCGCGATCGATCCTCATGTAATAAAACTTCCGGAAGGCATTTTCTTTGACTGGAAAATCCTGCTTTGTACAGCAGCCCTTGTTCTTATGATCCTTTATGAATGCTATTGGATCAGGTATTTTAAAAGCAGCAGAACGCTAAAAGACCAGTACAGTTCATTTGCGGGGTTTCCGTTGGCCGGAGCCACGCTTCCCGTTATAGCCGTATTTCTTCTGGGGCTGTATTCGTTAAATTTTATCATTATCGGCGCTGCTGTTATTCTTGGGATCGGTCATATAGGAATACATATGATGCATGCTAAAGAAGCATCCGTTATGCCTGCATAGAGGCGATCAGAGCATCGATTTCTGCCTGAGAGAGCAGGCGGCCTGAAGTGTCCGGTGCCGGAGCCGCGGCCGGAGAAGGAGCAGGAGAAGCAGGAACAGGAGAAGAAGGGGCAGGAGTAACCTGAGCGGCGCCAAACGCCCCGCCGCCACCTGCCTGAGGTGATTTACCCATAATCCTTGCCAGTAAAGCCTGTTGTTCCTGGTTTAATCCATTTGAATCCATAATTTAAATATCCTGTTTTGCATTGGTCATGCCGGACGGGCCAGATAAAATCCCTGGAAGAGATCCACACCCAGTCCGACCAGATAATCAAACTCTTCTTTTTCTTCCACACCTTCCGCAACTACAAGTATGTTTTTTGAATGAAAGTCAAGTACCAGTTGCGTTACATTATTCTGCTTTGCGGGATCGTGATCTATACCTGAAATAAGTTCCCTGTCGAGCTTTACTATATCGGGCTTCATTAGGTCGATCCGCTCCATGTCATTTATCCCGCTTCCGAAATCATCGGCAGACAAAAGATTGTCCATAGACTTAACCGACCTGTTTTTTCCTGCCATATATCATAGGAAAAATACGGATATTCGAGATTTTCAACGATCATCCTGCCCCGGATACTGTCACCGAAGTATTCCCAGAAGGCATCCGCTTCATCCTGTCTGAGACAATCATTGGGAAATGAGTTTACCGAAACCCGTTCGGTATAACCCCTTAAAAAATATGCCTGCATAGCCCCAAATAAAGTTGCGACCTCCAAAACATGCAGGTTATCCGCCTCCATATATTCGTTTATGAGTTCCAGGACTGTCTTGTCTGTCGGGCGCATAAGGGCTTCCCACGAAAAGACTGTCTTACCGTCAGGATAAAAGATCGGCTGAAAAACATAATTGATCGATAACTCGCCGAGAGCCTTAAGTATTTCTTTATCTAAAGGTAAATGATCATAAAATATCATGTAATCACCGCTTTTCATGAATATCAATTTATTTTAACACATAAAACGGATTTTATAAAGATTCGGACTGCCTGATCGGATATATGCGGAAGATGTTGATACATATGTTGTTAACGAAAAACTCATATCATCCGGGGATGGTAAGCGATTGCAGGGAGCATTCGGTCACGGTCAACGATCTGCTGATGGTAAGGATGTCATGATCCGTATTTTTTCATATGTGCCTTGATCGCATCAAAGGTTATATCGCTTATATAATGCTCAACCCTGCAGGCATCTTCGGCAGCGGTTTTTTCATCAACCCCGAGGTTGATCAACAGCTTTGTGAGAACCGTGTGACGTTCGTATATGCGTTTCGCCAGGACTTCACCGGCTTCGGTAAGCTTGTAATAGCCTTCCTGATCCTTTTTTACAAGTCCCTCATCTTTAAGCAGTCCGACGGCCCGGCTGACGGACGGTTTTGAGTATCCCAAATGTTCCGCTATATCAATCCCGCGTACCGCATTTGATTTCTGTGACAGAACATATATCGTTTCAAGATACATTTCTCCCGATTCCTGTAAAGCCATAAGACAGCCTCCTTTTTCAAGCATTTATTAGCATTAGCTTACCATAAAAACACGGAAAACTCAACAGGATTCAGGAGTACTCTAAAGCGGTAAGGGAAGGTTAACTTAATAAATGTATTGCATTTATCTGTTAAATGGCATATCATACAGAACACTTAGCGAGGTATATATGGCACGGATACAAGTCAATGATCTTACATTTTCATATGAAGGTAGTCCTGATGAAGTATTTGAAAATGCTTCATTTGCGATCGATACGGACTGGAAACTCGGACTTATAGGAAGAAACGGCAAGGGTAAGACAACTTTGCTTAATCTTTTGATGGGAAGATATGAGTATAAGGGAAGCATATCGACATCGGTACGGTTTGATTATTTTCCGTATAATGTCCCGGAAAAAGAAATGAGAAAAACCGCCGAAGAACTGATCTGTGTCTGGAAACCTATGACAGAGATGTGGCAGGTTATGATCCGGATGAATGAACTTAAAATGGATCCGGAGTGTCTTTACAGACCCTTTGGCACATTGAGTTTCGGAGAACGTACCAGAGTGATGCTTGCAGTCCTTTTTGCTGATGAAAACGAATTCCTGCTGATCGATGAACCGACCAACCATCTCGATGCCGGAGCGCGTGATATCGTTAAAGAATTCCTTGCCTCCAAGAAGGGATTTATCCTTGTATCTCACGACAGAGATCTGCTAGATCATGTGTGTGATCATGTGCTTGTGCTTAACAGACAGACAATAGAGGTGCAGAGCGGAAACTTCTCATCATGGTGGGATAACAAGGAGAAACTGGACGCGTTTAAGCAGGCAGAGAACGAAAAGCATCTTAAGGAGATAGGTAAGCTTAAGGAGGCTGCGGACAGAAGCGGAAGATGGGCGGATAAGAACGAGAATACCAAGATCGGCTTCGATCCGGTGAAAGAAAATGACAGGAGCATTTCCACGAGGTCATTCATCGGGGCCAAGACCAAGAAGATGCAGGCAAGGGTGAAATCCTATGAAATGCGTATCGGCAGAGAGATCGAAGAGAAAGAAGGACTTTTAAAGGATATTGAGAAGGTGAAGGATCTTAAGATACAGCCTCTTAAATATCATAAGGAAGTTCTGATAAACGCATATGATCTGTCACTTATGTATGAAGGAGCAGATGAACCGCTTTTTACCGGGTTGAGATTTCAGGTTAAAAGCGGTGCCCGCGTTGTTCTGGCCGGTGGGAACGGGTGCGGAAAATCAAGCATATTGAAGGCTGTGCTTCAAAAAGCGAATGATGTAAACAAAGATCCGGAAATAAAACTGACGGTATCCGGTACACTGGATGTCGGTTCGGGTATGATCATATCATATGTCAGTCAGGATACATCTTTTTTATCAGGTTCACTCCACAAGTTCAGTGAAGACAGGGGACTTGATGAAAGCCTTTTTCTTGCTGTGCTGAGGCAGCTTGATCTTACACGGGAACACTTTGCAAGGAATATGGAAGACTATTCAGAAGGTCAGAAGAAAAAGGTACTGATAGCAGCGAGCCTTATAACACCCGCACATCTGTATATATGGGATGAGCCTCTGAATTATATAGATGTCTTTTCGAGAATGCAGATAGAGAAACTGATAACGGAGTATTCTCCTACCATGCTGCTTGTAGAGCATGATGTCAGGTTCCGCGAGAAGGTAGCAACAGAAGTCATAGAGATTCCGTGAAAAAGGAGAAATAAGTTGAATTATTTTATAGAAGGCCTGCAGGGCAGCGGAAAAAGCACTTTGATGGAAAGATTATCTGTGAAGAATCCTGATCATAAGGTGTTTCATGAAGGGGATTATTCACCGGTAGAACTTTCCTGGTGTGCTTATGTAAGTATGAAAGAATATGAAAAGATCCTTGATAAGTATGATGATATCAGAAAAGAAATAGAAGCATACAGCCATAAGGAAGATGACCGTATGGTAATATGCTATACCCGTATCATTACGGATATACCGGGATTTCATAAGGATATGGAGCAGTATGAGATCTATAATAACCGGGTGCCGTTTGAAGAGTTTAAGAGGATTGTTTTAGGGCGGTTTTCAAGATGGAAGGGTGAAAAAAACATATTTGAGTGTTCGCTTTTCCAGAATATTGTTGAGGATATGATCCTTTTTCGTGATGCATCCGATAATGATATTATGGCATTCTATGAGGAAATTAACAAAGCCATTGCTGACCGGGATATACAGATCTATTATCTTGAAAGCAGTGATGTTAAAGCAAATATTGATATCATCAGGAAGGAAAGATCTGATGATAAGGGAAATGAGTTATGGTTCCCTCTGATGATGAGATTCTTTGACGGATCACCTTATGCGAAAAATCGAGGGCTGTCGGGAGAAGAGGCCCTGATCGATCATCTTAAACAAAGACAGGACTTGGAGCTTAGGATATGCAGGGAAATCTTTTCCGGCAAAGTTACTATACTCAGATCAAAAGGGTATTCAGATGATGAAGTATAAGAATATAACGTTACGGGAAATAAAGGAAAATGAATATGATCTTCTGCAGGATTTTCTGTACGAAGCGATCTTCATTCCGGAAGGTGTGGAACCGCCCGCAAAAGAGATCATTAAACAACCGGAGTTGAAACTGTATTACGAAGACTTTGGAACAGGAAAAGCAGATCACTGTATTGTTGCAGATGACAATGGCAGAGTGGTCGGTGCAGTTTGGACTCGTATCATGAATGATTACGGGCATGTTGATGATATCACGCCGTCTTTTGCAATATCCCTGTATAAGGAGTATCGGGGAATGGGTATCGGAACAAACCTTATGGAGCGAATGCTTGAACTGTTAAGAGAAAAGGGTTATAGGAAGGCCTCTCTGGCTGTACAGAAAGCTAATTATGCTGTCAGGATGTATGAAAAAGTCGGATTTAAGATCGTAGATGAAAACAACGAAGAATATATTATGATATGTATGCTTTGAATTCATTTAACTGTTATCGAATAATGTTTTTTATCCGATAAATAGTGAAAAGGTAATGAGGGGAGAAAAAAGTGAAAGATAATAAACCGGCAGACCTTAGTAAGACAAAGATACTGTCAGAGGATACCGAAAAAGAAACCGACGAAAATACACATGTCCATTGTCCTGTTTTGTTTGTATGTCAGGGAAAAACAATCTCGGAACACAGGCTTGAAGGGAGACAGGAATTCGGAAGGCCGTCTGACGGAGTAAGGCCTGACATAACGATTAATAATCATTATGTTTCCAGAAGACACGGATTGTTTGAAACCGGGCAGGGTACGTGCCACTATACTGCGTTTGAAACCACAAACCCTACAAAATACAAAGGTAAACCGTTAAAAGTCGGTGAACGTATCAGGCTTCATGACGGAGATGAACTTGTTATCTCTTATGAAGCGGACGGTGAAATGGGTTCTGTTCTGCTTATCCTTGCAAATTCATCATCGAGAGTCAGGCTGTGGCGGGAAATGCAGCAGGCCTTCCGCGATGAACTGACAATGCTGTATGTAAGGGCAGGATTTTCGGACTGGTGGTTACAGAACCGGGATGGGGACGATTACCGGCAGGCGGCAGTCTTTTTGATGGATGTGGACAGTTTTAAGGATATCAACGATACTTACGGACATAATTTGGGAGAT
>JAILJC010000171.1 GCA_024694965.1 Lachnospiraceae bacterium
TACTTAAGTATCAACAAATATAGATATCGGTAAGTATACTTAAGCATCGACATATATAGATATCAGTAAGTATACTTAAGCATCGACATATATAGATACCGGTAAATATACTTAAGCGACATATATAAATATCGATAAATACATATAAGCTAAGGAGATCAGGTCATGGCATGGTATGATGAAGCGGTTTTTTATCACATTTATCCCCTGGGACTGCTCGGAGCACCTAAGGAGAATAAGTACGACGGCATTACTCACAGGCTGCCGGAGCTTAATCCATGGGTGGATCACATTAAGGCTATAGGCTGCAACGCCATCTATATCGGTCCTCTGTTTGAATCGGAGGGACACGGTTATGAGACCACCGATTACAAAAAGCTTGACAGCCGCCTGGGAGATAACAACGATCTTAAAAAGTTCGTGAAGCTCTGCCACAAGTCAGGAGTCAGGGTTATCTTCGACGGCGTGTTCAATCATACAGGCCGGAGCTTCTTTGCCTTTAAGGACCTTAAGGAGCATCGCGAAGGATCAAGATACCGTGACTGGTACTGCAATGTAAATTTCTACGGCAATAACGAATACAACGACGGGTTTTCCTACGACAACTGGGGCGGATACAACCTTCTTGTCAAGCTTAACCAGCGTAATCCCGAGGTCCGTGATTATATATGCGATGTTATACGTTTCTGGATCAGTGAATTTGATGTTGACGGTATAAGGCTCGATGCCGCGGATGTGCT
The DNA here is from genome assembly GCA_024694965.1 of Lachnospiraceae bacterium. GTDB lineage: Bacteria > Bacillota > Clostridia > Lachnospirales > Lachnospiraceae > UBA2868. The sequence continues at coordinate 741 of JAILJC010000171.1, forward strand.
TGATTTTGACTTTATGAAGGCACTGCGTGCGACTGCCAACGAGGTCAAGCCCGAATTCTGGCTCATGGGTGAAGTCATCCACGGCGATTATACCAGGTGGGTCAATGAGGGAACACTGCACTCGGTTACCAATTACAACCTTCACAAAGCGCTGTACTCCGGCCACAATGACCACAACTACTTTGAGATAGCACATACCGTAAAGCGTCTTTATGATATGGGCGGCAGCCGTCCCGACGGACTGAAGCTTTACAATTTTACGGACAACCATGATGTCGAAAGGATATATACAAGGCTTAACAACAAGGCGCACTTAACCCCCGTCAACATACTTCTGTACACACTTCCCGGCATCCCGTCGGTATACTACGGATCGGAATTCGGAATTGAGGGAAAAAAGGAGAATCACTCGGACGCTTCACTGCGGCCTGCGCTTAACCTAAATGACTTTAAGGATGCGATAAAATCAAATCCGGTGACTGCCCTTACCGCAAGGCTTGGCATGATAAGGCAGAATACACCTGCGCTGTCATACGGCGATTACAGGGAACTTAGGCTTACCAACCGGCAGTATGCATTTGCAAGAAAAAGCGGAAACGGATTCTGCGCGGTAGCAGTGAACAATGATGACAATCCGTGTCCGATGTCACTTCCCGTTGAGGGAGGCGGCAGCTACACCGGACTTATTTCGGGAAATAAGGTCGCGGTTGAGAACGGCCAGATAAATATAACGGTGGAAGGCAATTCGGGTGATATATGGGTACCCACGGAAAGTATCGGAGATATGAAACTGACCAAGTCGGTCAAGGCAATCAGATCATCTAAGCAAACCGTTTCTACTGTTTCCGGCATGGCTTCGGATGCGGCTGCTGTAAAAGCACCGGAAGAAGCTCCCGGGGCGGCCGATACAAAAACCCCGGAACAGGCACAGGATAACGCGCCCGAAAGCATCAACGTCCCGGGAACACCTGCACCTGAAAAACAGGCCCCTACCGGCAGCACTGACACTCCTTCCGGTTCATATGAGGACGGTATCATAAAGGGACTTCAGGAAGCCGTGCTTGCAAGAATGGAAAAAAACGGTCCGATAACGGACCAGATGCGCAGGGATGTCGAAAACAATGTTTACCATGACTCTCTCATCAACTGGATCAAGAGCTTCTGATAACCTTTTCCTGCGATAAATATTTGATGAGAGCTTCTTCAAGTTCGCGCCCCGATATGGGTTTGGACAGCCGGTCCTCAAAGCCTGCCTCACGGTAAAGCTCCGCATTCTCTGCGCCCGCATTTGCCGTGAGCACCAGGGCCGGAACGTCCCTGCACATGCCGCCCTCCTGGGAGCGGATACGTTCAAGGCATTCAATGCCGTCCATCTCGGGCATGAGATGATCCATGAATATCACATCATATCTGTTCTTAAAGGTAAGTTCCAGCGCCTCACTGCCGCTCGCCGCGGTATCGATGATCACCTTGGTTTCGGCAAGCAGTTTTCTCTCGACCAAAAGATTTGTCTTACTGTCATCAACAATAAGGATCTCCGCCTCCGGCGCCGTGAACATGCTTCTGTAGGTGTTCTTTTTCGCAGCCTGGTCAAGGACATTTATACTGCCCATCTTTGTATGATCGGCTACGCCCTGGGGCAGGATCACCGTAAATGTTGTTCCCAGTCCGTACAGGCTGTCAACGCTGATGTGCCCGTCCATTAGATCGACCAGCTGTTTTACAATGGACAATCCAAGTCCCGTACCTTCGATATTCCTGTTCTTCTCCTGATCCATCCTTGCAAATGCATCAAACAGCGTCGGGAGCACCTCATCCTTTATACCTATGCCCGTATCAGCGACCGATATAGTCATCCTGACGAGGTTGTTTTCGATCTTCTCCGTTCCGAGGCGGATCCCGACATAACCCTTTTCGGTGTATTTAACCGCATTGTTAAGCAGGTTGATGATCACCTGCCTTATCCTTATCTCATCTCCTATAAGCACTGTCGGGGTATTGGGGTCAATATCAACATCAAACGACAGACCCTTTCCCTTTGCCTGGAGCAGGATCATATTCACAATCTCGGACATCATCTCCGCTACGTTGTATTCAACCGGGATTATGTCCATGCGTCCCGCTTCCAGCTTCGAGAGGTCAAGTATATCGTTAACGAGCGAAAGGAGCATCTTTCCGGCGCTCTGGATGTTGCCCGCGTCATTTACAATCTCATCGGAAGCATCATCCTGTCGGAGTATGACTTCGTTAAACCCGAGGATCGCATTTATCGGAGTCCTTAACTCATGGCTCATGCTCGAAAAAAAACGGCTCTGCTGGTGGTTAAGATCCTCGATCTCCTTTTTCTGGCTGCGGACACGGTCATTCTCTCTCCGAAACAGGAGCTCCTGATAGCTTACGAGGGCCGTTATCACCGTGCCGACTATGAGGAGCGTAAAGAAAGAGTCAAAAAAAGCTTCCTTTCTCGTAAACTCCGTTATGGTCCCAGGATGCAGATATCCGATCCCCCAGCAAACGACTACCGTAACCAGGTTTAAACCAAGAAAGACCGCCTTGGGTTTACCCGACAGAGTCATTACTATGTAGAGCGTCGTAAACGCAAACCATACCGGTGTTCCGCCCGCCGCGCCTCCGCTCGTGAAGAACGCAGCAGGCAGGAAAACAAATACAAGAAAGAAAGCTATAATGATCATTGCCTTCTGCATACCGTTGCGGTAAATGGCCCATAAAAAGATCGCGGTAAACAGAACAAACTCAACAAATACCGAAATATTTGCCACCAAAGCCTGTCCGAGCAGTATCCCGCTTATCATCGCAAGGAACAGACCCACCAGCGCGATGACCGACAGCAGGACAAATGATTTGCTCTTGTAATCCAGCTCAGGATCGTTTAACAGACTTCTCAGTTTATTGATCATATAATTCCCGTTCTTCTAATTCTTTATATACTTAAACTTTGATAAAAAATAATTTCGCCCTGACTCCTAACTTATTCATCTTTTTTCTTTTCGACACCGGAAGGCGACCTTACATCAAGGATTGCCACAGCGAAGGCTCCCAGCCCGTTTACGGGATCGTCGGCTATCCTTCTTATGAGCGCATTTACCGTTGACCTATCTGGTCGAACCTCGTTTATAAATACTTTCTGCCCGATATCCCTGCATTTTCTGATGGATTCAAGCAACACATCAAGCTTCGCATCTCCCGCGTTCTCCCTGTGATCCTTTACAAAATCGCGGTAGGACTTATTGGCCCTTGATACCTTTACTTCGACGCCGTCCGATTCGATCACCGCCATCGGTATGGTATTAAAATAGTGTTTGAGCGATTCTCCCTCTTCGCTTGACACGGCACCCAGGTCGTACAGGTTTATGGAACCCATGGCCATGAAGTACTCCGCTTCATCGGGATTCTCGAACCCTATCTGAGTTCCGTTACTGTATCTCTCTATTATCTGTTCATATGAAACGGGTTTATTGAAATAATACCCCTGCATCTTGGTACAGCCTATCTCACTCAAGAACTCGACCTGCTCTGCAGTCTCGACGCCTTCCACGACGGTTTCGATATTAAGGCTTATTGCCATCCTCATAAGCTCGGTAAGGAGCACCCTTGACTTGGTGCTTGAATCGAACTGCCGCATGAATCGCATATCGAATTTGATAAGGTCAAACTGCATCTCCTGCAGAAGATCGAGCGATGAATATCCGCTTCCGAAATCATCCATCCATACCTTGAACCCAAGCTCCTGGAAACGGGCTATCTGGGACTTCATGAAGTCAAGGTTCTGCCCTATGACGCTTTCCGTTATCTCGACCGTTATAAGCTCCCTTGGCACGTCTGCCGCATCCGCACGGTTGCATATCTCTTCAACAATATCACAGCATTCAAAATCAGTCCGTGAAAGGTTTATTGATATCGGAACAACGGGCATACCGGACCGGCTCTGTTTTTTTATCCTCTCAAGGATGATATCGACTATCCTCAGATCGACCTTGTAAATAAGCCTGGTATCTTCAAGTATCGGTATAAAATCCGCAGGCGAGAGCATTCCCTTTTCGGGATCTATCCACCTGGCAAGCGCTTCCTCATCACATACTTTCCGGCTTGTTGCCCTGACTATCGGCTGATAATATGCAGTGATCCAGTTTTCGGCAAGCGCACGGTCTATATTATCGACAATATACTGAGTATTAAGCTCCCGATCGAGCATTTTTTTGTCAAAATAATTGAAGTAAGAATCATTAGCATCCCTTACCGCATGGCAGGCATATTTTGCCCTGTCACAGGCAAGCGATGCCTCGACCAGACCCATCGAATCAGGATAGATACCTGCCCTTACAGGAAGTGTTTTTCCGCCGTTTGCGGTCTTCATCTCCTTAAATACGCGCTTTAACTTTCTCTCAACATCTTTTGCCTCGGTAAATATTGCAAAGCGGTCCTGTCCGAAGCGGCTGCAGCATTCATCACCGAACTGGTGCGAAAGTATCTTTGCAAATTCTTTTATGAGTATATCTCCTTCGGCAAAACCGAACCTCTTGTTAAAGAACCGCATCCCGTTGAGATTCAAGTATACGATCACCGTGGGGATATTCTGCCCATGCATGCTGTTGCGCGCGCTTTCGGCAAGCTTGAAAAAGTACGTCATGCTCGAAAGACCCGTCAGGAAATCGTAGTTCATCTCGCGGAAGAGTGTTTGTTCGCGGTAATCGTCTTCATTTGCCGCCGAAACATCCGTCGGGACAGTGCCCTTGCGCCTGCGGTCATTGGAAATAAGCTCCGGATACTGCTCGTAAAACCGCCTCTTATCCTCATACATCCTCTCGTCGGCGCAGCGTAAGGCCAGGCGAATATTACCTGAGTTATCCTCAACGCAGCCGCCTATCGCAAACGACAGGTTGTCGAATTTTTCGCTCTCTCTTCTTATCGTCTCTATCCTGCTTAACAGGTCCTCCTCGGTCAGGCCGGTAACTATCACCGCAAACTCATCGCCGCCCGCACGGAATATCTCTTTTTCATCAAACACTGACTTAAGGACACTCGCAGCGTTCTTAAGCAGGAGGTCTCCCGCATTATGCCCCTCATGATCGTTGACCGTCTTTAAGCCGTTAAGGTCGGCAAACAGCACTGCGACCGATGCATCCGAGCTGCTTCCGTGGCTTAATTCATCAACGTAATTGTTCATCTCGTTACGGTTCATAACTCCCGTGAGTATATCCTTTGAAGCGATAAAACGGAGCCTGTCAAGGAGCAGATAGTTGCCCAGTTCGGATCCTAAGATAAACGTGGATACTTCAAGCATTTCCTTTATCTTTATCGCACGCGTTTCATCAAAATTGATCGCCCAGATGTAACCCAATAGCTGATTCCGTGATTTTAAAGGGAACAATATGATATTGTTCACACCGGCATCCGAGAGCGACTTATGCCATACCGGATTGCGCTCCTTTATTATCTCCATATCCTGATCATTCTTGGCGATGATGCAGTTGCTTCCCGCGATCGTAGCGGTCCATGACTCTGCGATATCATAAAAATCCTCGTCAAGATACGTTTCCATGGGAAGCATATCAGATTTATCCCTGAAGGCCTCACCCAGCACGGAGCAGGTACGCTCAATATCGTTTAATACAAGAATGCAGCATTGCTCCGCGTCACAAAGGTCGCGAATGCCTGCCACAACATCCTTCATTGTTGCCTTGAAATCATTGGTACCGCGCAGCTTGATGCATGTGTCAAGAACCGATGACGCGGTTTCACCCGATATGCTTGAGAGGCGTTCCGAACTGGCCTCGAAATTGATCTCCATCATATACATGCAGTAACTTAAGTTACCTTCATCCGCATCAAGCGGTATGAACAGCATGTTAAACCAGATATCCATCCTGTCGGGGTGGGCATAGGAATGCAGGAGCTTTTTCTCAACCGCCGCGCCGTAACAATAATCCTCAAAGTTTAAGTCCCTTGTAAGATAATCGGTATACTCGGCTCCGGGTACAAACTTATCCGTCAGCATCTCCGCTCCGGGAGCGGGATGCTCTATCGAATCGATATAAGCCTTGTTTCCCGCAACGATGCAAAACTTCCCGCGCCTTCCGCCGGGAAGCTTTTCAACCGATACGATACAGGTCATTGCTGACATACTTTCTGCTACGGCTTTAAAATCCATCCGGTCCTCCTGTCCTGCCTCCATGCTATCCTGCCACTAAAAACCTTCGGAGCTGTTTAAAGTTCCATCGCGATGTCATACACTTTTTCGTTAAGCATCCTGATGTAATCCATGTGCTCGTTCATGAGCTCGATGTTGGTATCGTAATCCTTGTGGAAATACTTAATGAGATTGAAAAACGCCCACGCCGAATTCGCGTCGGGATACTGCGTAGCCTTCTTAAAGTATTCCTTTGCCAGGGCCTGATCGATCTTATCCCTGTAAGTGACCTTATGCCCGTCAGCCTCTATTTCACCCGTCATGTAAAACAGGCCCAGCCGGTTGGCGGCATAAGGTTCGTATTTATCGGCACTCAGCCTTAAATATTCCTTATACCTTTCAACCGCTTCCTCAATCTCCTCTTTATCCGCACCCTGAGAATCAAGCCTTACTATATTCCCCGCTTCACCGGCGGCAAGGTTGTTGCAGGCATACACATAGCCTGCTGCCGCTGCCACGGTAAAGAAATTATTGGCTTCCCTTAAGCAGTCCTCCATGCAGTTTATATCGCCCGTACGCAATGATATCCTGTCAAATTCACGCTCGGCGATACACCTTTGGATAACCGGCTTTAAGGCACTGAACTTATCATCTGCGCTTCCGGCCTCAAGAAGGATCCTGCCGATAAGGTTTATCGCGCCCGGAGCATCGGTGTAGGTTATGCATGCCGCAGATAGTTCAAGAGCTGCCTTTAACCGCTCGTTATACGGCATTTTGTCAATTATATCGATGCTCTCGCACTTCTCAAGGAAGGAAGCTTTCCTGTAATTTACAAGATAATATCCGATGTTCCAGAACGAAAGCGGATAAGACTTTACACCGCTTATAAAACTGCCGTTGTCTGATATCTTTATATCCGCTGACCTTAAGTACAGCGAAAAAGCTTCCTTGTAAGGATTACGCCTTAATATCTTATGATAGAAGACCATATCCGCATACAGCTTGGCGGCAACCTTGTTGCCCATGTCTGCCATGCACATGATCTCACGCTCGGCGGACTGGGATGAGATACCGTATTTTTCAACGATCTTCTCCATGTATTCCTTCATGTCCGCCTTATAGCTTTCATCACATTCGAATTTGTTCATACCATCCTGCCTTATTCCGCAAGCTGCTGCATCTTATCGGAGATATCACTCATGACCGCTATTGATTCTTCGATCTTATCCATGTTGTTGCGGCTTATCTTTATAGTCTCCTGTGTGCTGGCCGTAAATTCCTCACTTGTCGCAAGGAGCCTTGAAGTTGAATTAACAACTTCATCATTGGAATCCTTGATCCTTAACATATCCTCGTTAATAATATTAAGCGTGTTTCCGAGCTTATCCGAATGCTCCATCGACTCACCCAGCACTCCCTTAACAAGCTCAACAAGCTCCTTCTGAGCACTCGCCATCTGTACTGTCCTTGAAGCCTTCTCCGAAACGTCTCCGGCATTGTCGGTAAGTTCCTTTAAGATGTTTGTTATCTGCTCGGTAGACTTCTTTGTCTGCTCGGCAAGGTTGCTTATCTCGGATGCGACAACGGCAAATCCTCTTCCGGCTTCACCGGCCCTTGCAGCCTCTATCGATGCATTGAGCGCAAGCAGGTTGGTCTGTCCCGATATGCTGAATATCATGTCCGTAATGTTCATTGCATCATCGGATGATTTCTGCTGTTTCTCAGCGGCTTCTTTCATCTGGTTGCCGACCTCGGTCGTCTCGATCGCCTGGGTCACGAGGCTTTCCATATCCCTTAAGCTCTTTCCGAGCATATCCGACATGGCACCCGAAATACCTACGGCTTCAGATGTTATGTCGTTTGTTTCGTTAAGCAGGGCCTGGATCTCTCCCGTCATAGTGGTCTGGAGTTCCACTGCGCTTAAGTTCTCATTGTTGCCCTGGCCTATCTGCTCGATGGAATCACATACAAGCCTTGAAGTCCCGCCGACCTCATCAAGTTCCGTCTTAAGCTTTTCAAAGCTCTGGGTAACTTCATCGGTAACATTAAGTATGTTTTCCGATACCCTTGCGCGCTCCCTTGCAGCCTTCTCAATGCTTTCCATGTTTTCGCTTATGAAACGGGTAAGGAGCCTGGTACCCATGACACAGGCAACAGATGCAAGTATTGATATGATGATGGCGATCATCGATATCTCGATGAATTCCTTGGGATCGGTTGTGGCCGCGTTTATCACTACCTTTATTATGTTCAGCGCGACGAATGCGATGCCCATCCTAAGGCTTGCCTTTCTGTCAAGGTAGAGCATTACGATTATCATTATCGGTATAAGATACGGGAACACCGTTCCCATAAGGGAAAGGAGCAACATCGCCGCGTAAACTGCCGTAAAACCGTATGCCACGAAGAGATGAAAGAACTGCGGTTTCGCGATCTTGTACACTACGATGGATGCTATGAGGTTTATGATCACCAGCACTACCGGGATAATACTCCTGTAAGGTGCCATTTCCTCTGCGTCCGATAACTGGGACATAAGTCCGGCAAACGCGAAAAACGAAGTGATGATAAGGACTATGAGCAGCAGCTTGTTTATGCGCTTGATCTGTCCCTCTTCAAGTATGGTTCTGTTCATAAAAGTGCCTCCTTTTCATTTAATGTTTAGGGGGTATCCGGGTCAAATGCCCATCATGTCGCTGTATACCTTAAGCGCTCCGTCTGTCTCGTGTGCAAGAACCTTCTTTGCAAGCACTTTGCCAAGCTGAACGCCTTCCTGGTCGAAGCTGTTAACGTTCCACAAAAATCCCTGGAACATTATCTTGTTCTCAAAATGCGAAAGCAGCGCACCCATGGCTTCGGGTGTAAGCTTATCGCCTATGATTATGCTCGAAGGACGGTTGCCTTCGAATTTCTTGTTGTTGTTTTCATCATCCTTGCCGCAGGCAAACGCAACTATCTGTGCGGCAACATTGGCACACAGCTTCTGCTGGCTGGTGCTTCCCTGGATATCGACATCCGTTCCTATCTGGCTGTTCTTAAAGCCTATGAACTGTAGCGGGATGATGTCTGTTCCCTGATGGAGCAGCTGGTAGAATGAATGCTGTCCGTTAGTTCCCGGCTCACCGAAGATAACGGGACCGGTCTTATAGTTAACCGGCTCGCCGAAGCGGTTCACCGACTTGCCGTTTGACTCCATATCCGCCTGCTGGAGATGTGCGGGGAACCTTGAAAGTGCCTGTGAATACGGAAGCACTGCCGTACAGTCATAGCCTAAGATGTTACGCTCATATACTCCGATAAGGGCATCAAGCATTGCGGGATTTTTAAGTACATCCTTATTTGCCGCAAGCTTGTCTTCCTCTGCCGCACCCTCAAGGAACTTAGCGAATACATCGGCGCCGAATGCAAGCGAGAGGATCGCTCCGCCCACCGCCGAGCATGACGAGAATCGTCCGCCGATATAATCATCCATGAAGAATGCTGCAAGATAATCACTGCTCTTTGCAAGCGGTGACGTTTCGCTTGTTACGGCTATCATATGCTTTGATGCATCAAGGCCCGCCTTCTTAAGGGCATCCTTTACAAAGCTTTCGTTCGTGAGTGTTTCAAGTGTCGTTCCCGACTTGGATACAAGGACAAACAGAGAATGTGCCACATCTATGCCATTAAGTACCGCAGCCGCATCATCGGGATCCACATTGCTTATGAACTTTGCTTCAAGCTTGAAATTACC
>JAILJC010000037.1 GCA_024694965.1 Lachnospiraceae bacterium
GGGTTTAAGGCAACCAGATAATCGGCATTGTTAAGGCTTCCCCTTACGTCCGCTATAACCCTGTCCATAAGCATGGAAAGAAGCGACAGGCGCTCATCAAAGCCGGCCTTCTTCGCCCTCTTTATGATATCGTCGGTAACGCCTCCCTTAAGGATCTCCTCAACCTGATAATCCCTCTTATATTTGTTGTAAAGCTCATAGTAAGCCGTGAATTCCTTTACCACGGATTCATTGCGGATATACTGGTCGATAAGCGTATCGTCAACGGACATGCCGGCATCCTCATAGAGCTTTAATATCTCGGATAAGTCCTCCCATCCGCGAGCCGTTACATATGAGCGTCCGTTCACGGTATTCTCGATAAGATAAAAATATTCCTTCTTAAGATCGAGGAAGCTTATAATGGCAGGATGCAGTCCCCTCTCAAGCGCATACTCCTTAAACACCCTGTAATCTGCCTCCACGTTCATGACCTTTAACCTGTCCATTACGGCAACGTCAAATTCACGCACAGCCTTGTTAAACTCCGGTGGATTCCCGGCCGTTACGATGACCCACCCCTCCGGGACCTTATGCCTTCCGAACACCTTGTACTGCAGGAACTGCAGCATGGAGGGAGCAAGGGTTTCGGATACGCAGTTTATCTCATCAAGGAACAGTATCCCCTCCTTTATGCCGGTTTCCTTCATGGTCTCGTATACGCTTGCGATGATCTCACTCATCGTATACTCGGTCACATCATATTCAAGGCCTTCATATTCCTCGTGCTTGATAAAAGGAAGGCCTATTGCGGACTGCCTTGTATGATGTGTCATCGAATATGATACAAGGGCTATACCGAGCTCCTGTGCTATCTGCTCCATGACCGCCGTCTTGCCGACGCCCGGAGCACCCAGCAGAAATATCGGCCGCTGACGCTCAACCGGTATCACGTACTCGTCAAACTCACCCTTTGTAAGGTACAGACGTGCCGTCTGCTTTATATACTCTTTAGCCTGTCCTATGTTCATGCCGCTCCCCTTTACCTAAATTATTTTATGCTTATCAAGCTTTGCAATGCGCCCCAGTAAGAAAAGGAGCAGCAGAAGCAAAAACCTGACGGGTACTTCAAAATGCCACGGAGAATAACTAAAGTACGCCTGCAGTATGCGCGTACTGTAAATTGCCATACAGAAATCGAATCCGAAGAAGATCATGGTATGCCGGCCCAGAGCACCAAGAGGGACCGTCAGTCCCGAAAGCGGAAGGGAACATATCCTGTAGCAGAGGGCCATAACACAGACCGAAATAAACACAGCTCCCATCAGCCATAAAGGAACGAATTCATATCTCATCGAGAGCATGGCCGTTATCTCGCCGCCAAGACTGTAATTGTACCAGACAGCATCCACGCCGCATATAAGGATTACCGCAAAAAGCCCGATCTTATCTGCCGCCTTAAGCTGTGCTGTTTTTTTGATGATATCGTATTTTTTGAGTATCCAGCCCACCTCTGCAAAAACGATACCCATCATCGCCTGACCGACATTAAACGGGACGTTGGGACAGTTAAAACGGTCCATGAGCACCGCGCCCGCAAGGCAGAGCAATACAACGATAAACCTCTGGAAAGGCATAAGCTTTTCATGTATAAGATACATACCTGCCATGGCAAGGAACAATGCGGTTAAAAACCATAGTGATACACAGTTTGGAAGCCATTCCCCGGCATCCGCTATTCCGAGGAAAATAAACCTTCCCACCCACTCCTTTGTAAGTCCGTCTTCAAAATACATCTGGAACATCCTGACGATAAGGTTCAAAAACGCCAGAACAAAATAGGGGATCATATACCGCTTAAAAAGACCGCTTATGTATTCCGAGGCCTTTCTGCCGCCTTTATACAGATAACCTGACAGGATAAAGAACAGCGGCATATGAAAACCGAAGATAAGCCACTTAAACGGTGATTCTGCATGTCCCAAAAGCACCAGTATTATACCGACGCCGCGGCACACATCTATCCACAGCTTTCTTCCGTCACCTGCTTTGGGGCCCTGTTTAACATAAAGATAAACGCAGATGTCGGCAAAAACAAAAAGGAGAAATACAGCCAGCACTATCTCCCTTACAAGGAACGAACTGGCCACAACATTGATGTTGCTTATCTTTATCGCTCCGTTCCCGTTATAGTGTATCCTTATCTCCAGATCATCCACTGCCTTAAGAAGGGTAAAGTGATATGTCTGCGTAGTCTTATCGCTCGTAAGCTTTTCGGGTTCGTGCTTAAAAACAGCACTGCCGCTCTTATAGGAATATACTTCAAATGTCTGGGGCGCCTCGCATTCGTAGTCGATCGAAACACTGTAATTGCCCGCGGGCAGGGAAAAATAAGGCCCGTATATAAAGTCGATCTCCTCACCTTCCGAAAGTCCTTCGGGATATATCGAAGGATCACCCGCAAAGATGCCGCCCTCACCGCTTACGTACCTTGACTCCCAGCTTGTAAGGCCGGGATTTAACACCTCCCGTCCCGCCGACCGGCTGTTTATGACAAGGACCAAAAGAAAGGCCATGACCAGCAATTCGATTACCGCTAATATGATTATCCTTTTTTTCATTATCGGCCGCTTCTCCTCCATCCGGTTTATAAAGGATTTTTATTCTTCAAGTATGATATCTTCTTCATTAAGCTCAACCCTTATACCCCACCACGGGACTTCGGGTTTTAATTCGTCGCGCTTTACGAACACAAACATGCAGTCGTAATCCGGGGCCTTTCCGGGGTATATGCCGTAGCCGTCCGTAAAATATATAAGACCCTTGAAATTCTCATATTCGCCTTCCGCTATCTGAGAATCAATATGATCAAACGCCGGCCTGAAATCGGTGCCTCCGTATCCTGTAAGCTTACCCTTTGCGATGAACTCATCAAATTCCTGCTCGTTCGTGATCTTTGTATCCGACCGCACCTCACTGTCGCACTGCACGATGTGCACGTTTATCTTTTTTGAAAAGCTCTCGCTGCACTTAAGTATATCATAAGTTTTCTTTAGAAACGACCTGACCGTAGCTCCCATGCACGAAGCGGATGTGTCGATGACTATCGCAAAATCACGCACCCGCTTTTCGTCCTTAAACTCAAGCGGTTCTATAAGCGGCATGTTCCCGTAATGATCAAGTCCGTAGGTGTAATAGATATAATCAAATTCCTCGTCATTTACGGTAAGCTCCTCACCCATAACACAAAACTGCTCAAGCATGCGCTTATAATCATACTTTTTTTTCGTTGTATCAAGCAGGTTCTTTATAAGGCTCTCTGAATGACTTGATGCCTTTGAAAACGTGCCAAGGTCCGTTTTGATACGCTCGCTTACCTTCTTCCATGCAGCCTCGGATATCTCATAGTTTTCAGCCTTTTTCCAGTAAACATGACGGTCCTGCATGAACAATTCCGTCATCTTTATCTTGTCGACCTTCGAAAGAGGATTAACAAGAAAATACTTATACAGCTTTTCGGCGGTAAGCGACTTAACCTCCTTGTAAAGTCCCCGCAGGAGCTGCTTTCTGTCAAGATCGTCATGCAGAGAAAACGCAGGTATCTCAAGCTCCATTATTATGTTCTCTACTGCGATATCGCACGCCAGGTCATAGGTCTCATCCTCCAGCTTATCGTAGTTGAAGGAATGGTTGAAGATACAATGGAGCAGCGAATGAAAAAGCATCCTTGTAACGGCGTGGTCATCGTCAAGGTAGCGTTTAAGAATGTAAGAACTGTCATAGAAAAAATGCTCACCGTCTGTTGCAACACCGAAAAGACCGTCCTTATGCTCGGCTTTTAAGCGGCTTAACGCAACATCCATAAAGCGCATGTTTACGATCACGGTATCGGAAGAAAGGCGGATGAGCTGACTGGCTTTTTGTAAGATCTGCTGGTCCTTATTAATGGTATTTTCCCCCCTACGACGTGGAAAAGCAGATGCCCCATACATCTGCTTCCCGTCATCCTGGTCCTGTCGCCTTCAAAAGGTTCCCCTCAACCTTAGAAGACTTCTATTGTATCTGATACTCGCGTTCCTCGAGTTCCTTTTCGTACCTCTGCAGTTGTATTCCAAGGACCGAAGCCGCGAATAAAATGCCTGAAATAATGCTTACAGCGATCATGAACGTACTTGCGTTCACCATGTTCCTCAGTATAGACGCGGTAAGGATAATACCGCTTATCTCACCGAGCTTTAAAAACATTCGTGATGTCATTAACGTAACCCCTTACTAAATGACTTTAAGAAACCCTTCGTATGCTTTCTTTAACATCTCCTCGATCTCACTGCGGTCCATCTCTACCCGCCTGCCCGTAACAAGCGTCGCAACCCCGTGAGTGAACATCCATACCATTCGGAATACTTCCTTTTTCCGTTCCGCGCTTAACTTCTCGCTTCCCGGAAGTTTCTCAAGCAGCTCATTGCAGTCCCCCTGCTGGAGAAATTCATGGATGTCGGAGGTATCATACTCCTCAATATCCGCTATCAGCTTAAAGAGATATTTCTCTTTCTGCGCAAGCTCGATGTATGCCATTCCCATCGTAAGATACACAGGTTTACCCTTAGTCCTGCTCTTAAGCATGTAGTCCGAGAACATTTCGGCACTCTTGTAAAAGAGGTCCTCCTTAAGCATTTCCATGTTCTCATATGCACGAAAGATGGGCTGTGTCGAGCTGTTTAAGCGCTGCGCAAGCTTTCTTGCGGTAACGTTTTCAAAACCAATCTCCCTGGTCATTTCAAATGCCGCATTCAGCACCATGACCCTGGAAACCTTCTCTTTTGGTGGCATATGTTCCCCTTATCAATCCGCAGGACACCCTCATATCCTACGAGATCCCCCATTCCCTGTGATGCATGACATGAATATCCCCGTTATGTATCATGGTTATGCATCTGTGTTATATAACGATGTTATTGTACTATAGCAATAAAGAAGCTGTCAAGGGCATTAATGATTTTTTTATTGATTTATCGGGCAAAAATGTTAAACTTGTTTTGGAGTGTAATGATCATTTGTAGGGAGTCAAATATGGAAAATCTGGAAATTCTCACATTATACAAGCTTATTATCCTTTATATGCTTGATAAGGTCGACTATTCGATGACCAAGAATCAGTTGTTTGACTTTATGCTGGGGAAGGATTACACGGATTATTTCACGCTTCAGAAGGTCATGAACCAGCTGACCGACGATCAGATGATCGAATCGAAGTTCAAGCGCAACGCCTCGCATCTTACCATTACAAAAAAAGGCCTCGAAACGATAGGCCTTCTTAAAAACGATATTTCCGAATCGATAAAAGATGAAATTGATTCTTACTTAAAGGAAAACGAAGTGCAGCTTCGCAACGAGGTTTCGATCTCCGCCGATTACTACAAGAGCACCACCGGCGAATATGTTGCCGAGCTTGGTGCCAGGGAGCGCAATTCGGATCTTTTGAACATCAAGATAACCATGCCCACCGAAGAAGCCGCATCCGAGATATGTAACAACTGGCACAAGAAGAATCAGGACGTGTACGCTTATCTGATGGAAAACCTACTTTGATCCTTTCAGTTTTTTCATGTGCTCTTTTATCTTCACCTCATATCCGTTGCCGGTCGGTTTGTAAAATTCCTTACCGTCAAGTTCATAAGGCAGGTACTGCTGTCTGACATAGTGGTCCGGATAATCGTGCGCATACAGGTATCCCTGTTCACGTTCCTCTCCGGCCGAATCCGCATGCACATTCTGAAGGTGTCTGGGTATAGGATATGTCTGTCCGTTTTCAACCATCTGCATGGCTTCATTTATCGCAAGGTAGGATGCATTACTCTTCGGTGCGGTTGCCACATGGACCGCCGCCTGCGAAAGGAGTATCCTTGCTTCGGGCAATCCCACTCGCTCTACTGCAAGCGATGCCGCCACCGCAACCTGCAGTGCCTGCGGATCTGCCATTCCGACATCCTCGGAAGCGCATATCATTATACGCCTTGCGATAAACTTTATATCCTCTCCCGCTTCAAGCATCCTTGCAAGATAATACACCGCCGCATCGGGATCGGATCCTCGCATCGATTTTATGAAAGCCGAGATCGTATCATAATGGTTATCCCCGGTCTTGTCATACTTTATGGCCCGCTTCTGTATGCACTCCTGAACCACCTCAAGAGTCAGATGGATCTTACCGTCATCCGACCTGTCTGTAGTA
>JAILJC010000057.1 GCA_024694965.1 Lachnospiraceae bacterium
CTCAAATACCTGCTTTGTTTCGACATTCTTAAGAAGTGCACGGTATCTTTCCTCATGATGCTTCTCTATGGCCGCAACGCCCCTGAACTTCTCGGCAAGCTCATGGAAGCCTTCCTCGTCCGCAGTCTTTGCGAAGCCCTCGTACATATCGGTCCATTCGTAATTCTCACCGTCTGCCGCTTCCTTTAAGTTCTCGGCCGTGTTTCCGATACCCTTAAGCTCCTTTAACCACATCTTGGCATGTTCCTTCTCGTTATCGGCCGTCTTCAAAAACAATGACGAGATCTGCTCATAGCCTTCCTTCTTCGCAACCGATGCAAAATAGGTGTATTTGTTGCGTGCCTGTGATTCTCCGGCAAAAGCTGCCTGAAGGTTTTTTTCCGTCTGTGTTCCTGCATATGGATTGCTCATTTTTCTACCTCCTGTCTTATCCTTTGTTTATCCTTATGTCGGTAAGGGCTGTCTGATCGCCCGTTATCGCCACATACAGATCGCCTGTTCCGTCGATTATCGTTGTTTTGTTTATGATCTCAAGCCCGAAGTTTTCCGTGCGGGTTATTATCACATTTCCGTCGCGCTTAAAGTCAACCGTACAGTCAAAGCCTTCCTTGTTTGACTTTTTCCATGCCTCCCAGCCGCCGAAGGCATCGCTCCTGTTTACCGTAAGTTCGTTCTCGGAACAGTCACTGCCTTCCCAGTTCTCACCGTCCAGCCTGATAAAAGCATACTCGTGGAAATCAACACCTCCCACCTTCTTATCACGTGAACGGAAAATGGTGAAATACGGACAATGCCAGATAAGCCGCGCGGTCGGCAGGCTCTTTGTATGGAAGGTAATGCTGAGTCCGTCACTAAGCGGGATGCCTTCCGTAGCATCGGTCCTGTATCCGTCTATCTGTACATTCGCAACATCACCCACAGGGCCGTCGATATACGAGATCTCCTCGGCTATACGCTTGATGTAATCATCGGGTACCGGCTCATCGTCCCTTGTAATCGTCACTTCACTGATATGGCAGTACTCGCCCGTCAGACCTATATAAACAAAACGCGAGCTGTCGGGAAGAGCGATCGTAAACTCGACTGTCTTTGCTCCGTCGTCAATGGAAATAAACACATGATCTTTTTGCTTTACGGCCTCAATATCGTAAATAACATCCTTTCCGAGAGCCTTTAAACGCTGTTCGTCGTTTTCATGATCGATGACATTTGCCTGTATCTTCCTTGTTTCTTTGTTTACCGTGCTCCCGTCAAAGCATATCTCGCAGTATTCGAAATAATTAAGCTCGCGTACGGTCTTTTCGTCCACATGCACGCGTTCATCAAGAGAATCAAACAGTACCATGACCGGCGGCCTTGATACTTTCACATTTTCATTCGGGCTGTACCTTAAATGTATACGGGTAATACAGTTATTGACATGTATGCCGTCCGATATCGTGCTCCTGTATTCATCGCATCTTAAATCGTTCCTGCCGGCAAGTTCATCCAATGAATCCTTTTCCTTCATCTGGTATTCGACATCCATGTCGATAAGCTTCTGCATTATCTTGGCGATCTCGGGATCAAACTGTGTACCCGCACACTTGACTATCTCCTCGCGCACAAGCTGCTGGGGTATCGTGTCCCTGTAACTCCTGTTCGAAGTCATTGCATCATAGGCATCCGCAACTGTGATTATCCTTGCCACCTCGGGTATGTCCTCACCCTTTAAGCCCGAAGGATAACCCATACCGTCATACCGCTCATGATGGTAATGTGCTCCGATGCTTAAATATGGGTATTCGCTTACACTCGAGAGAATCCTGTTGCCCTTTATCGGATGCTCCTTCATGATATCAAATTCTTCCTTTGTAAGCTTACCTTTTTTGTTTATGATGCTGTCATCTATTCCTATCTTGCCCACATCGTGGAGCAGTGCGGTGTAATAGATCTTATAACATTCCTCATCATTCTTCCCCATCATCCTGGCGATCTTCTCCGAATACTCGGCAACCCTCAGGGAATGTCCGTGCGAATACTCATCCTTGGCATCGACCGCATTGACGAGCGCGGTTGCAGTCTGTTCAAAAAGGTGCTTCGAAAACTTATGCTGAGCCCTGAGCTGCTTTAACTCCGCTTCCTGATATTCCTCGATGGTTTTATTCCTTTGATGAATGAGGATTATGGCTATTATCGTAAATGCATTGGTGAACAATCCGGAAATGCTCATAAGGTTTTGTCGCCGAACGATATTTACTATTATCTGCGGGTATCCGGCAGCAACCAAAAGAATGGCCATAATAAAACCGGGTTTTTTAAAAAACAAAACCATAAAGATAACACATACATTTGCAAGTGAGGAAAACACTCCCATAAATGCGGTCGCCGGGATCTCATAACTTCCAATGACTATCGGCGCCGACCTGTGTGCTGTCATTACAACCGCAAGGGATGCTGTAAGATAAAGAAACAATATACCTGCAAACAGTACCCTGTTTTTTGTTTTATCGCTCATTTTTTTCGCTTCGTTCACATCTATCTCCCTGTTGCGGCCGTACGGGTCCGCGTCAACTGTGTTTTATTATATCATATCTTTATGATTCTGCGCCTTGAAAATTCAATAAAACAGATTCCCGAATACAGAAAAAGGGTCCAACCATTCGGTTGAACCCTGATTCTGCGGAGGATGGGACTTGAACCCACACGAGATTGCTCCCACAAGATCCTTAGTCTTGCTCGTCTGCCAGTTCCGACACCTCCGCTTATTTAATATCTTTCCGTCGCATTTCAGCGACCGAAAAATATATTACCACATATGATTACCAATTGCAACTAAAATTATGCGATCTTTGACTTAGCCAGTTCTGCAAGCGTTGCAAACCCTTCGGCATCGTTAACTGCCATCTCGGCCAGCATCTTGCGGTTGATGTCGACCTCAGCAAGCTTAAGTCCGTACATCATCTTTGAATATGAAAGACCGTTCATCCTTGCAGCCGCATTGATACGTGCGATCCAAAGCTGCCTGAACTGGCGCTTCCTCTCCTTACGTCCTGCAAAAGCAGTGTTAAGAGCCCTCATTACGGACTGCTTCGCGATACGATACTGCTTTGAACGTGCACCCCTGTAGCCCTTAGCGAGCTTAAGTACCCTGTTATGTTTCTTCTTGGCGTTTAATCCGCCCTTTATTCTTGCCATTTCCTAATCCTCCTATTTCTACTCAATAAACGACACCCATCTTAAAGATAAGGGCAGATCTTCTTCATGTTTGCTACATTCGTCTCATCGGTCATAACGGCCTTCCTGAGATTCCTCTTATTCTTGGTAGTCTTCTTGGTTAAGATATGGCGCCTGTAAGCCTTGTTCCTCTTAAGCTTTCCCGTTCCCGTCACCTTGAAACGCTTAGCTGCTGACCTGTTGGTTTTAATCTTTGGCATTGTTTCTTCCTCCTAATTTTTTCTATTTTAACCTCGTAACATCGCGGATCATCCGCGTTTCTCAGTTAAAAACATTGTCATCGTCCTGCCTTCGACCTTCGGTGCCTTCTCAACCACCGCACAGTCGGCAAGAGCTTCGGCAAAATCCTCCAGTATATACTTGCTGTTGTTCATGTGAGCCATCTCACGACCCCTGAACCGGAGTGTTACCTTAACCCTGTCACCCTTCTGCAGGAACTTCTTGGCCGCATTGATCTTGGTGTTTAAGTCATTGGTATCGATGTTGGGTGACATACGGATCTCCTTTATCTCAACCGTATGCTGCTTCTTACGAGCTTCCTTTTCCCTGCGGGTCTGTTCATATTTGAACTTACCGTAATCCACGATACGGCAGACCGGCGGCTTGGCCGTAGGAGCTATCTTCACAAGGTCAAGACCTGCATCGTCAGCAAGCTGCTGAGCTTCCTTAGAGGACATGATACCCAACTGTTCTCCGTCTTCACCGATAACACGAACTTCCTTGTCGCGTATCTGTTCATTGATCATTAAATCGCTAATGGCTGTACCCTCCCTAAAATATAAAAAGATGAATATCACAGATATCCACCTTACGATTCAAACCATATAAAATCATACAGAAATAATTTTAAAGATTTAAACGCCCGGTAACACCTTTAAGTCCCGGGGTGAGGGCGGATACCCTGCTTGCCGTGTCAAAACACTTAGATAAGATAACATACCGCCCCATCGCTGTCAAGTACCAAAAACCGGTTTTCCGTCTGATTTCAATAATTATAACACATATTCCGGCAACAATGCCTTGCAATTCTTATTTCCTATGCTATAATACCTTCAAACGGCACTGACGGAGACCGATTCCGTTACCACTGTACTTAAGAGAGATGCAGGTGCTGGGATTGCATCGTACAGATACGGATGACACCACTCCCGAGCTGCATGCGAGAAAGGTTTTACCGCAAGCATGACGTAAGTCCGACGTTACCGGGCATTCGAGTGAAAAATCAAGGTGGTACCGTGCATTTATGCACCCTTGGAGTTGCAGGGGTGTTTATTTTTTTATAAAAAACACTCCAAAACACATATTTCACTATTCACTTAGGAGGAACGGATATGAC
Organism: Lachnospiraceae bacterium; assembly: GCA_024694965.1. Taxonomy (GTDB): domain Bacteria; phylum Bacillota; class Clostridia; order Lachnospirales; family Lachnospiraceae; genus UBA2868. The sequence goes on from JAILJC010000057.1 coordinate 4,553, forward strand.
GAAGTCATATTCAGCATCCGTTCCTCCGACAGGCCGCCGAACGAATCTGAGGGGGCAATACATATTTATAAGGAGGAACTGTTATGAAGATACTCTACAACGACGGACATGTCGATGAATGCCCGCATGAAGAGGTAACCCATGTACTGAGGCATTCTGCCGCTCACATTATGGCACAGGCGATACAGCGTCTCTACCCCGAGGCTGACTTTGCCTACGGCCCCGCTACTGACAGGGGCTTCTACTATGATGTCGATCTTGGCGAAGCAAAGCTTACCGATGAGGATCTCGCTGCCATCGAAGCCGAAATGAAGAAGATAGTTAAGGAAAACCTTCCTTTCAAGACCTTCACGTTAAGCCGCGAGGATTCGATCAAATATCTGCATGAGCGCAATGCAAAATATAAGGAGGAGCACATCGGCGATCTTGCTGAAGACGCAGTTATCACCTTCTTCCAGCAGGGCGATTATGTTGATATGTGCGTAGGTCCTCACTTAACTTATACGAAGAACCTTAAGGCTTTTAAGATCACCGGACAGAGCGGCGCCTATTGGAAAAATGACGCTTCACGCAAGATGCTTACACGTATCAATGGTGTGGCTTTCCAGACAAAGGAAGAGCTTGAAGAATATGAGAAGCAGATGGAGGAAGCAAAGGCACGCGACCATCGTAAGATAGGTAAGGAAATGTCATTGTTCATGACGGATGACCTTATCGGCAAGGGGCTTCCGATGTTCCTTCCCAAGGGCTACACACTTTGGCGTGAACTTGAGGACTATATCAAGGATAAGGAATTAAAGCTTGGATATCAGCATGTTCTTACTCCCTGTGTGGGTACAGTTGCACTCTATCAGACCAGCGGCCACTGGGATCATTATAAGGAGAATATGTTCCCCGCAATGGAAGTCGAAGGCGAAAACTTCGTGCTGCGTCCCATGAACTGTCCTCATCATATGATGATATATGCCAACAAGCCTCACAGTTATCGTGAGCTTCCGATAAGGATCGGTGAGATAGCACATGATTTCCGCTTCGAGCCGAGTGGTTCGCTCAAAGGCATCGAGCGCGGACGTCACTTCTGTCAGAACGATGCGCACCTTTTTGTAACGCCTGACCAGATAAAGGACGAGGTAAGCCGCGTTGTTGACCTTATATTTGATGTGTATAACGATTTCGGCATAACCGATTACAGATGTGTGCTTTCACTCCGCGATCCTTTGGATACCAAGAAGTATCATCCTGATGATGAAATGTGGAACAATGCGGAAGACGCACTCCGTCAGGTGCTTAATGATATAGGCATCGAATATACCGAGGAGATCGGCGAGGCCGCATTCTACGGACCGAAGCTTGATATAAACGTTAAGCCCGCGGTAGGTGTTGAGTATACTCTCTCCACCTGTCAGCTTGATTTCTGTCTGCCGGCAAAGTTCGATCTTAAGTATATTGATTCCGACGGTTCTGAAAAGACACCCGTAGTACTTCACAGGGCAATCTTAGGTTCACTCGACCGCTTCATGGCGTATATCATCGAGGAAACAAAGGGTAAGTTCCCGGTATGGCTGGCACCTCTTCAGGTCAAGGTCCTTCCGGTCAGCGAAAAGACCAATGATTACGCTGCAAAGGTATATGATGCCATATCAGGTAACGGAGTACGCTGTGTACTTGATGACAGGAATGAAAAGATCGGATATAAGATACGTGAGGCCCAGCAGGTTGACCGCTGTCCTTACATGCTGATAATCGGCCAGAAAGAAGCCGATGAAGGAACCGTAAGCGTAAGAAGCCGCGATACCGGTGAGACCGAGGTGATGAGCCTTGACGCATTCATCGATAAGGTTACGGATGAGATAATGAACAAGGTACACTGATCAAACGGTCTGATAATGTAAAAAAGGGGCATGAGGACGGAACCGTCCCCATGCCCCTTTTTATCTTTTATCATATTTTACCAGACAAGTATCCTGTCTTCCGGCGCCAGATACATATTGTCGCCTTCTTTGATATCATATGTCTCATGGAACTCATCGAACTGCTGAAGCGTCACATTCGTTCTTAAATAATGCAGCGGATGTGCATTCTGCGTAAGATTCTGATACTCATAAGCTCGTGTATTTAAGCGCCTCCAGACGGTAGCATAAGCGGTAAAGAAATCTTCATAATTAAAATCTTTCTTTCCTTCTGCTATTTTAAGCATCGCCTTGATGCCAGCCATATCAGCGATAGCTTCTGTCTGGATATTATTTCCCCTGGCGTTCTCACCGTCCCAGACTGTAATTCCGTCATAATACTTTACAAGTTTGTCAGCCCTGTCCTTAAACGCCTTATAATCTTCCTCTGTCCACCAGTTGACAAAATTTCCGTCTTTGTCAAACTGCGCTCCGTTTGTATCAAATGCATGGCTTATCTCATGACCTATAACCGAACCCACGCCACCGAGTAAAGCTTCATCGGATATGCCCTCATAATAGAACGGCTCGTCAAGAAGACCGAGAATAAGGTTTATTGAATTATCCTGCGGATTATAATATGCATTAGCCTCCAGGATATCAAAATCCCACAATTCATGATCGACCTTACCGTTTGTGTGTGAACGATCCAGTTCCATGTTGAATTTGGATATCTGTACATAACAATCATAAAGAGACAGGCCGGTAAGATCCAGATCACTGTAATCTATCCATTTTTCGGGATATACAGCATTGATCGTTATATTATCAAGCTTCTCTATTGCCTTCTCCTTTGTCTCATCGGACATCCAGACCTCCCCTTCAAGCATCTCACGATATACGGCTATTACATCCTCACATATCTTTGTGATCTGCTGTTTTTTCTTCGTTGCATCATATTTCTCAAGATAAAGCCTGTCCATGGGTGCCGGCAGAGAACTCCTTACAATATCAAATGCAACCTTCTCATCCTTTTCCCTGCCCGTAGAACCATTACGTATGTTTTTTGCTTCGATATATGCATCATACGCTTCACTGTCAAGGTCCGATGCAACCCAATCCAGGTAATAAACAAGCAGACAGTTTTTTATCGATTCCAGGTTTTCTTCTGTATATAGCTCGTCAAGGCGCTTGATCGCCTCGGGGTCATATACAAGATACCTCTTGGCATCACCATATTTGAAGCTTTCCATTATGCGGGTTAAAGGAAATGCTTCGGTAAGCTTCGAAAGCTCTTCCGGCTCGTATACATTATTGGTCTTTTCTATATAATCAGGGCTCATCTGGTCAGCGCTTGTAAATGCCTTCTCCGCGATCTTAGTTTCGAAGCTTATAACATCGTCAAATACCTCTTCTGCTTCGGCTTCGCTGTAGTCCAGCCTTGTAAGCAATGCCTTTGTCAGAGTCAATCCTGCCTTGTATGCACGATCTCCGTATTCTGTCCTGTTTTTATATTCAGCCGAATCCCCGAGAGTCAGACCGCCGGTTCCTAATGCCATGATATACTCGCTTGAATCATCATTAGACGGTGTGTTATACCACCAGATAAATGTAGGAACAAACATGCTCCTGTCCTCATCACAGATAAAATCGGACATTTCGTCCAGACTTGAGATATCCTGAATATCCTTAACGGTATCCTTTATAGGATCAAGACCTGCCTTATCCCTCGCATCCCAGTCAAGTATTGCCCTGTACAAAGACTGCACCAGCTGCGCATCATGGCTTGTAAGTGAATCATCATTCAGAAGCGCCAGCGCCTTTTTGTCCGTATTATCCTCAACTTCCGTAAAAGAACTAATCGATCTTTTTCCTTCTTTTATTTCCGTATTAAGCAGCCAGTCATGATTTAAATAAAGATGGAAATCATCCTTGGGTGAGAGTTCCATATCTTCTTTGATATTGCTCTTTAAATCCGAATCGATCCATGGGCTGCCACCTTCTGCCGGAAGATTTTCTTCATCGGCACTCTCAGCTTCTTCAGCCTCTCCCGTCTCCTCTGTTTCGTCCTGTTCCCCGATATTAATGCCAAAATCCTTAGCCAGATCCTCCACGGGCACACCGTCCACAGTGACCTTTCCGTTTTCATCCATTGCAACGGTTGCCGAACAGCCGGCCGAAAATACCATGGTAAATGCAAGTAACAGTGCTAAAATCCTTCTCTTCATAGATATCCTCCTGTCATTATTTAGTGCAACAAAAGTGAGGGCTTAAACCCTCGCTCCACAGCATTTCTTGTACTTTTTCCCGCTTCCGCAGGGGCACGGATCATTTCGTCCGATCTTGTCACCCTTTACGATAGTGGTCGAACGCTTCTGTTCCTTGTAAAGCTCCTTCTGCTTTTCCTCATCGAAAATATCATTCCATTCCTCAAGGCCGTACAGCCAGTCGGCCTGAGCGCCTACCATGTTCTTATACAGAAGCTCCTTATCAAAAGCAAGTGAAACCTCCGTATCCTCTTCCATCTCCTCGATCGGATTGGGTTCCTTTAAGCTGTCGTTTATACCGTCAAGGAATCCGGTCATAGTCATAATATCTATCTCGTATTTGTCCGCAAGCTCTTTGACCGTTCCCTTAACCTCGGTATCGGGCTCGGCAAGAAGAAGCTTGTATATCTCCTTCTCCTTCTCAAAATAGTCCGACCACAGCTTCTGTAATTCCTGTTTGTCAGCCTTGGCTGAGTAAGCCATGCTTCTCCACTGTTCCAATAATGCCATATCTGTCATCCTTTCATGATCAAAGATTTAATCTTATTATAACCCAAGCCCCGTATTTTACAAGCTTTTGTATATCAGTATGAACTGAGCTCGTCACTGCTGTCATCGGTAGACTTGTCTATCTCCTTTATCGTAACATAGTATGATATGTTCTCATCAACGGTGACTAAAACCCTTTCGCCCTTTTTATGCCGCATAAGGGCCTTCCCCAGGGGTGATTCTATGCTTATGAGCCCCTTTAGCGAATTTGACCTTATCGTTGTGACTATCTTGTATTTTTCCTCCGATCCGTCGTCATCAAAAACGACCGTGACCGTATTGTTTATGCCGACCTCGTCATCCTTTGAACTGTCATCTATCACTACCGCGGTCTTTATCATCTTTTCAAGATAGCGTATGCGGCTTTCATTGCGGTTCTTTTCCTGCTTGGCAGCCTTATATTCAAAGTTCTCACTAAGGTCTCCGTGTGCACGCGCGGTCTTTACGTGTTCAAGCAGCTGCGGCCGCAGAGTCACCCGCCTGTACTCTATCTCTTCCTCCATTTTCTTTATATCCGATTCGGTTAACCTGTCCTTCATATTTCTCTTATGACCCTTCCTTTATGACTCTGCCCATTCGGTCATCAGAGTCAGCAGTTCTTCCTCCAATTTATCGATCTCGTTCTGTATGTCCTGAAGCTTCATATAATCGCTTGCATTATCAGGATCGGAAAGCTCGGCCTTTTTTACATCTATATCCGCCTCGAGAGCAGTCATCTTCTCCTCCATCTTCTTAACCCTGCGTTCATGCTTTGCCTGTTCCTTGCCCGCAAGGTAGGACTGCTGTCCCGCTCTTGGTTTATCTTCCCCGGCCGCATCATTTCCCGCCGGCTTGCGGACCTTGTTGATGATCCCGGACGATATGACCTTGCCCTTCGTTATATCACCGCTTCCTTCATCCGAAGCCTGCGCTGCCATCTCGGCCTCATACTGATCGTAACCGAACTCGTAAAGCCTTACCTTATCATCCTCCATATAAAGGAGCTTTGTCGCAACCTTTTTAACAAAATACCTATCATGGGAAACGAATATTACCGTTCCGGGAAAATCGGTAAGCATTGATTCAAGCGTTTCCTTGCCCACTATATCCATGTGGTTGGTCGGCTCATCAAGGATTAACATATTGGGTTTTCGTTTGAATATCTTGGCAAGTGCAAGCCTGACCTTTTCGCCGCCCGACAGCATGCTGACTTCCTTAAACACTTCATCCTGCGTAAACAGCAGTGCACCTAAGCTGTTGCGTACTTCGGTCTGTGTCAGCGTAGGATATTCATCCCAGAAATCATCTATTACGGTCTTGTCGCTTGTGTACTGTGCCATCTGCTGATCGAAATAACCTATCTCAACATTCGTTCCGTAGCTGTACTCACCTGCCAGTGCGGGCACCATATCAACAAGCGTCTTAAGCAGTGTTGACTTCCCTATGCCGTTGCCGCCGATTATCCCTAAGCGTTCGCCGCGCTTAACATCAAACGATACCTGCGCAAGCATGCGGTCATATCCTATCGCAAGATCCTTAACGAACAGCACATCCTTGCCCGACTCCAGACGGGGCGTGAATTCAGCCCTGAAAGTTTTGTTGTCGTACCTGTCCGGAGCCTCGATCACATCCATATGCTCGATCGCCTTAAGCTTCGAACGGGCCATCGACACCTTCGTCGGCTTACCCATAAAACGGTCCGCAATACCCTGGAGCCGTTCTATTTCCTTAGCCTGGGCATTGTGATCCTTAAGCTGTTTATCATATGCTTCCTTCTTAAGTTTTACGAAGGTCGAATAATTTCCGTTATACCTGCGCATCCTGTGATGCTCGATCTCATATACGGTATCGACTATCTTATCAAGGAACATCCTGTCATGGGATACCACGACAACAGCCCTGTTATATGCCTTAAGGTAACCCTCAAGCCACTCGATAGTGCTTATGTCAAGGTGGTTCGTCGGCTCGTCTAAAAGAAGGATGTCGGGCTTTGACAAAAGCAGCTTTATGAACGCAAGCTTTGTCCGCTGCCCTCCCGAAAAGTCACTTAGCTTCTTTGACTTATCCTCCGGAGTGAATCCGAAGCGCTTGAGCATCGTATCGTATTCCTTTTCGTAGTAGTAGCCGCCAAGATCCCTGAACTCCTCCTGGAGCTTAGTATATTCCGCTGCCAGCTCCTCGTGACTCTTCATGGTTATATCACAGTATCCGCTGTTTCTCAGCATCGCCGAATAAGCGGCATCGGACGAGTAATCGGCTGTATTCATAAGGCCGACCAGCTCCTCAAGCCTTTCCTGCATGCTTATTATGGGCGCAAATACCTTACGTATCTCCGCATCAAGGGTAATACTGTCATCGTCAAAGGAAAGCTGTTTAAGATAGCCTATCGACGGATCACCGGTTGTTGATATAACGGAATCAACACCGTCGATCCTTGTCATGGAAACGTCTCCCGATATGAGCTTTAGCAATGTCGTTTTACCGCAGCCGTTACGCCCGACCACGGCGATCTTTTCATTTGCGTTTCGTATCTCAAATTGTATGTTGTCAAGTATTGTATCCGCCGCGTACTGCACCGTGGCGTTGTTTATCTGATATAGCATATGAACCTATCCGTCTTTTATTATCAGAGCGACCTCATGCTTTGCAAGGTATGCCGCTGCCTTTTCCTCATCCCGCAAAAATACACCCTTATACCTGCTGCCGAGAAGCTCCTTCACTTCGTTGAGCCTGTCCGTGGAAGAACTTATCACAAGCACCGTTTCCCTGTTCCCGGGTGCCTGTGTCTCATCCGCACCTGCGTTATTTTCCTTATCAAGCCGCCCTGCCTCTTCGGCACTTATAAGAAGATCCTTCCTTATGTGCTTAAGCAGCGCTTCTTCCAAATCCTTATACATTATCGGCTTTGAAAGATAATCTGTAAAGCCTTCATTTAAATAAGTATCACGCGCGCCCACGATCGCATCCGCCGTAAGCGCTATTACAGGCGTCTCATCGGCAAGATGATCCTGTCTTATTTTTCCAAGTGTCTGCGTTCCGGACATTCCCGGCATCATCTGATCGAGAAGGACCACATCAAACGAGCCCTCCTTAAGCCGGTTTATACATGCGGCTCCCGAATCCGCTGTCGTTATCTTTATCCTTGTATCCGCCAGCAGATCGGAGATCACCTCAAGGTTCATCTCATTGTCATCAACGATGAGTATCCTTGCGTCGGGAGCTATCAGCGTGGGAGCGAAATCCTCCCTGTGGTCCTGCAGCTTGGAAAGATTGGCCGCAAAGTCACCCACAGGAGTATCATCTATGACCTTCTGCATCATTTCCGCGGTAAATGTGGTGCCCTCGCCGTATTTGGAACTTACGCCGATGCTGCCGTTCATCATCTTCACGAGACGCATGGTGATATTAAGGCCGAGTCCCGTTCCCTCAATGTTCCTGTTCCTGTCTTCTTCAAGCCTCTGGAATGAACCGAACAGCTTCCCGAGATCCTCGTTCTTTATTCCTATTCCGGTATCCGCAACGATCACCTTAAGCATGCTGTCATTTTTGTCAAATGATACATCCACGCTTACACTTCCCTCGTTCGTATACTTGATCGCATTATTGATAAGGTTGAGCATTATCTGCCTTATCCTGATCTCATCGCCTTCAAGTATCGACGGGATATCGGGGGAAACATTCAGCAGATACTTAAGCCCCTTCTCCTCTGCCTTGTTGCGGGTCATGTTTACAATATCGTTCATTACCGATGCAAAACCGTACTGCGTGGGAAGCAGTTCCATTTTGCCCGATTCTATCTTTGATAGATCAAGTATATCATTGATTATCGACAGGAGCGTTTTGCCCGCGCTCTGAATATTTAAGGCATACTTCCTTACGGCCTCATCGTCGGAAGACCTTAGGATCATCTCGTCCATGCCTATTATGGCGTTCATCGGCGTACGGATCTCATGCGACATGTTTGCAAGGAAATCACTCTTCGCCTTGTTGGATGCATCGGCGGCATCCTTTTCAAGCTCCAGGACCTTCCTTTCATATGCGGCCTTCTGTTCCTCGAGCTTCATCTCCTCCATGTTCTTTGCATAGTTCTGCTCATTCCTGTGTCCGACATTATAAAAGAAGGCTATCATTATAAAGACCATGGCACATATAAAAACAGTTACTACGAGCTGACTCTTCACTTCGCCGTAAAGCTCGTTATTGCTCATCACCATCACAACGTACCAGTCGTTCATGATGCTGTTTACAAATACTGTGCTGTCACTGCCGTCAATCGTATGTGAAAAGCTGCCTGTACCTGTCTGTTTTATTGCATTTAAAAGTTCCTTTCCCCCGGGCGTACCGGTAATGTCAGTCCCTTTCAGTGACTCATCACTGTGGGCGATGACAAGCCCCGCCTCATCAATGATGAAACCGTAACCCTTTCCGTTTATCGTCAGCTCCTTCATCATGGATTGAATGCCGTTAAGCTGTACATCCAGTGATATGATGTTCTGACGGTCCGGAAGCATACGGCATACCGATATTATAAGATTGCCTGTCTGTGCATCGACGTAGGGCGGCACTATCTTAACATCGCCGTTGCTTTTCTGTGCGCCAATATACCAGTCGCGGCTTTTGGGATCGTAATCTTCGGGAGGCTCCCAGTTAAGGCCGTCCATATACCTGCTCATTATATAACCGTAAAATCCGTGATAGTTTTCCCCGAACTGTTCCGTTACATTATCGGTTTCCTCCACAAGGAACTCATGTATACGCGCAGGCGTGGAACCGCTTATGAGCATGTGCTGAACCGAATCGGCGGTTATCTGGAGCACGTTTTCGGCAGTATTTAAATGATTTTCAACCAAAGAAGACACATTTTTCATCCTGTCTTCAATGACCGCATTCGAATTCAGTACCGCAACGCTGTATATCAGCTTTGACGTATAAACCACCATAACCGTAACGAATATGAAAATAAGTATCAGCGGTATGACCATGCTGTTCTTTTTATTTTCGTATCCCTTCGATATTTCGGTTTTTGTTTTGTTCAGTTCAGCCATACGTACTCCCTGCCGTCATTCATTTCCCTCAGGATTGATGGTAAAGTATTTATCCGGAACCTTAACCTTGGTCGCACCCATATAGTGTCCGGGATCACCGAATATATATGTATCCTGATATATAAGGTAAATATTGTCAAGTACCTCACCCGTTGAAGCATTGGTATAATTCGAACCGTTCCATTCGGTTTCGGGCGAATATATCTTGTATGCTGACAGTATATCATTAAGGTCGGTCAATGAGCTTTCTCCCAAAAGAACATTGCGGGCATGCTCGGCAAGTCCTGCCGAGTTAGTGTATCCGCACGAGGATGTCCACGTGCCGAACCTGCCTGCACCTCCGCCTGCAACAACCGCAGACTCAACCTCCCTCGTTATCTTTTCGAAATCACCGCTGTATTCGGTAAGATCCAGCTCCAGTGCCCCCGGATATCCCATGATGGGAGACGGAAGATCCGCTTCGATAAAATATCCGCCGTATTTTAACAATCCCCTGATAAGCGGCTCCGTATGAGCATCATTTGTGCAAAAATAGGCACTGTTGCTTCCGTACTTATCCACCCATTCCGGTACGTGCTCCGTTATAAAGGCCTGAGCCCCGGGAACGCCAACCCCGGTAGTCGGATCGGGCGCCTCTTCCATCACAAATTCCATGCCGAACTCCTCGCAGGCAGCCTTCATTATATTTACACGCCTCGCATATGACTCGTACGAAAGATGGCGCGGAAATGATATATGAACAAAGGTATCGCATCCAAGCTCATGAGCATTTCGTATCATAAGGTATCCCCTGGACACGAAATCATTATTTACGACCAGATCTGCAACGCCTTTTATATCTTCAAATTCATCAAAGGTTTCGCCTGCAATGCATATGATATCAGGCCGTGTTTCCTTTATCCTCCGAAATGCTTCAACCGTCCCCTCAACCGCCTGGTTTACGATGATGGCTTTTATTTTAGGATCCTCGGAAAGATTCACTATGGTTTGGACGGTAGTCTCAAGCTCCTCGGTAAAATTGTCCGGATATATTGCCAGAGTCACACTTTCGGCACCGTACTTGTCCCTGAATGCCTCGGCCCCGCGCCGGTCGTCCTCTGACTGGGCGTATGATCCCGTAACGATGCCGATGCGGAAATCATCGCCGGCATCACCCTCATCTTCTTCAGGTGCCTGATCTTCTTTTTCATCAACGGCACCCGTATCCGCTTCCGTTTCGCTTACCGCCGGAGTTTTGTTAGCAAACGGTGCGGATGCGCTTCCCTGCCCCGCACATGCTGCTGCCGTCAGGCCCATAACCATAACAGTAATTATACAGATCACTCTTTTATTCATTCCTGTCTCCCTCTTCCTGCTCATCATTGTCAATCACTTCATGTATTTTTTTAAGCTGCTCGTTAAGATCTTTTATCGTCTTTTTCCAATACAGGTATTCAAACAGCCATATGCCGGCATATACCACGGTCATTATCGCAAACATAATGAAAAACGAGGTGATATCCGGAAACCACTTAAGTGCCGTACTTACCAGTGAAAAAGACCCCATGCACAACACGTAATGTGTAGCCGTTGTCTTAAGCACACCCCAGCTCTCGATGTCATAAACCACCGAGCCGCCCATCGACACCATGCCGAATAATCCTGACATTGCAAGATGCAGTATAAGGTCCCTGCTGTCATCTTCCGGTGTGCTGAATACAAACCAGAACACAGCTCCAATGATGATTCCGAGCACAATTCCCAAAAGTGCTTTTGTCAACAGTTTATTTCCAATATTCATCTTCCATCTCCCTGATAAACGTAACAAAATCCTGTCACGCAAATCATAATACAACATTTGATCAGAAAAATGTCGTTTTATGTCTATTCGGTCGTTTTTCGTGTTTATTCGGTATTTTTTCGGATTTTTTACCGAATAGACATCAAAAACGACCGAATATCAAAATCTGATGATTTTATTTTGATAAACGATTATAATAAATTTAAAACTTATAACTGAATGGAGGCCTTCATGCAGCTTAAAGTAATGGTTACCGGCAAAAACAGAAAAATAGCATCGGATATTTCCGAACACCTCACTCAGGACAGGGGATACAGTGTGGTTAAATGCAAGGCAAGCAAGGAGGCGCTGTTTGCAAGTGTTCCTGCGGAAATGCCTCATATCATCATAATCTGTCTGGGAGATGAAACAGGCGAAACGGTATCGGTGTTCGACGTCCTTAAGGAATGCACCCGCATGGGCGGGATCACCATTATCGTCATCGCAAACGATGACGACCAGAAGCTTTTTATCAATAATACAAAGCTGGAGCGCATGTTCTTTATGTCACGCCCCGTTTCCCTCTTCGCTCTGTATGAAAAACTGAACGAGATCGAAAAACAGGTGTCCGAAAACTTAGAGAACGGGTCAATGCTGGTTACCGAATATGTGAATCCGCATGCGAACGATCTTCCGCCCCGCAAGCACATACTCGTGGTGGATGACGACTCCAACCAGCTGCTGCAGATAAAGGAGCATCTTAAGGAATTCTATGAGGTCACACTGGTACCCTCCGGAGATGCTGCCATCAAGTACATGGTAAGACACAGGGTCGATCTGATCCTGCTTGATTACATCATGCCCGACTTAAACGGCCCGGAAGTTTTGGAAAACATAAGGATGATACCGGCTCTTCAATATATACCGGTGATATTCCTTACCGGTGTCAAGGAAAAGGAAACCGTAATAAAAACCCTGCTGGAGCTAAAACCTCAGGGCTATATAGTAAAACCCACCAAAAAGTCAGAACTTGTTGCAAAAATAATAGATGTGCTCGGTTGATCGGAGGAAGGCCATGACATTTGACATAAAGAAACTCGAAGAATACGGAGTGGACACAGGCGTTGGCATAGAGTATACAGGCAGCGAGGATAAATACATCCTTGCTCTTAAACGTTACTTAAAAGCATATGAGGGCAACCGCGCGAGGGTCACAAAGGATCTGGAAACAATGGACATCGAAGATTACACGATAATCGTTCATTCTTTAAAGAGCAATTCAAAGATGATCGGTGCCGGGGGACTCGGCTGCGACTTCGAAGCGCTTGAACTTGCCGCTAAATCCGGTAACACTTCCATGATAACAAAAGACACACCTGATATCCTGGCCCGCTATGACGCACTTATCGACGGACTAAGACCCCTTTCGGATGATGAGGAAGAAAAAAGCAAAAGTATAACAGCTGATAAAGCCCGTCAGGTAACGGCACAACTGCTTGATGCCCTTGATGAATATGATGATGAGCTCTCAACCGAGCTTGCGTCTGTTCTGTCGGGATACCCGTTTGATGAAAAATACAGTGATATGCTAAAAAAAGCCAGCGGATTAATTGGGGATTTCATGTATGACGAAGCAGCGGAACTTATACGTATGCTGTCCGAAGGAATTAAGTGATCAGGCTATTGATGCTCCGTATTCGCGCAGCATCTCCCTGACACGCTTCATGCGGCTCCTTGAAGCCCATGATTTGATACCGCAGTCAAATTCAACACCGATGGTACCGGAAACTCCGATATCGAAACACCTTACTTTATAAAGGTTGATTATCTCCGATTGCGATATGCGCAGGAAACGATGGGGATTAAGATCCTCCTCAAGTCCGGTAAGTGTCCTTCTTAACATGTATGTTCCGTCCTCGGTCTGAAGGAACACTTTACGGCCTTCGGTATAGACCCTGACGATATCACGCTGGGATATGAATACCATTTTATCGGTATCACTGTCATTGTCGATGGCAACGATGTGAGGGAAATCATTCTCGGAAACATTTTCTATCGCGCAAATGATGTTCTGGACCTGCTGGGTATTAGCCCTCGTTTTTATAGTTACCTTGGGGTCTATGTACTTTTCATTGATAACTACTTCGATATCGACCATACTTTTCATGGGGCACCATCCTCATGCGTAATATAGATTATTATACAACAGTTTATGCCACTAATAAAACCCCGATGTGAAATAAGTTTGTTATTTGCGGAGAAATGAAATGAAATATATAAAGTACGCATTAAGTGTCATGCTTATACTGGTCTTTCTGTATATTATCGTTGGACATCTGGCCTTCACTCCGAACAGGCCGCTAAACGGAAATATCTGTATGACTCTTCCCGGCGAAGGCTGGTATGAAGTCATGCGTGACGGTACAAAAAGGCCGTTTTACGTGCCCGGAAAAACGGACAGTGACATAGTGCTTGAAACCACTCTGCCCGCACAAATTGATAAGGATATCTGTGTGCTGTGTTTCCGCGGTACCAATATGCTTATATATATCGACGATGAGTTAAGGTGTTCTTATTCTGTCGAAAGCAGCAAGGTGCTCGGAGACCGCTCTGCCGAATGCTATGTTATGGCCTCACTGTATCCGGAGGATGCGGGAAAGGTTCTCAGAGTTAAATACGGATACAATTCCGGTATGGTATACGAAGTATTCATGGGAACCCGGTTTGGAATAATAGCTCACCTGTTTTCAGAGTACGGTGCCGAAGTCATAGTCGGCATCATCATACTTGCGCTCGGAGTCATCTGTTATGTGGCCTCAATAATTTACAGGTTTATAAACAAGCAGTACCTTGAAATGCAGCACCTTTCTATCGGAGTAATACTGGGAGCACTATGGGTACTTTCAAACTCCGTATTCAGGCAGCTTTATTCGCGGAATGTTTCAGTAATGTCAGATACTCCGTATTTTATGGTCATACTCATGCCCATTCCGTTCCTCATATTTATCAACTCACTTCAGGAGGAACGCCACAGCAGGATACTTACGATAAGTGCCCTTATCGATCTGGCTGATTTTATCATATGCATCCTCCTTCTTGTCATCGGCAAAGTCCCTCTTATGAAAAGCTTCATACTGGCTGCTGTCTGCTGTCTTATCAGTATAGTGGTAATGGCATATACGATCATTTATGATACCGTTCACAAACAGGTACGTTCATACATCTATATAGCGGCCGGTTTCATTGTACTGGCAATAGCCGCTGTTTTCCAGATAACGGTATTCCTGTTTGCGCATAACGGAGTATTTTCCGGATTTTTCATGTCTCTCGGGCTTATGGGTTTCCTTATTTGCGCAATGCTGCATACCGTAAAACAGCTTATCAATATCCGACTCGAGGCCAACACGGCGCGCAATGCAAGCAAAGCCAAGGATGATTTTCTTGCCAATATGTCGCATGAGATCCGTACGCCCCTTAACGGTATACTGGGAATGGACGAAATGATCCTACGCGAAGCGGCAGGCAATAAAAAGATCACCAAATACGCATCCGATATAAAATCTGCCGGCAATATGCTGCTTGCGATCATAAACGACATTCTTGATCTATCCAAGATCGAATCGGGAATGGCCGAACTCATTCTTGTTGACTTTGACATCTGTTCCGTCATTAACGATCTCATTAACATTACCCGTCCCAAAACGCTGGAAAAAGGACTTGAATATTTCTTCGATGCGGTTCCCGAACTACCCTCACGCTTTAACGGCGATGAGATAAGGGTACGTCAGGTCATGCTGAATGTCATAAACAATGCTATCAAATATACTTCAAAGGGCAGCGTGTCCGTAAACATAACGCTTTACGATCCCGCTCCCGCATCCGGTGATGAGATCAATGATCAGGGCTTAATTAAGGCGCAGGCGGACGATAAGTGTACGATCGTCGTTACAGTAACGGATACCGGCATCGGAATAAAGGATGAGGATATGGACAAGCTGTTTGATTCTTTCGGAAGGCTTGAAGAAACAAGAAACCGCAACATCGAGGGCACGGGCCTCGGCCTTAATATCGCAAACAGCTATCTTAACATGATGGGCGGTCGCATCGAAGTATCCAGCGAATACGGTCATGGC
>JAILJC010000074.1 GCA_024694965.1 Lachnospiraceae bacterium
CGCGCTTCCGAATGCACATATAAGGAATACTCCCCATAAAGGAAATGAAGGATCCGAAAGCCTGGGAACAGCGGAAAACAGCATCGAAGTCCCCACCGCACTCGCGCCGTAAATAGGACAAACCGGCCCGAATAAAAATCCCCTGTCCGCCCAGCCTTTCTCCCTTGCCGAGCAATATATCGATTCCCATATCCATCCCAGAAAACTGTAGAAAATAAATTCAGTAAAATATTGCGCAAGCGCCATATGATCACCTCCGCGGGCCAATTAAAGCCCGTTTACCTGCCCTTTCAAAACTATTCTATAATACAATAATAACGTATTCAAGATTTGCGGGGTTTCATTTTTAATATGAACATGTTATACTATAACTGTAGTTATTATTTGATCAGGAGATTTAATATGGATCTTTACGTTGCAAACATAAACTCCTTCACGATCGATGACCTTGTCCCGCACGTTTCCGATGAGCGGAAAAAAGTAAGCTTCCGTTTTGTAAAAGATGCGGATAAAAAGCGCTCCCTGCTGGCCCACGCACTGCTTAACCGCGCGGTTTCCGACAGGTTTCCGGGTACCGGCCTACCCGTTAATACCGATATTGACGAACAGGGCAAACCCCATGTTTTCCTGCCGGGTGATACGAACGATGACGGCTCAGCAAAGGAAATGCATTTCTCGCTCTCTCACTCGGGTGACTATGCCATATGTGCGGTCGACGATGATATAATAGGGGCTGATATTGAATTAATAGACGACAACCCCGTATCATATGATAAAATTGCCACCCGTTTTTTTTGCCGTGAAGAAGCAGCTGCTATTAATAGTACCGAAAGCTTCTTCAAAATATGGACCCTGAAGGAGAGCTTCACCAAGGCAGTGGGTCTTGGACTCGGACTGCCCCTTGATTTATTCCGTATTTTTGACTTTAACAGTCATGAAAAAACCTTCAGGTTCGTTCTTGAAGGCTCCAAAGACATCCCCGATCAATTGACTCCTTTTATCAATTCCAACTCGGAGTTTTTTGATCTTTACGGATCCTGTTCCATCTTTGAAGAGCACTATGCCTTATCCTTTACGACAATGTCTCCAGATCCGGAAATCATTTTTCACCATATTGATGACCCGGTCAATCTTTAGCCGCATTAATCCCATGTATCACCCCATATTAGGTTACATAATTCTGTACAATATTCTTTAGAAAAAGAACCGTCCTGATCCAATATCTCATTTGACCGTGCCAGTTCTTCAGTATAGTCAGATAGCCTATATACCGACATTTGATCGCGTTCTCTCGATACGTGACATACCAATGCACGGACCCCATAATCCTCTATCCTGACACCGCCGTCATCTCCACGTGTCAATTCGATCCTTGCCATGCCTCCGACCATTCTGTCAGAGGTACCTTTACCCTCTCCCGCGGTCCAGTTTACAAAGTTGCCAAGCGAGTAATATACAAGCATTTCGTCGCCTGTATCCTCGTTGACCCGCATTTCTACGGGTTCTATCACGTGAGGATGCGTTCCTATCACAAGATCCACACCGTTTTTTAAGAAAATTTCGGTCCATTTGTCCTGCTCGGTCGAGACGTCATGAGAGTATTCCGTACCCCAATGCGGGCATACTATCGTAAAATCCGCCATCTCTTCAGCCCTTTTTATATCCGCACACACCCTCTCTTCATCCAGCAGATCCACTGCAAACGGCATATTTTCGGGCAGCCTTATACCGTTCGTTCCATATGTATAATTAAGTATGGCTATCTTTATTCCATCCTTCTCATACACATATATCTCATTTTTATCCTCTTCGCTGTCATGTATCCCCAGGACTGCCTCTTCCGGATGGTTTTCCTCCCAAAACTCAAGGCATTTACGTATTCCGCTGCCACCCCTGTCCATGGCATGGTTGGTTGCATGGCATATAACGTCAAATCCGGCATTGACCAGTTCGTCTCCTATCTCAAACGGAGCATTGAATGCCGGATACCCGGTAATTCTGAGGCTTTCGCCGCCTATTATGACCTCCTGGTTGACGATCGCAAGATCCGCTGCTTCTATTTCATCCACAGTGTTTGCAAACAGGTTGGAATAATCATATCCCCCACCTTCCAAATGACACACTTTATTGACCGGATCATGCAATAGGATATCGCCGACCATGACCACAGAAATATCATTTTTGACCGGCTCATTCTCAATTTCGATTTGGTCAATACTGAGAGAATCTTCCGAAACTTCCTCTTTAATTTCAGAAACTACTGTTATTTTATTGTGACTAATAACCGGCTGCCCAAAATCATCAGACAGCCGGATTTCCTGATCCATACCACACCCGGTAACGGCCAGCATAAAGCTCACCGCTACACCTGCACACAGATCCCGATATCTTCTACGCTTCTTCCCTCTCATACACTCCCCGCGCAAAATCCCTTAACTTAAACTCCCCAAACACGCTCCAATACGGCCTTTACATCGGATTTACACCGTCATCGCCCCTTCTTACAGCTTAATCCCCTTAAGCAGCTCTCCGAGTCCCGTTCCAATCGTTTCATTCGACGAATACATCTCAGCTTCCCTCGAAGCCTTCTCATCATGTCCCGATTCTTCCTCGGCAGCCTTAATACTTAAGCTTATCTTTCCATCATTGGTATTAAGGATCTTAACCTTAACGGTATCTCCTACCTTAAGCACCTCCGAAGGTTTTTTGATCCTGTGATCGCAAATCTGAGAAATATGAACGAGTCCGCTCAGTCCTTCACCTATATCAACAAAGGCTCCGAATGTCTGGAGGCTCTCTACCTTACCTTCGGTTATCGTTCCCGGAACCAGCATCGCTACCTTATGGTCATGCTCTTCCTTAAGCTTCTCCTTAAGGACTTCCCTTGCCGACATGATGAGCTTCTGCTTATCCTTGTTAACTTCGGTAACCCTGACCGTTAATTTCCTGTTTTCAAATACGGAAAGATCTTCAACATATGAAACATCGAGCTGGGAAGCCGGAATGAATCCCCTTATCCCTTCAAGGTATGCTACCGCTCCGCCCTTAACAACCTGGCTTACCTTTACCGTGAATTCCTTTCCTGATTCCTTATACTCTTTAAGCACATCCCATGCAAGTACTGAATTGGCTTCCTTCTTTGACAGCAGGATGTTTCCGTTTCCGTCATCCACCTTGGTAACGGTCGCCTCGATCTCATCACCGATCCTCACATCATCAAGTACCGAGAAATTCGGATCGTCACTTAAATCCTCAACCTTGATTATCCCCTGGGTATAATATCTGAGATCAAGTGTTACTTCTTCATCCGTAACATCAATGACAGTACCCTTGATCATATCGCCTTCATTGATCGTACGGAACGAGGATTCGATCTGATCCTCATAATCCTTCATAGTCTCCATGTAATTCCTCCTTCGCATCGTCATGGTAGTTTGATCTGTATATCTGACCGCATACAGCGGTTTAATATCATATGTTATTTACTGTCATTTCATACTAGAACCTGAAGTAAATGAACGGATTGTACGTCGAATTAACAATAAACAGCATGCTTATGAGAAGCAGTAAAATAAGCAATATCCGTTTAATAACTACTGCAATTTTACCATTGTATCTATCCCATATCTTCTTAGGGATCGGATAGCTTGCAAGTATTCCTATAATAACAAGTACTATCATTTTATTATCAAGATAATACCTTGGTGAGAACTCCGTATAGGCTGAAGGATTCAGATTAAACATCTGTCTTATGTAAACCATTGTATCGGGGATACTCTCAGTCTTAAACAGCACCCATCCGAACCCGACAACCAGGGTCGTATACAGCCACTTAAGGATCGGATGGAACTTGGCAAACGGATTACCGCCCTTCCTTGAACGGAAATACCTCTCTATCAAAATGAACATTCCATGCCACAATCCCCAGATAAGATAACTCCATGCCGCTCCATGCCAGAAGCCCGTTGCGAGGAATACGATGAGCAGGTTGAAATACACATTTCCCTTGCGGTTTCCTCCCAGGGGGATATACACATAATCCTTGAACCAGTTGGACAGCGAAATATGCCACCTGCGCCAGTATTCGGATATTGACTGTGAAATATAAGGATAATTGAAATTCTCAAGGAATTCAAAACCGAATATCTTTCCAAGACCGATTGCCATATCGGAATATCCGGAAAAATCAAAGTATATCTGAAGTGCATAGAAAAGTATACCCAGCCAGGCAACCGGCATTCCCATATACCGCATATCGGCCGAGAACACCTTGTCTGCGGCTTCGCCTATGCTGTTTGCGAGTATCGCCTTCTTTGCAAGGCCTATTATGAAACGCTCGGCTCCGCTTGCGAACATGGCGGGACCTGTGACTCTTTCCTTAAGGGAATCCTTAATATCGGAATACCTTACGATGGGACCCGCGATAAGCTGCGGGAACATCGAGATATAAAGCGCCAGGTTGATCGGGTTTTTCTGAACAAGTTCAACCGGAACGCCGTTCCTGTCGGGCTTCATGTCCCCCCTGTACACGTCTATTACATATGACATGCCCTGGAAGGTATAAAACGAGATACCTATCGGCAGCGCAACCTTGAGCCAGGTGATCTCCTTATGTGATATCTGGCTTATCGTCTCCATGAAGAGGTTGAAATACTTGAAATAAAACAGAATGCCAAGGTTGTAGATAACGGTCACAATGATCGTTATCTTTTTTCCCAGCCACGGGGACGGTTCTTTTGGCGCGTTATTTTCACCCGCCAAAAGAACCGTCCCCGTGGCTGAAGCTTCCTTCACCGCAAAGAAATGAATGAGCATTCCGAATGCATAGTTACCCACGATAGAAGCGACCATGATGAAGATATACTTGGGCTCGCCCCAGGCATAGAAAAACAGGCTTCCCAGCAGAAGCCAGATATTCCGAAGCTTTGCCGGAAGTGCGTAATATCCTATTATCATTATGGGTAAAAAGAAACAGAAAAATATGACAGAACTAAAAACCATCTTAAATCCCCAGTATTAATGATTCTCCCTCATGAACCCTGTACCGTTTTAAGCCGCTCGGGCGACCAGCGTATAACCTTGACACCGCGCTGCTTCTTGCCTCGTTTCATAAGAGCACGTACCTGCTCAAGGTATTCTATCGTAACCTTGGAGGTTAACTTGCTCTCTCCTGCGGGACGTGCCTGGAACTTGTACGGTATCTCAACCACCGTCCTGTATGTACCCATTGCCAGGACCTCGATGAGTATCTTCCATCCGATAGGCTGAAGGTCGGCATTCTTAATGACATCGCGCCTGAACATAAACAGCCCGCTGGTAGGATCCGTTATCTTTCTAAGACACGGGAGCAATATCTTTCCTATATACCTTGCGACCGCAGATACGAGCTTACGGTACGGACCGAGTCCGCCGTCAGATCCGCCGGGGATGAACCTGCTCGGAACGCAGAAATCAACGCCCGTCTCAAGGCAGTAATACATTGATCTGAGTATTGCGGGGGGATGCTGCAGGTCGGCATCCATGACTGCGATGTAATCACCTTCAGCCATCCTGAATCCCTCAATGACCGCGGTTGCAAGCCCCGTTTCGCCAACGCGGTGCTTCATGCGGACATTATGATTCTCCTTCATAACCTGCTCAATGACATCGGGCGTATTATCGTTGCTGTCATCCACGAAAATGACCTCATATTCGATGCCCTTTAATGCGTAATCTATCTGATTGACAAGGTTCCCCACGTTTTCCGACTCGTTAAAGGTGGGAACCACCACTGAAATCTTACTCACTTCTTTTCTCCGTATTTAAGCTTTTTAAGCTCGATCATCTTATCCCTGAGCATTGCCGCCGATTCAAAGTCAAGCTCCGCTGCCGCCTTCTTCATCTGCTTTTCTACCTGGGATATAAGCTTGTCAAGTTCCTTATCGTCCATGGATTCGGGATCTTTTTCAAACCTCATCTCCTCCTTTGCTATTTCCTTGGAGATGCTTATAAGATCCCTGACCGCTTTCTTTATCGTCTGAGGCGTTATGCCGTGTTCCTCATTATATTTCTGCTGTATCTTGCGGCGCCTGTTGGTTTCATCGATCGCATGATGCATAGAATCAGTCACCGTATCGGCATACATGATGACGTGGCCCTCGGAATTCCTCGCAGCACGTCCTATCGTCTGAATAAGCGACGTTTCCGAACGCAGGAAGCCTTCCTTATCGGCATCCAGGATGGCAACCAGGGATATCTCCGGGATATCAAGGCCTTCCCTTAAAAGGTTGATGCCGACCAGCACATCGAAGATGTCAAGGCGCATGTCCCTTATTATCTGGGCCCGCTCAAGCGTATCAACATCGGAATGCAGGTATTTGACCCTGATGCCTACTTCCTTAAGATAATCAGTAAGGTCCTCGGCCATCCGCTTGGTAAGAGTCGTTACAAGGACTTTATTATGCCCCTTTACTTCCTTCCTTATCTCGGCGATCAGGTCGTCTATCTGGCCTTCGACCGGCCTTACATCGACCTTCGGATCAAGAAGGCCTGTCGGCCTTATCACCTGTTCGGTGCGTAAAAGCTCATGTTCGGCCTCATAATCGGCAGGCGTTGCCGATACAAACATCATCTGGTCTATTTTACCCTCAAACTCGCTAAAATTCAAGGGGCGGTTGTCCTTTGCCGAGGGGAGCCTGAAGCCGAAATCAACAAGCGTAGTCTTCCTCGACTGGTCACCCGCATACATGCCCCTGATCTGGGGTATCGTCATATGCGACTCATCAACAATTATAAGATAATCATCGGGGAAATAGTTCATAAGGGTATAGGGTTCACAGCCCGGTGCCCCGCCATAAAGATGGCGCGAATAGTTCTCGATCCCTGAGCAGAATCCCGTTTCACGAAGCATTTCGATATCGTATCTTGTCCGTTCCGCTATACGCTGGGCCTCAAGGAGACGTCCTTCCTGTTCAAAATACTTTATACGTTCCTCAAGCTCCGCCTCTATAGTCATACAAGCCGCTTCTACCTTATCGCGCGGTATTACATAATGCGAAGCGGGAAATACGGCAAAATGGCTCATCGTCGCCTTTATCTGTCCCGTTAATGGGTCAATTTCCACAATGCGGTCGATCTCGTCCCCGAAAAATTCGATCCGCACCGCACGGTCGGATTCCCATGCCGGGAACACCTCGATTATATCTCCGTTCACCCTGAACTTGCCGCGTCCGAAATCCATGTGGTTTCGCTCATAGCTGATGCTTATAAGTTCCTTAATGACCTGATCACGGTCCTTTTGCATTCCGGGTCTAAGCGATATGATCATGTTCATATAATCGCTCGGCGAACCTATGCCGTAGATGCACGAAACCGAGGCAACAACGATCACATCCCTACGCTCCGTAAGGGATGCCGTTGCAGAAAGCCTCAGCTTATCGATCTCATCATTGACCGATGAGTCCTTCTCAATATAGGTATCGGTCGAAGGAACATAGGCCTCCGGCTGATAGTAGTCGTAGTAGGACACAAAATATTCAACGGCATTATTTGGAAAAAACTCCTTCATTTCTCCGTACAGCTGGCCGGCAAGAGTTTTATTGTGGCTGATGATCAGTGTTGGTTTGTTGAGGGCAGCTATGACGTTCGCCATCGTGAACGTTTTTCCCGATCCCGTAACACCAAGTAAGGTCTCAAACTGGTTGCCCGCTTTGAAACCATCTACTAATTCTTTTATTGCCCTCGGCTGGTCGCCTGTGGGTTTGTAATCTGAGTGTAATTCGAAGTTCATTTTATTAAAAATCCTTTATGCCTTTAGAATCATAAAACCTGTTGTCGCATCCTGTTATTGCATCATTTCATCTTCTATATGCCCCAACATAAAATAACACAATAATTCACTGTCTACCATCATCTATTAACCGCACGCTCTGTAATCTCCAATAATTCCGCAGCGGCCTGTTCATTTTCCACTCGGATAAGATTATCATAAACATCTGCTTTTCCGAGCAGATTCATACCACCATGCCATACAAGTTTTCGGTCTATTACAGCATAATGCTCCCCCTCGTCCGGTGTTGTACGAACATTGATTCCACTTCTTCTCATTTCATCAATCAATATATGGAGCTCTATGATATCTCCGTACCCGACAGCATCCGGTTCCGTTGTGATAACAGTTACTGATACACCGGCTTCCTGTCTTGTTTTCAGCAAGGCAATAAGCCGTTCTACTTTGTTTCTTTTAAGTCCGGGACTTGATATCACAATTTCACGATTTGCTTCTATCAGATCCCTCTCAAAGATCTCTGTATAATCTCTTCCATTAAAGATCGTGTTAGTATTCTGCTTCTCTATAGCTGGGTTGGATATAACCTGATATCCAAGTTTTCTATACGTTTTCAATCGATTTCTGTATTGCCTGTCGAAGAATCCTATATGCGGATCCACGTAATCATAAACCATCACATCTTTCTTGTCTTCATAAGAACGATTCAAACGTCCGATATATTGTACAAGTCTTCCCTCAAACTTAACAGGTGCCGCAAGCATAAGCGTATCCAGTCTTGGAAAGTTGAATCCTTCTCCTATCTTCTGTCCGGTTGCTATCAGAATAAGCGTTTCATTTGACGGAACCCGAAACATCTGATCTTTGATATCCTGATTCTGTTTCATAGTCTGTCCGCCATATATCAGAAAAACATGATCTGCCTTTCCCTGAAGCTTTTTATTTAACAGTTCAGCATGCTTCTTTAGTTTGGTCAATATCACCGGAGTGCGTCCGGCAACCATCGCCTGCTCGACATCAGTTACAATCTGTTCATTTCTTACTTCACTGTCCGCTATCAGTTCATCAGCCTTATGTATATCAGGTTTCTGGCCGGAAATATTAACTACCCTTGTAAATCTCGGACAAACATACCGTTCCAATCCCTGCACATCCGCCTGTTCTTTAACAGAATACTTATGTCGAACTGGCCCCAAAAGCATATATACGATATCATCCAAATGATCGCTTCTTTCTGGGGTGGCGGAAAGACCGTACACATATTTTGCACGTATCCTGTTCATCAGCAATTGCCCCTGCAATGAAGCTATATGATGACATTCATCACAAATAACCATTCCATATGAATCGATATTCTCAAAATACTCTCCCTTATGATAGGCTGAACCTATCATAGCAAAATCAATGATCCCGCTTGTCTTATCATTTCCGGATATAAGTGTTCCTATCACACTGTCTCTTCGCTTTTCGCGCCCTGTTTTTGTTTTATATACCGGCGGTTTCTCATCGATATCAAGAAATCTGTTGAATTCGTCTATCCATTGCGGAAGCAGATCCGTCTTTTCAAGTAATATCAGTGTGCTGACCTTTCTTTTTGCTATCATATAAGCTGCAAGCACGGTTTTTCCAAATGCCGGTGGAGCACACAATATGCCATTTTCATATTTCTCTAGATGTAATGCCGCTAATTCCTGTTGTTCTCTGAGTTCTCCCTTAAAATGGACACGTATTGGCCTACCAATGGACCTGTTGTCATTTTTCTCAACAATGATTCCGGTTTCCCTGCATTTGCTTTCTATCTTCTCGAGCAATCCGATGGGAATCCTGATGTATCCCTCGGTATCTTTCCACATTGTTATGGTTCTAAGATTATAATAATTTGACCTTCCTATCGCCTTATTCTTATAAAACTCCGGATTGTCGATGGTTGCCATTCCCTTAATCTGATTCTGTATCTTCACATCAAGATTTAATCCATCGACATACACCCCATCATCAAGAACAATATGTAATTCACCACCTATCACATCCCGGCGATCAAATCTGTCGTCTTTTTTCCAAGGGCGTACCTGACCGTTCTTCTCAGCATATTTAGTCGTTGAAACATATTGAATCTGATCCAGATTCCATTCCCGAAGATATGAGTTCACTTCATTCAAAGAGACTTTCTTCACTGATCTCAGCTTCGCCCACTGATCAGGATATGCATTCCATGATTCATCAACAAATGCACTATTGCCCATCCTTAGTGCTCTGCCCTGTAGTGGAAGCGCCACAAGATTGCCCAGTTTACTCAAAACATCCTGTGACGGGTACATTCTGTCATAGTATCGGAAAGATGGAAGATTGATAGATAATGCACCCCTGTCCAAAAGGGCGTATCCA
>JAILJC010000185.1 GCA_024694965.1 Lachnospiraceae bacterium
GAATGCTTCAAAGAAAGGGGATAATAGGACCTTCATATGATAGATTATTCGGTTGTCCGCTGGCTGTATGATAAAAACTCTTCAAAACAGAAAAATGGGAGCGGAACCTGAAGTTCCACTCCCGCTTTGTCTACAGTCTGAAAGGAGTCCTTACGGACTCCTTTATTTTTTAGTTACCGCCCAGATACTCTTCCAAGGCATCCACTATCAGCTTATGATCCTCCATATGGGGCAGTCCGGATACACAAATGGTCCCGATCACGCCTATATTCTTAACTGCTAAAGGAAATCCGCCTCCGCAGCAAGCATATTCACTCTCCGGCATTCTCTTGCTTTTGGGTGAGCTTCCTGACAGCTGTACATTAGTCCAGAAACGAAGGGAACTCTTCTGTGTCATATCCACGGTTTTTGCTTTGGCACTTAACCAGAGCCTGTTGTTTTCATTGGTCCCGTCCGGATAAAAACAGAATACCAGCATATGGTTTATCCTGATTTCAATGGCAACAGGCTTTGGAAACTCTTTGCTCTTCTCATATATGAAACTGCCAAGCTTTAAGGCCTCTGTCTGCGAAAATGAATCAAACCTGTATTTTGCCTCTTCCTCGATACACCTTTTGTCGATTTCTCTTATAGCTTTCTTATCCATTCAGTTCCCTCCTTATTGTGGATCAAGTGTTGCTTTTATTAACAGTACGCTTCCTGCCTGTCCATGTATAAATCCTGCCGTAATATGATCACTTATTAAATTTTACCACATATATAAGATGACAGAAAACCTTAAAGATAAAACCAAGAAAATTCAAAATGAAAAGGCGTTTGTTTAAATCCATCTGGACATAATCGCCCTGCTAATTCAAACAAACGCCTTCATTAAATTTCTGTGACCCATTCTTTATGGGTTAAACTATTTCGCTTGTAGTGCCGTCCTTCTTAACGATCTCAAGCTTGCATCCAAAGCCGAAAGCTGCTATGGTACCGGCAATGAGTGCCCACGGAGCTGTTGCTGCACCGATGATACCGCCGATGATCCCCACATTTACGGGAACCTTCAGGATGATCTCATCAGCCTTGCGTATCTGTACCCTGTCCACATTGCCTTCTTTTACTTTTGCCTTGAGCTTATCGATCATTTCCTTGATCTCGTCGCCCGCACTCGAACTGTTCGGAGCCAGGTCTTCAAGAGCCTTATCGATATCCCCTTCTGCGTTTACGAGCGCTTCCTTGGCTGTGTAGTAATCCACACCCGCCAGTTCCATAATCTTTTCTACTGCTTCCAATTTGATCTCCATCTTATTTTCCTCCTATTTATGTTTTTAAATCATTACTAACCTTTTCCGTATTCCTTCAACGATATACAGTCTACTACAGCTTTATTAAGTTATCTTTTATGAATTATTAAAAGTAGATTAACAAAAAAATATGCTAATAGATCATGATCGGCCTGTCTTCGACATAACGGCCTTCTTCTTCATCCCATACTTCATAGATCATTATTCCATACAACCCTGTCCGCTCCCTTGTTCTCGGTGCTTCCTCATAGAACTTGCAGGGTATATTATCCTTGGTATTCCTTGGGTCCGATGTTGAAAACCTCTGAGGTACGCATATCTTATCTTCCTGATAGTATGCAGTTTCGCAATATATGCAATTGGTGCATTTTATTTGTACCATCTTTTTTCCTGTGGCCTTTCTCCGGGTCCGGAAACGATATCACATAAGCCGCTTGTAAATATCCAGCATGCTCTTTATCTGGTACTGCAGGAGCCATGCGGCGTTGTTGTACTCCGGAGTCGCTTTTATCGCTTTTATTAGTGCGGGATAGTACTCCTCGGTTTCCGCGATCATCCGGTATATCCTGTCGCGGCTTAAGCCCCACGACATGGATGTAAGGTTGTTGCACCTGTCGATGCATTTGATGAGCGCTGCCTTAGGGTTTTTGACTATATTTCCGTAGTACTCGTCAAGTATCTGTCTGCGATTCTCATCATTTGTCTTTTTGCAGGTAAGAAGCCCTACAAGTTCCCTCGTTTCATCGTTTACCGGCAGGTCCTCAAGCTTCTTTTTACAGTCCTCGACGACATCGTGGAGGAGGCACGCCGCGATTATCTCATCCTCCTTTATATCCATCGCCAGAGAATGGCATGCAAGGTTTAACGGATGATAGATATACGGCACAGCCGATTTCTTCCTGGTCTGCCCTTCGTGAGCCTTAATCGCATAATCAACCGCCTTGAGTGTGTTTCCCATTTTGAAATTACCCGCGGTCGTTTTAACAAATGTCTTCATGTGCTCCCAGTTATATATGGTGTCCTTTGTCTTAGATGCCCGGTGCTTTTCCTCGACTATCGCCGAGAGGGATACATCGAATAACTCCGCAAGCTTTACCGCCTTATCAAGATCCGGCTTGTACTCATCCCGCTCCCACGACGACACCGCCTGGAAGGTCACTCCCATTTTTTCAGCTACCATTTCCTGGGTGAGCCCGCGCTCTTCCCTGAACTGTTTTATGTTTGTTCCTATACTCATGGCACTGCCTCCTTACAGGCATATGATACCGCTGCCCACACCTATATAGTAGCGAGTGGGCGTTGATTTTTCAAGGGTTTATTCAAGTTGTACTTGAGTAGGATCTACAGATACTTATACAGCTCGTCCTGCTTGTAGATATGCGGGAACTCGGAAAGGACCCCGCACGGAACATGAGGTTCATATGCCATATCATGAAATACCAGGGTCTGCACGGCCTTCATCCCCATTTTTGATGCCGCAAAAAGCTCATCCGAGCCGCCGTCGCCCACATATAGGCATTCACCCGGTTCAACCCCGAGCTTATCCGCAGCGCGTTTGAATATCTCGGGATCGGGCTTGCACACTCCCTGTTCATAGGAAAGCATGACCGCATCAAAGTAAGGGTATAAAGGACTGTTTATAATGAATTCCCTTTCGTCGGAATAGCAGTTGCTTATAAGGCCTGTAAGGAGTCCGCGCTCCTTAAGCCCTTTAAGCAGATCAAGCGAATCCTCAGGTATTACTCTGAAAGTATCTTCGAGTGATTCTCTCCTTTTCCCGGCAAGCAGAGTCACACTTTCCTTTTTATAGTTTCCCATCAGACGGAGTGCCGTCTCCACTCCTTCCTCGATAGTATACTTTCCGCAGCTCCTTCCCTGTTCGGTCGTGTGCCATGCCTTCCTGAACTCGGTATGGGGAAGGCCCACATCCTCAGCCATATGCTCGCTGAAATAGGTCCTCCCTTCAAACAGGGAAGCCAGCGTTTCAAACATATCGAAAATGACGGCTTTTATCATAGGATGATACCTCGTTAATTCATTGCGCGGACAATATTGTTGCATTCGGTGATGAATTTCTGCAGGTCGGCATACATTTTCTTAATGTTTTCGGGATCACCGTTGCCCATGTATTCGTTTTCCTGCAAAACACTGTTATAAAAGTCAGTGCTGTTTACTCCTTCCGAGTTATAGTAATCCTTTAATGCATAATAAGTCCCGTATACAGAGGGGAAATTGTCTTCATAGTTGTTGCTTATATCCGTTCCGAACCAGAACTCATAGCGGTTTCCTATCGTTACTCCGATATCCTTTACTTTATCCGGGAGCATTCCCCTTCCTATGCTCTTTTGTACCCAGCTTCCGAGCGCACATCCTTCATCATATATGGAGCCTGCATCCTTCACAGATTCCAAAGCACGGAACTTATCCAGGATGTCATAAGCCACCAGTCCCTCGAGCGGATCGCCGCCGCCAGCTGCATCTGGCTTAAGTATGGGTTCACGATCAGCGGGAAGGACGATGTCATTGAGCGGATCGCCCGCCGGAATTTCCAAAGGTTCCAAAGAAGATTTCTCTTCGGTTACGATATAATCCGCGATTGAGGCATCATACTTATACCATGTCGACCTTGAATCTGAGGCTGATATCGAAAAAAGAAGATTGAGCACACCGTCGGGATACAGCGTCGCTATCCCCCTGTAGGGTGTGGAAAACGCCATGTTTACCGCCGAACCGTCGTAGCCCCAGATATCGCTGACATCACCGTAATATTTTATGATCAGCTCATCTTGCCCGTTGCCGTCTATATCATAATAAAGATACTTTATATTATCCTCTGTACCGGGCATGGGCCAGCCATGCTGCACAAGCTCGGTCTCAAGTCCCATCTGTATGACCTGATCCATCGTGTATCCCATATCCTGTGCTTCCTTATACCTGTAAAGGATCTCCTGAAAAACGGCATGGGGATCGTCTTCAACTGCAACCGGTTCGCCCGCATACATCTGCTCGGCTATGGCCTGTATGTCAAATCCGTCAAGATCGGGTGATGTAACGGAAAGTGAATACATGATACCTATCTCGATGTCATACCATGTTATAAGATCTGTATATCCCTCATCATCGATCGCACGGTAGGACTTGCCTGCCATATGTCCTTCACCCCAGTTTGCAAGCGTAAGGTCCGTAGGTCCATCGGTCCATTCGGCGTATATCCCCGAAATATCGGCATCTTCCGCCGCTCCCTGCTGGGCCCTTGCGGTAAATTCCATGCCGTCAAGTTCAAAATCAAGCTGGATAAGGGGCCCAAGGTAATTATCGGGATCGCCGAGCGATTCGCATTTCTGCCAGATTTTTGAAGCCGCTCCGTCGGGGGCCTTAAAAAGCCTTGCGCACAGTTCATTCGCCTCCGCTTCCGTTATCTCAACCCACGGATTTCCCATGCCGACTTCGTTTTCCTGCTCTCCTGCATCCTCCTGCTCCTCAACCTGCTCAGGTTCATTTATTTTAGAGGGTTTATCCGCCTCCTTTTTTCCGCATCCCGTAAGACATGCGACAGCCAGCGTAAACACACCAAGTAATGCTATAAGTTTCCTGTTCATTTAAACTTCACTCCTTTCCTCAAAAGATATTATAACAAATCGGACCGGATTTTGTGATATACTTATATCCGTTAATGTTTTATGTAAGGAGTATAGCAATGAACGAATCAAAAAAGAGAAATTCATTTACCGGATCTTTGGGATTTGTACTGGCCGCAGCCGGAAGTGCGGTAGGACTTGGCAATATATGGCGGTTCCCGTACCTTGCGGCGCGCGACGGCGGCGGACTGTTCCTTTTAATATATCTCATACTGTCGGCAACCTTCGGTTTCACCCTGCTTACGACCGAAATATCGATAGGACGTAAAACCAGGCAGAGTCCTCTGACCGCATACGGCGCACTTAACAAAAAGTGGAAGTTCCTGGGACTGCCGGCCTGCATCGTGCCTATGTTCATCCTTCCTTACTACTGCGTTATAGGCGGCTGGGTTGTAAAATACTTTATCACCTTCATTACCGGAGCGGGTTCCTCCACAACTTCGGAAGGTTACTTTTCATCCTTCATAACAGATATTTCATCACCCATTATAATGGCTTTTGTATTCCTTGCCCTGACCACGGTAATAGTATTAAGCGGAGTTGAAAAGGGCATCGAAAAGTTTTCCGAGATAATGATGCCGCTTCTCATAATCCTCATAGTCATAATACTGGGATTCTCGTTAAGCATCTCCTATACCGATGAAACCGGCACCGTAAGGACGGGCCTGCAGGGACTAAAGGTAATGCTCATTCCCGATTTTTCAAACGTGACATTTTCCTCGCTCATAAAAACCTTAATGGATGCGATGGGTCAGCTGTTTTACAGTATAAGCGTAGCAATGGGTATAATGATCGCTTACGGTTCGTACATGCCTGATGATGCAAACATCTGCAAATCGGTCTCACGCATAGAGATATTTGACTCAGGAGTTGCCTTCCTTGCCGGAATGATGATCATCCCCGCGGTATATGTCTTCATGGGAAGGGAAGGAATGGAAGCTTCCGGTCCCGGGCTTATGTTCATTTCACTGCCCATGGTATTTAAGATGATGGGCGGGATAGGAACCGTTATAGGCTGCATGTTTTTTGCACTGGTTTTGTTTGCGGCACTGACAAGCTCCGTATCCATCATGGAAGCTGTCGTGTCAAGCTTTATGGACAGGTTTTCCATAGGACGCAAAAAGGCCGTTATCACGGAATTTGTTATAACACTTGTATTGGGACTTATAGTGTGCTTGGGATACAATGTATTTTATTTCGAATTAAAGCTCCCAAACGGAGCTGTGGGACAGATCCTGGATGTGGCAGACTACTTCGTAAACAATATCCTGATGCCCGTGGTATCCATCGGTACCTGTATACTCATGGGCTGGGTATTAAAACCGCAGGTTGTTATCGATGAGGCTTCAAAGAACGGGGAGCATTTTGCCAAAAAAGAAGGATTCACCGTAATGCTTAAGTTCGTTGCACCGGCGCTCCTTTTCATACTGCTGCTTACAGCCTTCAACCTGTTCGGTTGACGGACTTCTCAGCATAACTTTACTGTCTGTCTTGCTGTTAATTCCCTACAAATTCTTCAACAGATTTCAAGACCTGACAGAGTGTTTCGGTGTCCTTGCTCACCACACCCGTTTCAAGTGAATGATTTGCATTATCTATGGTAGTGACCGGGATATTATGATCCCTGCACAGGCTGCATACGGTATCACAGTCCGCCCAGTTATCCTTTGTCCCGTTAAAAGCGATACCGCTGCCATCCTTAACATAGTCAAATGTCTCGGCAAGCGGTGTAAAAAAAACGTGCCTTACAGTGTACTCCCCCTTGGCCGCATAAGCAGCCGCAACTGCAGTACCGATACTCTTTGAAATAAACAGGAATTCATTTTCCGCCGTGGCAAGCTCATCAAGTGTTTTTTCGGTAACACTTAAGCATTCCCTGACAAACTCATGTATCTGCCCGGAGGTTGCCTGCTTTAAGTTGACTTCACAGGCCGGATAGCTTATCCTTATCACCTCATAGCCCATAGAAGCAGCCAGCTTGCCGGAATAATAAAGCAGCGGCTTATCCGCATGATATCCTATTCCCGGGAAAATAACCGCATACCTGCCCATAAGATCACTCCTGCATTAGCATGCCCTGTTGCTTACCACAACCGTGGGGTCACTGACCGGCTTTAACGCAAGATCAAAATATTTATCACAGCTCTTGCAGTAATAAAATACTTTCTTGGCCTTATAAATGTCATCCGTTTCTTCCAAAGACAGATGGCAGTACGGACAATTGCGCCCGCTTATCAGCTCATCCCTTAATTCCGTTCCGCCGCTTACGTTACTTAATGCTTCATCTGAGATCATATACTTCTCCTTATTATCCATAAAAAACCTCCTACAGACCCATGTCCTTGAGTTCCTTTACAAGACCTACATAAAATTCCCTTACATCAAAATCAGGAATGTTTTCCCTGTTAAGATCGATCATATCGCCGTGCGAGATACCCCTGTTCCCGTTAACCTTAAGATACCTGTAATCACTGCCCCATTCAAACGAATCCCTGCCCACAAGGCCGTCATTCTCACCGTCAAAATACTTAACCAGATGATAGGACATGTTAAGCGGGAACCGGCCGCCGCTGCTGTGGCTTAACCTTGAGCCTACACTCCTGTATATAACACCCGGCATGTCCTTTATCTCATCGTTGAACCTTTTGCATGCCGTGTGGGTTAAGTCCCCGACCGCCTCGAGGAAATCAGGCTTCTCATCGCCCAGCTTTTTAAAGGCATTGTTGTATGCGGCAGCTATCGACTGCTGCTGATCCTCAGGAATCTTGCCGAGCAGGTAGTCGGCAAACTCACATCCCCTGTGCGGGGTATTTATCGTTGTAAGGGATGCGACATATTTATCACAGCCGCATTTGGATATCGCATACCTTGAATCAAGGCCGCCCTTTGAATGTGCTATGATGTTTACCTTTTCACAGCCTGTTTCACGTACTATCGATTCGATGCGCTCCGCCAGTTCACGTCCGCATTCGGCTACCGAGGCTGCAGACTGGTGTTCCCCGTAATACAGGACCGCACCGTTACCCTCAAGTGCCGCGGGGATCCTTCCCCAGTAATTTAAATACGCAAAATCACGGAAAAACACGCCGTGGACCAGGATTATCGGATATTTTGTCGCGCATATCCGCTCATCCTTTCGTTCCTCATCGCGTTTAAGCCTTGTATCTTCAAACTTAAGCTCGGCCGATACCACCGTCATTATCTTTATAAGCATGATAAGGTTGAGTATCGGGATGCATCCGCATACAAGGCCGAGGATACGCCATTTAAGCGCAAGCTGCTCCGATGATATATACACCCTTATCATCCCGGCAAAGAACAATATGGTAAGGATCACTGTAGTGATGATTATTACCGCTATCCATGCGCCGAACCTTTCCCGTATCCCGGGGACCGGCGTGATGCCTGTCCACATGATGATATATACGGGAATGATGACAAGACAGCTTATGCAGAATAAAACAAGCCGGTCAAAGCCCCTTTTTAATATTCGTAACCTTGGTGTCATTGCCGCTCCCTATCACGTTAAATTCCCTTGTAAGATAACATATTTGGCGCATTTTTTCCATATGTCAGGGAGCATATCCGTCACTTTTAATGTAAATTTAATCTTCAGCCTGCGGCAAGGCGAAACGGACGGCTTAAAACCTTCTTAAA
>JAILJC010000204.1 GCA_024694965.1 Lachnospiraceae bacterium
GCCTGTTCCTTCGTTTCCCACTTTCTCATCGTAATCTCTCCTCCCGGAGCCGTGTCCTTCCCGGTTATCCGTTATGAGGGCCGTCCCTCCTGTCCGTTTATATATCTGCTTATCTGTTCATGCATGCAGGAGCGGACATCGCCGTTTCCGATCGTACATTTTGTCCAGTCTATCGTACACTTAAGTGCTTCGTCTATATCCCATAACGGAGCCCAGCCAAACGTCTCCTTCATAAGCGAACAGTCAAGCTTTAAGAAATTATCCTCATGAGGGCCTCCGTCGCTTTTATTGATCCAGGCTGCCCCGCTGCCCCATAACGAGCAGAACTTATCGGCAAGTTCACCTGTCGTAACGCATCCCTTTTCATCAGGCCCTATATTATACGAGCCCCGGAATCTCCTGTCTTCAAACTGTTTCATCGCTATCAGGAGATATGCGTATACGGGTTCTAGAACATGCTGGTACGGCCTTACCGAATCAGGATTCCTTACTATGATGGGATCTCCTTTTGTGACCGCGCGTATACAGTCGGGGATTATCCTGTCAGCGGAATGATCACCGCCGCCGATGACGTTTCCCGCACGTGCGGTGGAAATGGCTGTATCTCTATCATCAAAAAAGCATCTTTTATATGTCTGGGTGACAAGTTCCGAGCACGATTTGGAATTGCTGTAAGGATCGTATCCGTTAAGCTCTTCGCCTTCCTTAAATCCTTCTTTCCTGCCCCTGTTAAGATATACCTTATCGGTGGTCACGTTTACAAAAGACCTTGCCGTATCGCTCTTTCTTACGCATTCGAGTATGTTTACCGTACCCATCACGTTGGTCTCGTATGTATATGCCGGGTCCTTATATGATTCCCGTACAATCGGCTGTGCCGCCATATGGATAACGATCTCGGGATCAGCATGGGAAAATTCCTCCTTAAGCTTTCCGACATCCCTTATGTCGCCGATAACAGATGTAATATCTTCATATATATGAGCAGTATTATACAGGGATACTTCCGGGGCCCTCAGTGCATAACCGGTAACATTAGCTCCGGCCATCTTAAGTACTTCACACATCCACGATCCTTTAAAGCCCGTATGCC
This sequence comes from Lachnospiraceae bacterium, assembly GCA_024694965.1. Taxonomy (GTDB): domain Bacteria; phylum Bacillota; class Clostridia; order Lachnospirales; family Lachnospiraceae; genus UBA2868. Next base: position 1,094 of record JAILJC010000204.1, read on the forward strand.
CAGTAATAAATACACGTTTTCCATTAAAAAATTTCAATATATCCATATTTTCCCCTATATAATCTCTGTTCACCGCTGGTGGCCTATCTTTAATATTGCTTTATCGCCTTTAGCATATCAAGCGCGCGCTTGTTTTGCACCACGTCATGTACCCTAACAAAAGAATAGCCCGCCTGCGAAGCGAGGACAGTTGTCACGATGGTACCCTCGACCCGTTTATCTGTCGGCAGCCCAAGTGCATTGCCGATAACCGATTTCCTTGATGCGCCCAAAAGTAGCGGATATTCGGTCTCGCAAAAATAACTCAAGTTATTCAATACTGTTATGTTATCTTCATATGTCTTCCCGAAGCCGATCCCGGGGTCAAGTATTATCTTATCATCTTTGATCCCCGCGGCTTTTGCGACGGAAAGAGTCTGATTAATATCCGTGAGCATATCCTTAAGCAGGTTATTATAAACCGCCTCATTCCTGTTATGCATGAGTATGCATGGTACGCCCGCCTCCGCTATGACCCCGGCCATCTCTCCGTTGTCATATCTTAATCCCCATATGTCATTTATAAGATCGGCACCTTTATCCAGTGCCTCCTTAGCGGTTGCTGCCTTGTAAGTATCTATGGATACAGGTATATCCGACTCCTTCTTCAGCTCTTCGAGGATGGGCACTATGCGGCTCATCTCCTCATCCGCACTTACCGGAACGTGACCGGGGCGAGTCGACTCTCCTCCTATATCGATGATATCGGCACCCTCATCTACCATGATAAGAGCACGTTTAACTGCAGCACCGACATCGGGATACGAGCCACCGTCAGAAAAAGAATCGGGTGTTATATTTAGTATTCCCATTACATAGGTGTTATTTTTTAAATCAAATTCATGGCTGCCTATCTTCATAAAGCCCCTACCAAATCTTTAACGAATCCTTGTCCCTTTATATCGATCGTCATAGCCTTTAACACCTCCGCTCGTCGTCCCCTTATGAACTCGTTCAAATCTTTGTCTATACGATAGGTCGTAGCAACAGGACAAAAAATATCGTTTATAAACATTATATCAAAAATCCTCGTTATCAACTTATATTATTGTACCACAGAATCATTTTTGTTAAAATGATTCTACCATGGTTAAGCGTAAACTTGTCAGTACCAGGACACTTAAGTCGGGCATGAAGATCGACCAGGCCATAATTGACTCCCGCGGCCGCGAACTCATTGTCAAAGGCTCGGTCCTGGACGATTTTCAAATAGAATATCTTAGGGAGCACGGAGTAGGCGGGATCTATATCCGGTTTGGTGAGCCGGATGAAGAGGAACTGTCCAAACTCGAACAAAATCTTCCCGTGTATACCCGTGAACTCATTCAGAAAAGCCGTGTCGAGGACCGTTCAAAAGTGCGTCTCGACCAGGAAGTATGCAAAAGGGTTGGAGAAGGCATCCAGTTCCTTTTTCATAATACCGAATCGGAAGGTTTCCTTGAAACGACCAATAACATCTCGGGTGAGCTGGTAAATGCCATCACCGGAAACAAGGCAGTCGCCATCGATATAAACCTTATTAAGGTCAGTGATGAATACACTTTCAAACACAGTGTTGATGTAGCGACAATGGCCATGGTCATAGGCCAGAATTACGGCCTTGATAAGGAAGAACTCAGGGAACTCGGCGTTGCGGGCCTCCTGCATGACCTTGGCAAATCGCAGATACCGAATGAAGTACTCAATAAACCGGGAAAGCTCGATGATAAGGAATTCGAGCTGATGAAGCAGCATTCTCTGTTTGGTTTTAAGATCCTTAAGGAGAAGAATCAGTTTAACGAAAACATCTTAAAAGGCGTTCTTCAGCATCACGAAAAGATAAGCGGAAAAGGCTATCCGCTCGGTACACCCGATGAAGGTATACACAAATATGCCAAGATAATCGCTGTTGCCGATGTGTACGATGCACTCGTTACCGAAAGGCCGTATAAAAAAGCATTTCAGAAACGCGAAGCAGTTGAGATGATACTTGCCATGACACAGGACCTTGATATGCAGGCGATGGTAAGCTTCTTAAACTGCGTTATCCTGTACCCCGTTGACAGTATAGTTACTCTTTCCACGGGCGAACCGGCCAAAGTGGTGCAGAACAACAATGCTAACTGTCTGCGTCCCACTGTTGTCGGCCTGAAGACGGGAAAGCTGTATAACCTGTGTGATGACATTAACTGTGCGAGCCTTGTGATCTTATGACAATGCTCACGTTAAGTTTTAATCCCACCAATAACTCCCGCCGCCTATTATAACATATTTCCAGGTGTGGGCATTGAATCATGGCTTGCCGCGTCTGATCACATTCAGCCTTACATCAAGGGACGCATCATCGATCGTAAATGAATATTCCGGATTCTCATAACCATCAACATAATACGGTGTATCATCTTCGCCCTCATCGGCAAGAGCCCTTTGCGGATCCTGTGCAAGAATGGCAAGCTTTAAGGTATGTCCGGGACGAAGGGTATAGACCGTCGGCTGAAGGAAGATATTATAGTCATTCTTCGTGTCCT
>JAILJC010000212.1 GCA_024694965.1 Lachnospiraceae bacterium
ATTAACTGCCTTTCCCGGTACCGTACTTGCCGGTGAACTTACCGACGATCTGAAGGATAATGTTGCGGATGTGCAGCTTGAGGATGCTCCTGTCTTCTCCGGTTCAGAAGATATCATTTTGGAACCGGTTTCCGAAGAGGAGCTTGCAAACATTGATGAGGTAGCAAACGAAGAGACGGAAGAGGTTGTGAATCTGGACGGTGATCCCGCACCCGGTAACTGGAAGGAGCCTGTTGCATACAAATTGGGCACCACGGTAAAGGATTCCACTTACAAGCATGACTTAAATGATCCCGAACAGGAGAAGCAGGGTATCTATTATGATAAGAAGTTTTATAAGTTCAGTACTGAAAAGGACGGATATTATAAATTAACCGCAACGGCAAATGGCGAGACCGAATTCCATCTTACCAATGACCTTGATAAATATTTTAATTCAACACAGCACAAAGATTTTAAATTCGGCAGCTGCGATAACAGCTCCCTCGAAAAAGAGATCAAAGCTCTTAAAGGCCAGGAATTATTTATCGTAGTAGACGGTAATGTCGGTTGGGAAAAGAAGGATGAAAAGCCTTTCGAGTTTACATTCTCACTTGAAAGAGAGGTTACCTTATTCGATAAGGAAAACCCGACAGAGATCTCTCTTGACAAGGCTCAGACAACGAAAGGTACAATTGAACACAATTTTGACGGTAAAAACATATATTTTAACGAAAATGAAAACCTTTCTGCCCATTATCATTACTATCAGATGACAGTAGAGAATGCGGGCAGGCTTAATTTAGAAGTTTCAACCGATACGGGTATCGTTATCGATCTTTATGATGCTCCACATTGGACCAGCTCCGGAACAAAAGTAAATTGGACCCCGGGAACCGAAACCGTGAAAGAAAATGTAGATAAAGCCCGCTTCAGTGTGGATCTGAAAAAAGGTATTTATAACTTATTTGTCTCTGTAAATACTTCGGAAGAAGGTATGACCGATTATACGATCAAGACGGAGTTTAAACCGATCACTGCAGGTAAAAACGAAGAACTTCTCATTGATGACGTGCTTGGCGGATCAAGGAATGATGAGTTATCTGCCTGTCCCATTAAAAAAGATACCAAGTATGTTGCACAGTCTTCGGTAGAAACGCGCACTAAGACTGACTGGTATAAACTGACTCTTGATTCTCCTTCCAAGCTGTTTTTATCACTGAGCACCACCGAGATCGATTATTTCGAATTCATTATGAAGGATGATATCAAGGATACATCTTCATTATCATTTGAGGATTTTTCGGAGCAGAGTCATATAGCAAAGGATAAGCCTCTTGTCAGCAAACCGCTGATAGCAAGATACAGGGATTATACGGATATCTTCCCGACGGGTACCTATTACATCGGTATCATGAAATTCTCATCCGGAAGCTATCATTTTGAACTTTCGAGCGGGGGCAAGAAGAAGGTAAGTTCCATCAAGCTTAACAAGAAGGAAACCACCTTGTCGCTTAAAGGCGAGGAAACCCTTACCGCTGCTGTAGGTCCCGCAGATGCCGACAATAAGAGTATTGTATGGACCGTTACGGAACATCCCGAATTGGTTGAAATATTAAAATCCGACGATGAAACATGTACAATAAAGGGTGTGAGCTCAGGTTACGCTACCTTAACGGCTACCACCTCCAATCCTGATGTTTCCGCTACCTGCAGGATACATGTTCTTGACCAGGAATTAGATAATTTCACTAAAGATCTGGATGATGATTCGAATGTAGTTTCAAACGAAAAGATCGCTCTGATAAGCGAGGATTATTTCGGCAAGGATTTCCAGGTTGAATCGACAGATAAGTTTGAAGTAAGGGATCCCGCAACCGACAAGGTTGATAAGAAGCTTGGTTCGGTTAAGAAGGATAAGAAACTCGGCTACGTATTCTGCGGCGGTAAGAAGTCAGGTGACGTTAAGGTTACCAGGATGACCAAGGTCGGCAAGACCTATTTACCTAACGGCAGTGTTACGTTTAAGGTTGAAGTTCCCAAGTACTTCAAGGATTCTGCTAAGAATAAGGATATCAAGGTAAAGAATGTTTCTAAGAGAGGTGACTCTGTAAAGCCTGAAGAAATGATAGATATGGCAGAAGCTACCGTTGTTCCCAACTATTTCGTATGTAATGCGAAGGCAGGATTTGTTGAATTTAACAACGAGACCGGTGAGCTTACAGTCCTTAAGTCCGGCAAGTTCAAGGTAACCGCTTACTACGGATTTGATATCGAAGCATCAAAGAGCACCGATAAGAAGGTAGCCAAGAATGCGGCAAAGAATGCCGGCAAGCTCGAATACACAGTAACTGCCAAACTTCCTACCGTTAAGGATTTCAGTGTTAAGCCCGGTAAGAAGGGAAAGACAGTTAACGTAACCGTTAAAAATATTCCCGAAAATGTTAAGCTTACGGCTGAAAACTGGAAGGCAGTTAAGGTTCTTCTATCTGATGACGGAACAAAGGAATTAACTGATGAAGGGGCTGATTTCAAGATCACTCCCACTGAAGTAAAGGGCAACTTTACAAAATGTGCGGTTGAAGTTCCTACAGGTACCGAACCTTGTGTATTTGCTGTTGTAGTTACGGTGGATGAAATTGATTACCCGAGCTTTATAACGGTAAAACAATAAGTTTATAAATATTGCTATAAAAATACCTCCCGGAAATTCCGGGAGGTATTTTTTTCACAGAAACGGTTTATCTCTTACAGCTTTCCGCCTTTGGAACCGCCGAAGCTTGCAGAATTTAATATGTTCGTATCAAATGTGAATGTAAGGCTTTCCTCTGTGCGTGCCCTCTTTAAACATAAGTCGATCATGCGTGTTAAGAGTTCCTTATACGGGATACCTATCGGTTCCCATAAGTAGAATGACAATGATCCGGGGATCGTGTTTATCTCATTAAAATATAACTTTCCGTTATCCTCATCTATCATAAAGTCGATACGTGCCACTCCGTTGCAGCCAAGGAGCTTGAATGACTTAACCGCCATCTCTCTTACCTCATTCCTCAGCTTATCGGGTATCTCGGCCGGTATCTTTCGTGATACGCTTGCCATCCCCTTGGAACCGCCGCTCTTTGAGTTGCTTACGTATTTATCCTCATAGCTTAATATATCTTCGCTGTGCATGGGCTCCTCGACCTCTGAAGCGATCGCCTCATTCTCATCACCCAGTACCGCACAGTTGACTTCCCTTAAGTTTGATATCGCATGCTCAACAAGGACCTTGGTCGCATACCTGAACGCATCATCTACTGAATCTGCAAGGCTCACCCTGTCCTTTGCAACCGAAATACCGACGCTTGAACCTAAGTTTACGGGCTTAACGATGACAGGATATCCAAACGTCTTCTCTACATCATCAAGCAGCGCTTCCATTTCAGCGTAATGGCTTAAGGTATAAAGCTTCGCATCAAGCACGGGAACATCGCCCTCCTTGAGTACCGCCTTCATGATGAACTTATCCATTCCTATGGCGGATGCGGTCACATCACAGCCGACAAACGGGATCCCCATGGTCTTAAGATAACCCTGGAAAGCTCCGTCCTCAACATTGGTACCGTGTACAACCGGAAAGGCTATGTCAATTTCCTGCTCCTGATTCTTCCCGAATTTCTTAAGCGGGAACTGTATGAGCTTAACGCGTCCGTTCTCGTTTACCATGATCACACGCTGCGACCTTAGGAGCAGGCCCTTAATATCCTTGTAAGCTTCGATGTTTCCGATATCACTCCCTATATACATCTCGTTTTTCTTGGTCATGTATACGGGGATGACCTCATATTTATCGGTATCCATGCTCAGGATAGCCTGTATCCCGGAAATTACCGAGACCTCATGTTCCACGCTCTTACCGCCAAAGATCATGGCAACTCTTGTTTTCATCCTACCGTCTCCTCTCATACTCTAAATCCGTTTTCTTAACGGTTTTCATCCTTGTCCTATCCATAAAACCCACTGTCTAAGATACCACAGTATCCTGCTTTTATCAAACTGCCGTCTTTCTTACCGCGCCCGGAGTTACGCCCTTATATTTCCTGAACATCCTTATGAAATGGCTCTGGTCCGCATACCCCAGTTCCTGCCCGATGTCATTTAATGACCGGTCCGTGAACTTAAGCATCTCCTCCGCCTTTTCAACCCTTAACGATTCCAGATGCTCCTTGCATGACCTGCCGTACATCTCCTTGAAACTCCTTGCGAAATGCGAATAGCTCATATTACATCTCTTCGCAAGATCATCTACCCTCAGATCCTCATCCAGATGAAGATCTATATATTCAGTTATATTCTGAAGGGACAGTTCTTCCCTGGTGATAAAGTCCGATACATTGTTAAAATCGATCCCTTCATCCTGCCACAGCCTTATAAGCTTCGTCATAAGAAGGCACAGCTTAGCATGGACTGCCACGTCGAACCCAATCTCTTTCCTGTCAAGCTCTTCCCTGCAGAATTCAAAAAAGCTTCCGTGTTCATGGATCTCATCTCCGCCCGGAAAGAACACCCTGGCGTTCTGCTTTCGCGCCACGGCAAGCAATGTGCGCAGCCCCGGCGTATAATTTGTATTTACAGCCAACCTTGATATGTCGAATTTGATCCCGGCAAACCTCGCGCTCCTCATGCTGCTCGCGGACATGGAATGCAGTACATTACTAAAGAACAGGATCATATCCCCTTCTTCAAGATAATATTCCTCTTCTCCGGCTGTCACGAACATGTTTCCCTCTGTCATGCATAAGATCTCGACATACGGATGAAAATGAGGCCTTACGGGAAAATCATTCACCGCCGTGTCAAATACAAATGATTCGTACGGAGTGTTCAATATATCACTGTATTCATACAGATAATTCATGCGAAACCTTCCTGCTCCGGATCAAACAAAAAATTCTATATAGATATACCTATTTTACAGCATTTATTATATAAATGATAGATTTATTCTATATTTTGATTGATTCTTTATATCATTCACCGGGATATAGGATTACACTCTTTTCACAACTATCTTATATCAGTATCTGAGATGGAGGTGATGGATATGAACAGAAGATTTGTAAAAGATATGACAACAGGTGACGAGTTTAAGCTTCTCATAGGCTTTTCTGTTCCGATGCTCATCGGCAATCTGTTCCAGCAGGTTTATAACATGGTGGATTCGATCGTCGTCGGCAAGTACGTAGGGGCCGATTCCCTTGCGGCAGTGGGAGCTACGGGATCTCTTAATTTCCTGTTCTTTTCATTATGCATAGGTCTGTCGGGAGGTATCGGCGTTGTGATATCACAGCATTTCGGAGCCGGGGATGAGACCAATGTACGCAAGACCATCTTTAATTCAATATATATAATAGCGACCGCGGGACTTGTGATGTCCCTGCTCGGAGTGTGTTTTGCAAGGCCCATACTTACATGGCTCCGCACTCCTGCCAATATACTTGATGATGCCACCGCTTATATGCAGATAGTAAGCGGCGGGCTGCTCGCAGTGGCTGCCTATAACTGTATTTCTTCTATATTAAGGGCGCTCGGTGATTCCAGGACCCCGCTTTTCTTCCTTATATTCGCCAGCCTTGTGAACGTTATCCTCGATCTTGTGCTCGTTATCTTCTTCGGACTCGGAGTAAGGGGCGTCGCCTATGCCACGATAACAGCCCAGGTACTCTCAGCCGCGGGAAGCCTGGCTTTTGCAATAAAAAAGAACCCGTATTTCTTAATATCACGGGACGAGATGCACTATGATACCGGGATAGCGTCGAAGTGTTACCGCCTGGGTCTGCCTCTTGCATTGCAGTCATCACTCATCGCGATATCATGCGTGGCCTTACAGAGCGTTGTAAATACCTTCGGTTCGACCGTGGTCGCTGCGTTCACCGCGACTTCCCGTATAGAGCAGCTGGTCCAGCAGCCCTTTAACTCGCTCGGAATGGCGTTATCGACCTTTACCGGCCAGAATATGGGAGCGGGCAAGCTTGACAGGGTCAAAAGAGCATTTGCAAAGTCAGTCCTTGTAGTTTCGTGTTTCAGCCTTCTCATGCTTGCAGTGTTCCATGTTTTCGGAAACGGGATAATGAAGATCTTCGTATCTGAGCCGTCAGTCATAGAGTTCGGAACACAGGCTCTTAAGATAACCTCGTGGTTTTACCTGTTTCTTGGTATGATATATATTGTAAGGGGCCTGTTAAACGGTGCCGGGGATGCTGTTTATTCAATGATAAACGGATGCGTCGAGGTATTCGGACGTATAGTTTTTTCCAATACTCTTGTGCTTATACCTTCTGTCGGCAAATGGGGTGTATGGCTCGCGACCGCGCTTACATGGTGTATAACCGGTATAGCAAGCCTTATAAGGTTTAAGCAGGGTAAATGGAAGACTATAAGGGTAGTTGACCGGAAGGAAAAGGAGAGATCATGGAATACATCAAAGGAATCACATACGGAGCCTTCGCAGGAGCCGGTTCTTTTGCGAAAAAGCAGGCTTATTTAAGTCTTGATAAACTGATCGAATGCACGGGAGCCAACTATATAGTACTTGTACCGAACGGCTTGCAGGATACTCCCCAGTCTCAGGAGATAGACTATACATCTCCCGCGAGTCTTAAGGATGACGAGCTTAAAAAGATGATCGGTCATATCAAGTCGCGCGGATTAAAGGTTGCTCTCAAACCTACGGTCAACTGTAAGAACGGTACCTGGCGGGCTCATATCTGCTTTTTTGACAGGGATGTTCCCTGTGAGCCGAAATGGTCGGTATGGTTTAAGGCGTATACGGACTTCCAGCTGCATTACGCGCGTCTGGCTGAAGAAACGGATGTTGATATGTTCATTGCCGGCTGTGAAATGGTGCAGTCAGAGCACAGAGAAGATGAATGGCGTAAAGTCATTTCAGATATAAGGGAAGTCTACAGCGGACCCGTTACCTATAATACCGATAAATATCAGGAAGATAATGTGAACTGGTGGGACTGCGTGGACATGATATGCTCAAGCGGATACTATCCCGTAAATGACTGGGATACCCAGCTTGACCGGATAGAAAAAGTTGTAAAGAAATTCGATAAGCCCTTCTTCTTTGCCGAGGCAGGCTGCAAATCAACCAAAGGTTCCATGTACCTGCCTAATGACTGGACACTCAGGGGCGATGCAGCTCCCGATGAACAGGCATTGTGGTATGATACCATGTTCAGGGCCTGTGATAAACGTGATTTTGTTAACGGTTTCTTCCTGTGGGACTGGAGCTTAAAGCTCTATTCCCACAGGGAAGCCTCCCTTGATAAAGGGTACGACATCTACGGAAAACCTGCAGAGCAGGTCATCCGCGATCATTATATGTCTATTCCCAGAAAAGCTCATCCAGAGTCTTGTTGAGCACCTTGCATATCGCTATGCAAAGATTGATCGTAGGGTTATAATCACCCTTTTCGATGGCGCTTATCGTCTGTCTCGATACCCCGCATTTCTTTGCAAGGTCCTCCTGGGACAGATCCATGCCGGCCCTGGCTGCCTTGAGTTTTAAGTTCTTCATGGATCAGTCCTCCTCATCTTTCTTATTTTTATCTATAAGATGCTTGATGCCAAGTTCAGTAAGCAATATCGCCATCATGATCATGACCAGAATGTTTAACACTGGTGCCCCGCTTATACCATTCCTTGCAAATTCCCCTCTTAAAGCAGGTACTACTATCGGGAAAAGGTTAAGGAACAGACATACTCCGAAAATAATGTAATAACGCTTGTGGTCATTATTAAGTCCCCAGTAAACATCATGCCATATGCAATATCCGCCAAGAACAGTACATGATAAGAATATCCCTATGAATTCGGCAATATAGGGTTCGAAGGGTAAAGAAACCTCTCCTATTGAAAGTCCTATAAGAAGAGCCTGGTACAAAAGCATTGTATAAAATGCGATCTTATATGCCTTGCCTCTTATCTTTTCCTGTCTCTCATCATACTCACTCTTTATCTTCCTGTCAGTATTGGCGACCTTATAAAGGATCACCACTATGACAAGACCTACCATCAAACCTGCTATAAATCCAATTCCCCTTCCGTTCATGATCTTCCTCCTTTACTTATCTTAAATCTTATTATTTCCTTTTATTTCCGTGCTCAAAAAAAACTCCATCAATAAGTTCTTACATACATGAAAGGGTGACGTCTTTCCCTTTCTAAGCATATAATAACCTGTCAATGGAGTAATGTCAAGTATATTTTACAATTTTCTTTTATGAAATGATTTTAGCTTGATTTATTTGCTTAAATGATCAGTAATTATCAGGCAGATCGTTCTCTAAAAGGATATACTTATGTCCCTGCCCCTTTATCTCATAAGCACAGGAAAGAGCTTCCTCAAGCTTATCGAATGCTTTTATCTTCTCTTCCGGAAAGCCCTTGCTCAAAGCCCCGTCATATATGGGCTTCGTACGTTTCTTACCGACAAGAAGTATATGATCGCAGCAATCCGCCGCATATGTTCCAAACTTATAGTTATATTCCTCTTCCTTATCACCGAGCTCGACCATTCCGGGAGTGATCATTATCCTTATGCCGTCAAACATCTTAAGAGTTTCAACCGCTGCCCTGCTGCCCACGGGATTTGAATTGAACGCATCGTCTATGATCGTAACAAGCCCGTGCTCCCTAAGCTGCATCCTGTGCTCAACGCTCTGAAGCCGCCTTACCGGAACTTTAAGGTCCTTAAGCTTAACGCCCAGTTTATTTGCGACCGCTATCGCACCCACTACGTTTATCACATTATGGGCGCCTAAAAGCTTCATCTGGAACTGTTCGCTTTCACCGTCGGGAGATGTGACCGTAAAATCGGTACCCTGCTGCGATACCCTGATATCTCCTGCCCTATATCCGTTTACAGCTATCCCGGACATATCAGATATGTCTTTTTCTTCCGCCGTATCCGATGCGTCCGTATAATAAAATACCTTATTCTTATATCCCTGCGCTTTATCCCTTATGTACCCGTTATCCCCGTTAAGGAACAGCATCCCCCCATCCGGCAGGGCATCCGCGAGTTCAAACTTCGTGTTCTTTATATTTTCCATATTAAAGAAGGTTTCAAGATGCTGAGGCCCTATCGATGTGATAATCCCGTGATGAGGATGCACGATATCACCGATCTCCTTAATATCTCCAACATGCCTTGCACCCATCTCACATACGAAGATCTCATGCGTTGACTTAAGCGATTCCCTTATCGTCTTTACCACGCCCATCGGCGTATTGTAGCTCTCGGGCGTTACCAGCACGTTAAAACTGTCCTTTAAGAGAGTCTGTAAGTAAAACTTGACGCTTGTCTTTCCGTAGCTTCCCGTAACACCGATAACGGTAAGGCCGGGTGATTCTTTAAGCATCCTCTTTGCATCGTTTATATAGTACTGCTTTACGCCCCATTCGACGGGATGGTTTATCGTATTGGCAACTACGTTCATCAGCAGCTGGAGCCCCGTAAGGATCAAGAGCATGCCGCTTAACCTGTTTATCCCGCAAAATACAAAGGTAATTACAAGTATTGCCGCTTCGACAACGATCATGGTCGCTATCATTCTCTTGACCCTTGCGGTGTATACGAGTTTCTTCTTTGTATTAAGCCTTCTCATCGCGTTATATACAAGGATGATGAGAAGCAGAGTCAGCCAGCTTAAGATATCAAGGCCCGTAACCGGGAAGATCAGCCTTAATATGCCTGTGACAAGTGCAAATATGAGAAGCCACTGGGGCCTTAGGTTTTTCTTAAGCCTGTTTAAATGTTCCCCGTTCTTATAGCCGTTCAACTGGAACATATGCATGTTGTGGCGCATGGCAAGGAAGAACGCGGGGATAAAAAGTATAAAAGTAATTATTGTTCGTATGATCATTTTATTCCTTTATTTTCTGTGCTGCTCTTAGTCTAGCACTCAAAGTAGCTCCTCATTATATTACGGAAGATAACCGGCTGTTCAAGGAAGGAAAAATGCCCGCAGCCCTGAAGTATTGCAAGTCCGCAGTTTGGTATCATTTCCTCCATCAACTTACCGTCGCTTATCGGTGTTGCCGTATCCTTATCGCCCCAGATAAGGAGCGTATCCTGTTTGATCTTCGGCAGCAGGTCCGTTAAGTCTTCGTTTACCGCCATTACCATGCACTGCCGCATCATGGGTGAAGCATTCCTGTAATCGGCCGAGCCCTGCTGACTCCTCCAGTCATCAATGAGCTCGGGAAACAGCGCATATATGAGCTTAACGCTTACTATCTTCTTTATAATCTTGTACTTTCTTATATTGAATTTCTGCTTAAATGACCTTTTCGGCATGATACCGGCGCTGTCTATGAGCACTAAGTTCTTTATCTCAAACGGTATGCTCTCCCTCGCCGCAAGCTTGATTATTATCCTTCCGCCGTAGGAATGTCCTATAAGAGTCGCCTTCCTTATATCAAGCGCCTCCATGAACTTAATGAAAAAATCCGCGTAAGCATCCACATTCCAGGGCTCTTTAGGCTCATCGGATCCGCCGAAACCGGGTAAGTCAAACTGGACAAAGCGGTATTTTTCGTTTATCGAATCCGCCACGGAATCATAAACTCCAAGGTCTGTGCCCCATCCCTGGAGCATCACGACCGTATCGTCTCCCGATCCGGTTATCTTATAGCATATGTTCAATCCGTCAACTTCTATGTTCATCTTCCTCTTCCCGTTTTCTTTTTCTGCTTTGCGTCATTTGCCGTCGGTTCTTTATCTTCGTAAATATAACTGTCGATAAGTCCCGATAAGATAAATTCCTGCGGCTCGTTGTAGTATTCCGATCCGTGATCATAAGCATAGTCTTTACCCAACGCATTTCTTCCATACAGGAAAGCGAGCCTGTCCTCGCAGCACTCAACATAAGTAATACTCTTGCTTATGTAATTACCCAACACCACAAGCCTGGCGTTATCAAAAGCCTCTTTTACAGCTTCCTCTTCATTTTCACTATCGGAAACAGTAAAGAACTCCTCCTCCGGAGACTGCTTGACCACGGTATTTATATCATTCATAAGTGTGGTTATGAATATCTCGGCCACGTCAAGTTCAATGCTGTAATAGCAGGTAAGATATGCCACCGACCCGAAATATCCGCTTGCTTCTTCATTAAGTCCCTTCTGCAGTCCGTTCGGATTGCTGCCTGCGTAGCTTTCGGCGGTAAGCCGGTATTCCTTGATGCCTGTTAGCTTATACAGCTGCGCCGAAGCCCAGAACCGCTTGTCGTCACAGGGCTTCGTAGCGGAATACATTCCCTTTTCGTAATTATCCTCCGCCACATCATACACTGCCTGTGCTATCTTTGTACATTCGTCCGCAAATGCCTTATCGTATTCACTGTAGTTATAGGCAAACATCGCAAACACCGCAGCATACTGGTACTGCCTTCCCACATCTGAATGCAGGAACGAAGGGCTTATCTCATCCTCGTCAAAAAACTCCTTAAGTACATCTATATCATCTTTTGCGATAAGTACCGTCTTTGGAACCTGTTTTCTTTCATCATCCAAAGAAATATCTGCCGCATCCGGAAAAAACTCATTGGAAAGCAGCCTGTCCGCTATCCTCATGAAGCTTTGCCCCATGTTTTCCTCCGTGACCTTATCTGCCTCTTTATTGCCCGCAAAATAGTCAAGCCTTTTGGAAAGCAGCTCCTTATACAGTCCACCGGTTATCGTAAAGGGCTCCGATCTTGCTCCCTTATCGGTCTTTATGTAATACTTTCCTTCCTTCTTTACCTCCGTAAGATCACACACGGCGATGTTTTTTCCATCCGTTTCTCCGTTAATGTCATCCTCATCCCGTCTGTAACGTATCTTTCCTTCGTACACCGCTTTATCGGTGTCCGCATTCATAACCCTGAAGGCTTCATCACCGTCCGGGTCTACCACCATTGCCCGCTTAGAACCTGCGGACTCGTATATCCCGGCTCCCGTTGTGATAACGGTGTTTATCTCAGGCACATTATTACTTACCGTGATCCCCGTATCGTAATCGGGTGCAGGTACTAAAGGCTCGGGCTCCGGTCTCTTTTTACCGCACCCGGATGCCAGTATCATGATAACGGCCGCGCCGGCAAGGATCAAAGATAAACGCCTACTCATGCCCTTCCTTTCCGGAAGCGGCACTTCTCCTCTTTCTTATGAACAGAACGATCACGCACACTGCCGTTACAAGGCTTATTATTTCCGATATGTGCATCAGAACTGTTCCGTTATAGCTTACCTTAAGCCTTCCCGTATTACCGTTTAAATATACCCGGCACATGCCGTTATGTCCTTCTCCGGTCACCGTTAAGGCAGTCTTCTTTCCGCTGCCGTCGGTTATCCCGGCACCGTATCCCAGATAATATATGAAAGGAACATCAACGCTATTCACGCTTTCCCCTATATCGGCTTCTATCGTGTTCTTTACCCGCGTAAAGGGGATCTCGCTCCCGTTATCGGCGATCATCTTCTCACTGTCATCAACAAGGCTTCCCATCTCCTTTACAGCCTCGGGCAGCCATTCACCCGCAATGACATTGGCCGTGACCGGTTTATATGAATAGTAGTCATCCGAATAATCGTAGTACCCTGTAATGCCCGATTTATACGCATTGAAGGCACTCACACCGTTAAGCAGGAGAATCACTATAAGTACTACCGCACCAAGGTTTACGGAGCTTATCCCATCATCCGGATCTATGCTTAGCAAACGATTCCGGCCTTCTTCATCATCCCTTCCGGCAACCCTTGCATATATGAGGCCTGCTGCCACCGAAAACAGACAGGATCCCATTATGAAGAACCTCCAGGGAAACTGGATGAAGCTTATAAACCTCCCAAGCCTCTCCCAAGGCATCAGATCACAGGCAAGCAGTGTAAACAGTATGCCCGCAAGGATAAGCAGATCGGCATACCCAACAATGTTTATTTTAATCTGGCTGTATGCCTGATCGCCTGTTTTATTGTTTGCTGTCTTTGGGAACTTCTTTCTAATGAATATCCTCGGGATAAGAATAAGGATACATACGCTGCCAAGCCCCGGAAAAGCAGGTCCGAACAGGTTAACAAACCTTACCGCCTCATCAACGGGCTCCATCCACGGCGTACTCACATAGAATACGGTATTTATAAACTGCTCCAGCATGGGCAGCCAGTAGAAGCAGGTGATAAGAAGCGTAACTATTGTGCTGCAGATAAGCCTTAAGAACACCTTCTTATTTAAGAAAACCTTCTTAAAGCATATGATAAGAGCCGCCAGTCCGAACAGCGTACACATCACAAAGCTCGAGGTATGGCACAAAAGTATTCCCGCATATCCGAGCACGAACAGCTGCGGCTTATCCATTTCCTCATAGACCGCATTGTATATCGCGTATATCACAAAGGGGATAAAGATGAATGCCGTATATTCCCCGACCGCAGCCCTTACATAGATATCATCGAGATGGTACTGGCAAAGGGTGAGGGTAACGGAAGCAATTAAAGCTCCGAAGGTCGATCCCGTCATTTTCTTAACACAGTAATATACCGACAGATAGCACAATATTATGCATACGGCGACAAAGATATGGTAGCTTGCGTTTATCGATACACCGATGACCCGAAGCAGTGCCGGTATGTACAGAAGGAAATCAGGATAGAACATGGAGCTTGCATATCCCGCTCCCCCGAAAAAGAGAACATTTATCTTAAGAAAAGGCTTACCCAACATAATGCCTTCCTTAAGACTTTCAATCCTCAAAAGGTGGTAGTCCAGGTCATGTCCGTTTACACAATACCTTGAAATGAGCGGTGCACACGCAATGACCATCGTAATAAGGAACACTGCCGCACTTATTTGGTTTTTCCTGTTTTTAAAGTATTCCTTCATCCCTACATCTCTTCCAGCATTTCATAAGTCTTGTTAAGCGTGTCTGATTCTTCCCTTGTTTTTAAGAATACGCCCGAACAATACGCGGAATGCGTATTCCAAGCCTCCTTAACCTCATACAGTTCCGTCTCCATACCGAGAATGGAAGCCTTGTCGCAGAAAGCCTGCGCCTGATCCCAGCCCAGCAGTCCGTCATGTTTGCTGTGTATCATCTTTAGCTTAAAATCATCCCTTGCAGAAAGCATGGAATAGGGCTCTCCCTTCTTCCAGTCGCTTACTTCCTTGCTGCCAAACAGGTATTTAAGGAGCGTTTTTTCGGTCCCCGTTTTTTCATAGTCAAAGCACAGGGGTCCCGCCATCAAAAGCAGTCCGTTAAATTCATCTTTTGAAATCGAAAACCTCTCCTGCCTTGCCCCGTCAAAGCACAGGACCGCCGCAAGATGGGCACCCGCGGATGAACCCATAAGTATCGTCTTATCGTATGATAAGCCCTTTTCCTTTATGTATTTCCTTATCTCAGCATAATCCTTAAATACATCATCCGCTATATCCTCATAGGTATATTTAGGAGTTTTACGGTATTCCGGCATAAAACAGTCGTATCCATGCATCGCAAGGTTCTGTCCGATATAGAAATCCTGCTTCGGGCTGTGAGAGTTCCAGCCTCCACCGTGAATATATATTATGAGCTTATCCTTCTTATCGCCTGCTGCCGGAAAGAACATAAAATACTGATCCTTTCCGCCCCAAACTACCTCATCCGCCTTTACGGTCTTTTTAACCTTTAGGAGCGGAACTATAAATTTCGGGTAGCTTAAGTATTCCCTTACAGTATCATTCATCTTTGTTTTCCGTTTCTTTTTCCTTATCCTCAACCAGCTCCGAGAAGCTGAAGGTCACGTCATTCCCGTCATTTGCAATGCTCACCGAGTAGCTCTTTGTCTTGCAGCCGTCCTTGCTCAAAGTGATCACGTGCGCACCGGTTACCTTAGGCGTACTTGTCGGAGCTATGCCTATATAATTGCCGTCAAGGTATACCTCAGCTCCCGAGGGCTGTTCAATGTACAGTTTCTTCTCACCCGAGATCACTGCCTTGTTCGTGCTTGAAGAAGATGTTGTTGTCGTTGTACTTAAGCTGTCGGATGATAAGCTGTTACTGCTTACCGTCTGTGTCGAAGATGACGATGAGCTCGATGAAGAACTCGAAGAAGAATCGGTATCCTCATCCATAGTAACTTCTATCTCGGCGTAATCGGAACCCACCCTTATGTTTGAAGTTATGGTCTGGTATCCCGCACATTCGACCCTTATCGCATGTACGCCGAACTCAAGCGGTACCCTGTCGGTAAATTCGGTTATCTCATCATCCACATACAGCCTTGCGTAGTCGGGCGTGATCGTAAATTTGATATGTCCGATCGCAACTTCTTCTATCTCGATCTTTGACAGATCGAGGGATGACTCTTTATCCCTTACGACATTTATCTGTTCCTGGCCGGCATATCCGCGGTTCGTTACCTTTACAAGGTAGCTTCCCTCACCTACGGGGATCAGCATCTCCTCGGTGATCGGCTTTATTATCTCCTGTCCTATCTCGATCCATCCGCCGACGAAATACGTGTCGTTCAATACCCTTATGTATCCATGGCCCTTATCCACTACGACAGAGAGTATCTGCTTGTCGATCCCGCGGACGATGAGAGTGTCAAGTTCTGTAACGTCCATGATCTCGGCTTCCCTGCCCTGTGAGAAGATCTTTAAGTCGTCCGTGAACTTATACGCATCATCGGCTATCATCATTATCTTCTTGCGTTCGTCAAACGAAAACCTTGTAACGTCCGAATACGTCCAGGTTTTATCCGTTACCTTTATGCCGGTAAGCTTTCTTAGGCTCTTTGTATAATCAATCTCAAATATCTCACCGGGGGCAAGCTGGGCAAGAGTCATCACATCACCGTACTTGCCTTCGATCTTTATCCCGTCCTCATACGGCAGTTCATATATCTTCCCCGAAACGATATCCTGAAACTTCATCATCCGGTGCTTCTCATCAACCTTTAAAAGGATGCCCCGGACCCCGTCATCGGTCTCTTCCGAAATCTCCGCGGCGGGCTCTTCCTGCATTTCAAGCTCGGCCTGCACCCTGTCGTTCGCCCGCTCTTTGGCATATTCCATTATTATAAGGTAACAGCCTGTGAACATTATAAACAATATAACGCATATAGGCACTATGGCTTTTCTCATCTACCTCTTCCTTTGTCACCCCTGAACTTTCCTTACCTTCTCCATAAGATACTCTGCCGTGTTATGCTCCGGTACATCTAGCACATCCTCAAACAGCATTTCAAGCATCTCCCCAAGTCCGGGCCCGGGCTTTACTCCGGCCTTTATAAGGTCATTCCCCGTTACGGCAAGCTCCTTTATAGAAAGGCAGTCGCCCCTCTCCTTTATCCTTAGATACATCCGCTCAAAGTCATCTATATCCTTAAGCTTTGCTTCCCGCTCCATCATGCTCTGTGCGCATATGTCACAGCGGCGTACGATGAGCCAAAGCGGTATCAGTTCCCTTGATATCTCAACTATGGTCCGCCTTACCCTCGGCTCCGTAAGCTTACGCCTGTGGTCATGATACTTAACGAGCCTGCGTACCTTATTCATAGTATCATTATCATACTTAAGGCGCCTTAATATATCCGCGGCTATCTTCTCGCTTATGAACGCATGACCCTTGAAATGATCTCTTCCGGTTTCTTCATCAACTGTCCTTGCCTCAGGCTTCCCGCAGTCATGCAGCAGCATGGTAAGCCGAAGGAGCTTTATATCGTTATCGCTTAATCCATCATCATATTTAACCGAATTTTTCAGCGCTTCTATCGTATGGATTCCCACGCTGTACATATGATGCGGCGTATTCTGTCCGGTTTCCATCATAAGGTCAAACTCCGGGAGGATCACCTTTGATACTCCGGTTTCATACAGTATAAGGAGCTTTTCCGGATGCTTTGAAGTTAAAAGCTTCTGAAGCTCCATCCTTATCCTCTCGGCACTTATGAGCTTAAGGCTATCTTTAAGCTCTCCCACCGCTTCAAGCGTTTTTTCGTCTATTTCATAATCAAGCTGGGCCGCAAACCTGACTGCGCGAAGGA
Organism: Lachnospiraceae bacterium; assembly: GCA_024694965.1. Classification (GTDB taxonomy): domain Bacteria; phylum Bacillota; class Clostridia; order Lachnospirales; family Lachnospiraceae; genus UBA2868. The sequence goes on from JAILJC010000212.1 coordinate 17,041, forward strand.
TACGCAGGGCATCCTCGTTAAACCTCTCCACAGGGTCCCCCACCGCCTTAATGACTTTGTTTTCCATGTCCTTAAGGCCGCCGAACAAGTCCACCAATCCCGCTTCATCATTGTATGCCATTGCATTTATGGTAAAGTCGCGCCTCTTTAAGTCTTCTTCAAGGCTCTTTGTAAAAGTCACCTGTTTGGGATGCCTGCCATCTTCATATATTCCATCTATCCTGTAGGTGGTCACTTCATACCCTTCATTACCAAACATGATCGTTACGGTGCCATGCTGGATGCCTGTATCGATGGTCCTCCGAAACAGCGATTTTACCTGTAACGGCGAGGCTGAAGTGGTTATGTCCCAGTCGTTCGGTTCCTTACCCAACAAAGAATCCCGCACGCATCCTCCCACGGCATAAGCCTCGAAGCCTTCATCTGTTAGCTTATTGATGATAAGCCTGACCTTATCCGGTAGTTTGATCTGCATACGGGATACCTCTGTATTTCAAATAAGATTATTTAACCAGCTTTACCGTTTCCCTTGCTATCGCAAGTTCCTCGTTTGTGGGGATCACGAGTACGCTTACCTTCGATGCGTCGGGCGAAATGACAGCCTCTTCACCCCTTATATTATTCTTTTTCGGATCGACGCCGGTACCTAAGTATCCAAGATATCCGCCGATCATCTGCCTTACTTCGATATTGTTCTCGCCAACGCCTGCGGTAAATACTATGGCATCAACGCCGTTCATTGCCGCCGCATATGAGCCTATATACTTGGCAACCCTGTAGGAATAAGCCTCCAGAGTGGTCTTTGCCTGGTCGTTACCGCTGTTTGCCGCTTCTCCAAGGTCCCTGAAATCACTGGATACCCCTGATAATCCAAGGACACCCGACTTCTTGTTAAGGATGTTTAACATCTCATCTATCGAAAGCTCTTCCTTATTGCTTATAAACTGGAGGATCGCGGGATCAAGGTCTCCGCTCCTGGTTCCCATGAACAGTCCTTCAAGAGGCGTAAGCCCCATGCTCGTATCAACGCATTTGCCGTTTTCTACGGCGCTTATGCTGGCACCGTTACCCAAGTGGCATACAATGACCTTGAAGTTGTTTATATCCTTTCCAAGGAATTCGGCTGCCCTCTTTGATACGAACTCATGGCTCGTACCGTGGAATCCGTACCTGCGCACCTTGTATTTCTTATAGTAATCATAAGGTATTCCGTACAGATATGCCTTCTTCGGCATCGTCTGATGGAAGGCCGTATCAAATACCGCAACCATGGGAACGTTCGGCATTATCTTCTGACATGAACGGATACCTATAAGGTTAGCCGGGTTATGCAGCGGCGCAAGGTCGTTGCATTCCTCGATGGCCTTTATCACATCCTCGTTTATTAAAGTGGCGGATGAGAAGTTCTCTCCTCCGTGCACTATCCTGTGACCGACGGCACCAATCTCTTCAAGTGAAGAGATCACTCCGTTTTCCTTATCGATAAGGCTGTCGATAACAAGTTTTACCGCCTCCGTATGATCCGGCATATCGGCATTCTTCTTTATCTTATCCTTACCTTCGGGCTGGTAGGTCACCATACCCCCGTCAATACCTATCCTCTCACATAAGCCCTTGGCAAGAACCTCTTCCGAATCGGAATCTATGAGCTGGAACTTAAGTGATGAACTTCCGCAGTTGATGACTAAGATCTTCATTTTTTATACCTTCTTCCTGATTTAATATGCCTTACCCCAGTAGACCATCTTCTTGGCGGGCTTTCCGCAGCATACGCAGGTCTTCGCCAGCTCTTCCTGCTCAAAAGGCATGCAGCGGCTAGTAACAGCCAGCTCCTCCTTTATCGCATCTTCACACTCCTGGTTGCCGCACCACATGGCCTTTACAAATCCCGTTTCCTCATTGAACAGGCGACGGAACTCCTCCATGTTCGTTGCAACAAAGGTATGCTTCTCACGGTGCTGCCTTGCACGCTCAAGCATTTCCTTCTGCATCCTGTCAAGAAGCTCTGTTACCTGTGATTCTAACTGATCAAATGCAACTTCCGTCTTCTCCCTTGTATCCCTGCGGCAGATAACGCACTTTCCTGCCTCCATATCCTTGGGACCTATCTCGACACGAAGGGGTATTCCCCTCATTTCCTGCTCGGAGAACTTCCATCCGGGACTCTTGTCTGTTTCATCAATGTCTGCCCTGCATACCTTCTTAAGCCTGTCGCAAAGCTCGTTTGCCTTCTCAAGCACGCCTTCCTTCTTCTGCTGGATGGGTATCACCATCACCTGAGTGGGCGCGATCTTCGGAGGCAGGCACAGTCCCGAATTATCGCCGTGGACCATGATCACCGCACCGATGAGCCTTGTCGTCGTGCCCCATGAAGTCTGGTGTACATACTGAAGCTTGTTGTTATTGTCCGTATACTGTATATCGAAGGCCCTGGCAAATCCGTCGCCGAAGTTATGGCTCGTACCCGACTGCAGTGCCTTTCCGTCATGCATGAGTGCCTCTATCGTGTAGGTCGATTCCGCACCCGCAAACTTTTCCTTGTCTGTCTTGCGGCCCTTGATGACCGGGATCGCCAGCACCTCTTCGCAGAATGACGCATACACATTCAACATCTGAAGCGTCCTCTCCTCGGCTTCCTCTGCAGTCGCATGCGCAGTATGGCCTTCCTGCCATAAGAACTCACGGCTCCTGAGGAACGGCCTTGTCTCCTTTTCCCAGCGCACTACCGAGCACCACTGGTTGCATATCTGCGGCAGATCCCTGTAGGACTGCACCGTATTCTTATAGTAATCACAGAACAGGGTCTCTGAGGTCGGACGTACGCACAGCCTCTCCTGGAGCGGCTGTAATCCGCCGTGTGTTACCCATGCAACCTCGGGAGCGAACCCTTCCACATGATCCTTTTCCTTATTTAATAAGCTCTCGGGGATGAACATCGGAAGGTATACATTCTTAACTCCCGTTGCCTTGAACCTCTCATCCATCTGGCTCTGAATGAGTTCCCAGATGGCATATCCCGCGGGCCTTATCACCATACAGCCCTTAACGGAAGTATAGTCAAGGAGTTCGGCCTTCTTAACAACATCCGTATACCACTGCGCGAAATCATCCTCCATCGCAGTTATCGCTTCAACCAGCTTTTTCTCTGCCATTTTCTTTTCTCCTACTCAATAAAACTAAAATCAATACAATATATAATTGTATAAAAAATGCCGTTTTTATGCAAGTATTTTGCTGTATCGGAGCATGAACTCCCTATCAGATCTCAAACATTTCCGTAGAATCAAACTCCATCCTCTCACCCGTGCGCGGATGGTTAAATCCCAGATGATACGCGCATAAGCCTATCGATTTTTCCGGTATACCGGCGATAGAAGCCTTTGTTCCCGGTTCGCGGATTTTCGAGCCGTACTTAACATCGCCCGCTATCGGGTGCCCCATATTTGATAACTGGGCCCTTATCTGATGGAACCGTCCGGTGATGAGCTTTATATCAAGCAGAGCCACCCCCGCATCTTCATCGGTTTTTACCGTTTTATACTCAAGCTCCGCCCTCTTTGCATCTTTCGTATCCTTAGGTACCACCCTCGCGGTATCCTTATCCTTTAAAAGATAATCCGTAAGGCTTATCCATTCACCTTTTGTATCCACGATCCCTTCGACAAAAGCGTGATACTTTTTGTCAAAGTCACCGCCCGTAAGCTGGCGGTTAAGCTCTGCTGCCGCCTCTTTGTTAAGTGCAAACACGAGTATCCCGCCAACCGGCTTGTCAAGCCTGTGAATAAGCCCGAGGTACGGTCCAAAATTGTTTGCTTTTCTGCTTAAGTGATTCTTAAGCATACTGACCATGTCCGCTTCCGAAACGTTCCGGGTCTCAACCGGTATTCCGGCCGGTTTTTTTACTACCATTATGTCCTTGTCTTCATACAGTATTTCCATATGTTTCCCACTTATGCATAGCCTTAAACCCTGCTGTTGGTGTTTCACTCATCATATGTTATAATACCGTATTATTAAGCCTGTAACAATTATGTATTAACGGTAAAAATGAGCAATCTCGAAGAAGAAATAATAAGACGTAAATATGCCGCAAGGCGTGAAGAACTTATAAGGCAGAAAAAAAACCGGCATTACAGGGACATGGGAGTCAGGTACTTAGTCCCTGCTATTGTCATTATCTTAATTGTTACGGTGATCGTGTGCGTCCTTGTAAAAGTTTCCAAAAAGAAGGATGAAAAGGAAGCCTTTAACGGTCCCAACATCTCCATTGAAAAAAGCAAGGCGGTGGAAGAGGAGGTTTTGGATGAACCCGATGTCCCCGCACCGCACCTTGTCTATTCGGCAACGGACAATGCACAGACCACCGGGCTTCCCGGCGATGTTGTAAGCAGCTACGGGATCCTTATAGATCTTGCGGATGATACCATCCTTGCACAGCGCAACGCCCGTACCCGCATAAGCCCGGCTTCGATGACCAAGATACTGACAGTCCTTGTTGCCGCTGAAAACATAAATTTGGAGCAGCTTGACGATACGGTCACGATAACCCTTGAGTATACCGATTACAGCTACGCCAATGACTTAAGTGCCGTCGGTTTTGCGGAAAACGAAGTTGTGACTGTCCGCGACCTTTTCTACGGCACCATCCTGCCTTCGGGCGGTGATGCCGCACTTGCGCTTGCCTGTTATGTCGCGGGGAGCGAGGAGGAATTCGTTAAGCTGATGAACGACCGCTTAAAGGAACTTCAGCTTAATGACAGCACTCATTTTACAAATGTAGCGGGAATGTATGATGAACAGCATTTCAGTACCGTATACGATATGGCCATGATCCTTCATGCGGCGATTGACAATGAACTGTGCCGCACCGTCCTTAATGCGCACACCTATACGACCTCCGTAACAAGGGAGCATCCCGAGGGCATAAAGATATCCAACTGGTTCTTAAGGCGTATAGAAGATAAGGACTGCGGCTTTACGGTTGAATGTGCCAAGACGGGATTTGTCATGCAGTCAAGGAACTGTGCCGCGAGCTTTGCCGATGATGAGGACGGACACGGATATATATGTGTTACGGCCGATTCTTCAAGCGGATGGCGCTGCATCTACGACCATGTTTCCATTTACTCCGCCTTTTCCGGACTTACCGAAAAGCCTCCCGTAGAGTCATCGGAGGATTCGATCCCGGTTGATAATACCCTTGATGAAACGGAGGGTGCTGATGAGGGGCTGAGCGATAATAACGAACTTCTTGATATGGATGAGCCTTCTTTGGCTGAGGGCCTTTCCATGGGTGAAGAAAATCCGAAAGAGACTCCCGATACCGATACACAAAAGCCCGATAACAAGATCCCCGTGAAAAACGAGATCACGGGGAACTAGCCTTACTCACATCCGAAATTGCCTACGCTTCCGTCTGCAAACGGACTTCCTATGTCACATCTGCCGTGGTGGTGGACCTCCCTTACAAAGTCCTCCCTTTCGGTTTCGACCCGGTGCACGCCTATGCGGCTCACACCCGATTCTGTCTTTGAATCAAGCATCTTTATGACTTCTTCTATCTCTTCGTTCGTAACATCTTTTTTATCCATGCCTTCAGTCATTGCAGCCTCCCTGATACACTGTTTACGCCTCTTTTTTATGATACATCAATTTGCTTTTTTTTTCATTAGAATTTATACTTTTGATGATGGATAAGAAGAAGAGAGTTTCCTATTTTGATACGGCCAGGGGGATCGGTATGATTCTGGTGCTTTTGGGGCACCTTCAGAATGATACCGTATTTTCTTATTCCCCGCATATCCTTGGCCTTTGCGCCTGGATATTCTCTTTCCACATGCCGCTTTTCTTTATTATCTCCGGAATGCTCATATGTTTTAAGGAAGAAGAAAAGGGTGATATCGGAACGATCGTTAAAAAAAGGTTCCGCCAGATCATGATCCCCTATTTCTGGTTCAGCTTTATCTATATTTTCATCGTACTGTATTATCTGATCATCGCCAGAGTCATTCTTTTAAAAACTCTGCTCATACAGCTTTGGTATGTGCTCGGAATGTACGGGATGAACGTGCTGTGGTTCCTACCCGCATTGTTCGCCGCCGAAATTATGTTCGTTCTCATTACCCAACGCTTTAAAAATCAAAAATCCATAATTGCCGTTTTAGTGCTTCTGATTGGCGCTATTATCATTAATTATGCCAGGAAGTTTTTACCCAACGATTCTGAGTTATTCGAAAGGATCAATGAATTTATAGTCACTTTGATCCGTCCCGTATTTGCCTGCTCGTTCATCCTTATCGGCTACCTTCTTTTTAAGGGCATCAAAGTTCTGAATGAAAAAACAAAAAGGGCATGGCTTGTCATGCTTTTAAGCCTTCCCCTTCTTCTTTTTGTCAACATCCTTATAAACATAAAGAACCGCCCGGTCGATTTCAGGTCACTTGTGTTTAACAACTATCCCCTGTATTACATCTGTTCAACCTGCGGTTCACTGTTCATCATAATTTTATGCATGCTTTTGTCAAAAATAAGGATCGGAAATAAGATAAACGGCGACAATGCCTTCCCGGTCCTTAAGTTCTACGGCGTTAATTCCCTTGTATTCATGGCTGTCCATAACAATTCATCGATCATGACTCTTGCCCTTAAGCTGGCCATGTATCTTAACCAGTATTTAACAAGGGCACGCGGGTACATATGCTATGCCCTCGTCATCCTTATATTCCTTATCTACATAACCTTGACCATCATGGTCATAAACCGGTTCTTCCCCTTCCTTGCGGGAAAGCCGTATAAACCGCTTAGGTCAGATGGTAAGTGACAGGGCTTCCTCAATAGACTTTGCGAGCTGATCCGCACATGAGGTACCCCTGCCCCCGCAGTCATTTCCCTTAAGTATCCTTGCAGCATCGGCGGCGTTTCCGCCCTCAAGCAGCAGTCCTATCGCCTTAAGGTTCCCGTTGCAGCCACCAATAAATTTAAGGTTATGAATGCTTCCGCTGTCATCAAGATCATAATCGATCTGTCTTGCACACACTCCCTTCGGAGTATAGGTATAATGCTTCATCTGTTTTCCTCCTGATCCTGTCTGATGATATACTTGCATATCGGATTTCCCATATTTGAAAACCGCTCTTCGTATTCAGTCATTATATTTCCTTTTATCATTTCCTCATCGTTATGCAGGTCATAAGTCATTTTAAGGATCTCCCAGCCTGCTGCCGGAGCCTCGGCAACGGAGTAATCAAACAGCACCCTGTTATCCGTCTTAAACTCGACAACCCCGTCCTTTTTGATTATTTCCCTGTATCTGTCAAGGAAATTCCCTGATGTAAGCCGCCTCTTCGCGTGCCGATCCTTAGGCCAGGGATCTGAAAAATTAAGGTATATCCTGTCTACTTCATCCCTGTCAAAAACATCGGAAATATATTCCGCATCCATTCTTATGAAAACAAGGTTTTTAAGTTCGTTTGCTTCCATCTTCTGGACGGCACGGAGCAGAACGCTTGAATATTTCTCAATCCCCACGAAATTGATATCCGGGTTTTTTTCCGCAAGCTGTGTAATGAACCTGCCCTTGCCCATGCCTATCTCGATATACTGAGGATTATCGTTTTCAAAAACCTGCTTTTTCCATTTACCCTTTTGCTTTTCGGGCTCATGGATGACATATTCGCTTCCTGCGATAACTTCCCTTGATCCCGTAATGTTCTTAAGTCTCATTCCTTATCTCCCTGGGTATTGATTATAACACGGTTAAAGGCTTAAAACCACCTGTAACGTGATTACGTATCTTCAATAATCGCTCCGTTTATAGTATTATATTTTCATGAAACATTTAAAACGATTGACTCTTACTTTATTTATCATATCCTGCATCCTTTTTGATGCTGTCCCTGCTTATGCGGTAAGTACCGTTCCCACCGCCGAGCAGAAGGCAGCGGCAGAAGAGCGCAAGCTGCTCAGGGTTGAGAGCAACGAATGGGAAGGCTGGCCGGAGGGCCCCGTCATAGGAGCCGAAGCCGCGATACTCATGGACTTTACAACCGGCACCATACTGTATTCAAAGAACATCCATGAACAGCTGTATCCCGCAAGCACCACCAAAATGATGACTGCCCTGCTCACCATTGAGAACACCTCGATGGATGAGATAGTTACTTTTTCACATGATGCGATCCATAATATCGATTCGGATTCAAGCCGCATAGGTATTGATGTCGGCGAGCAGCTGACGGTCGAGCAGTGTCTTTACGGACTGATGCTCGGTTCGGCAAATGAAGTCGCCTATGCTCTTGCCGAGCACGTGGCCGGCAGCCTTGAAGCCTTTGTCGATATGATGAACGAACGCGCCTCCGCACTCGGCTGCGACAATACCCACTTCATAAACGCAAACGGACTTCCCGATGAGCAGCATTACACCAGCGCCTATGACCTTGCTCTCATTGCCGCCGAATGCTATAAGAACGAAGCATTTGCAAACATTTCGGGCACCAGGACCTACACCATACCTGCCACCAACATCCAGTCGGAGGAGCGTATAATGGACAACCACCATTTAATGGTGCAGGGTTACAAATACCAGTACGACGGCTTCATCGGCGGTAAGACCGGTTACACCAAAGCGGCAAGGCAGACTCTTGTAAGCTGTGCGGAAAGAAACGGCATCCGGCTTATCTGCGTCATAATGAAAGAGGAAGCTCCCAATCAGTTCATCGATACCCAGAAGCTTTTTGATTACGGCTTTGACGGTTTTCAGGTGCTGAACATAAAGGACAATGAAACAAGGTATACCCTTAACAGCTCGACCTTTTTTAAAACGGACCTTGATATCATGGGAAGCTCTCGCCAGGCCCTTGACCTTAATGATTCCGGCTATGTGATCCTTCCGAAAACTGCCGCCTTTTTCGATGCGCAGGCCGAGCTTTCATACTGCGACGATCCTTCCGATCATGTCGCGACCATAGATTATTATTATTCCGGGAATCATGTTGGCTATACAACTCTTGACTATGCCCGTACGTCGGCTGATTCTTTCGAATTCTCCAATATACTGAGGGATACATCCGGTAAGGAACCCACCGCGCTTAAGAGATCAAAAAAGACCGTGTTTGTAAACGTAAAGCGGATCGTACTTATACTCACCCTGATCCTAGGTACGATCATCGTCTTTCTGTTCCTTAAGTCATTCATTTCAAGCTATTCCTATTCCGACCGCCACCTTCGGAACCTTAAAAGAAACAGATATAAAAAAAGAAAGGGCTGACCTCAGCCTTCCCTTTCTTTTTTAAGATGCCGCTTCTCCATCCTCTGGAGCCTTAACTTGTCCTGTTTTTCCCTTATCTGCATGGCAACATCGTCGCCCACGAGCTTAAGTGTTTTTATTACATATACCTTTCCGTCGTCCGCTTTCTTCATTCGGACCTTGCCTTTTAGGTATCCGTGTTTTTTACAGTATGCCAGGCAGAAATAATGCTTGCCGTTTACCGAAAACCATTTGATGAGCTTCGTTGCATTCCTTCCGCAAAGATAGCACTTGGTGGAGCTTACCGCCTTATCCTCTATAGCCGTATTCTTATCCTCAAACTCCCTTGAGATATACTTCGAATACGTCTTGAAGTTGACGTGGACCTCCTGTCTTTTGTTCTGCGGCACCATGAAAACGTCGTAAGAAACGTATTTCTCTATTTCCGGTTTGTAATCATCTATTATCTTAAATACCTTGGCCGTGTAATATGCATCCGAATACGCACGGTGGAACGGGATATCCTTATCTATATGGAGGTAGTCAACCGCCCATTCAAGTGCGCGCCTTGTCTTTCCGTCCTCGTAGGTCATGCTGAAAAACTTCTGTATATCGAAGTACATTAATGGCCCGTTTGAAAGTTCATCCATTCCGTAATAGACCATGTTCCGCTGCAGCTCGGTAAGGTCAAGAGTTCCCCAGATGCAGAATACATAGTCCTTACCGCACCATTTTAAGAACTCTTCCATGACCTCGGGAAAAGGACGGCCGTCTTTTAGGTCCTCCTTATCCATATTTATGATCTTGGTCGTTATATAATGAATGGTATGATATATCTGAGGTTTTATAAGCTCATCGAAATTGTCGACCACCTTCATCTTCCGGTTAAGCTTGACCGCCCCGATCTCCAGTATTTCAAACGGAAGCCCGAAGTCTCTGTTCTTGTCCGATGCCTGGTTCCATTCAAGGTCCAATACAATGTAATTCATATGATTCTCCGTGTTAAAACATTCTCAGTCAAAATAGATGATGTCCCTGGCAAGGCCGTTCTCATCCTCGTGTCCGTAACCGAACGGGATCGCACAGATATGCCAGCCCGTCATGCGGTAACCCGTACGCCAGCCTATCTCATAATCGGTATCGGTGACCGCATCGGCATATATGACAAATACCGTTTCCATGTCCGATGCCATTTCCTGTACTATCTGGCACTCATCACTGTAATCGTTGCGGATGAAATCCTTAACCAGAAGACATTCTTCGTATATATCATTATAGTAATACAGGTTATTCCTGTTGTCTCCTTCGCCCATATATGCAACATACGGCTGATGGGGTGAATAGAATATCGAATTTCCGGTATCGAAACAGAGCTTCGGGACTTCGCCTTCCGGCCCTTCCGAGTATTCCCTTTCCTCCTCATAGGTGTCCATGCCGTCCGTAACCTCAGTAAGGCTTCCCTCTGTTCCGGGTGTGGCCTTTATGGTTTTCCAGTCGGCCAGGAAATGTCCCGTTCCCTCATAATACCCTACACATAAATATATATCACCGTCCATGTTTTTTAACTGCTTCGGCTCCGGATTGCTTCCCTGCGGAGTGCCCATAGATCCGAGCTCGGTGACTTTTCCGCTTCCGTCGACCGAACACAATATGAATTCATCGTAACCCTTATGCAGAATTGTGATAAGGTCTTCGCCCGCAAATCCCACATATTCATAATAAAGATCTTCTCCGCCGAGGCTTACTATATCATTACCGTCCTTTAAAAGGACCATATTTATATTCTCTCCGCCGTACCTTTCAACTGCAAGCAGTTCACCGCTCTTTGATATTCCGCGCGGCATGCCTTTGCAGTATACTTCTGACTTACCGGTTGCAGGATCATAAAACTCTGTACAGTAGCTGTCAAGGCTGTCAGGCCTCATCTCACCGATATAGAAGCCCTTGGGAGATGCATACAGCTCACCTACTCCGGTTATCTTTCCGACTTCCTCCCATTCACAGGTATTAAGATCATAGCATATGAGCGGACACTCGACGGGATTCCATTCCGTACTTAAAAACTCGCCGAAGGTCGCTCCCTCTTCCATTGCCTCCGGTGATATGTTCCTGAAGTAAACCTTGTCTCCTATAGTTACAAAATATGTTCCGTTATTGCTTACCGCATTATTCTTAAATGCTTCTGCAAAGTCATACGCTTTTGACTCATTCTTATCAATGTCTGTTTCGGCTTCCTCTTCTTCCCATTTTATTGCCTCTTCCTGCTCCTGTCCTTCCTGCTTTGATCCTTCATTGTCAAGCTGCTCCTGCGCATTTGAGTTTACCGTTTCAAGTTTATCCTTAAGTCCTGAATCTTTTTTCCCGCCGCACCCCGTAAGAAGAATGCAGCACAGTATACCTGCCATGATCCTTACAAATGATCTTTTCATTTATCAATATCCTTCTTTCTTCCCTGTTTGTTACTAAAAAACACAGCTTAAAAACCCTGGTACAGGATCGTTAAGTTGGAAGCCTGAAAAACGGCATAGATCACGACAGCCGCTTTAAATCCCATCCATACTATCTTTAAAATGTCTTTAATGTCAAACCTCTCATCCATTCTGTTTTCCCCTGTTTAAAATTCCGTTTTATCTTAAACTATCGACCCGTAAAAAGCGACATCACAGGATACCCGGTAAAAGTGAATGTTAGGCAGATATACCCCCATGTCACGATACGTGCAACGGTAATGACCACCGGATTATTTTCATACTTTTTGTTCTTTTCTTTACCGAGCCATTTTTTTCTTTTCGTTTTCCAAAGCGTCGCCACTACTATACCAAGTCCCTGAAAAAGACCGTACATGACGTAATCCATGGTCGTTCCGTGCCAGATACCGGCAACCAGAAAAGTAACAAACAGCGAGATACACTGAGCAAGCAGGATCTTCTTTTTTAAAGGCACCGAGAGGAGCCATTTGTAAAACGGGGTAAAGATATAATCCCTGATCCATTCGGATAAGGTTATATGATGCCTGTTCCAGAACTCCACTACGTTTACCGACATATAAGGACGGTTGAAGTTTTCATGTATCTTCATTCCGGAAAGTCCTGCCGCACCTATGACGATATCACAATAACCCGAAAAATTAAAATAAATATACCAGCAATTGAAAAATGCAAAAATACAAAATGCACCGGCGGCTTTTAAAAACCCGTCATGGTCTTTTAATCCGTCAAACCAGTATTTAGCCCACGAATCCAGGATGGCGGATATCACATAAACCTTAACATATCCGTTTATCACCCTGTTAATATCATCCAGTAATTCCTTTTTTGTTATCGGTATAAAACCTGTTTCTTCCCCGCTTCCGTAAAAGTCATCAACGAATTCCCTGTATCTTAATATCGGGCCTGCCATCAGGGTATAAAAATCCAATATATAGTTCAGGTAATCGATACAGCCGAGGGAATATCCTTCTTCCTTAAGGCTTTTATACTGCATGATGTAGTCGATCTCCCTGAACAGAAAATACGAAAGCCCGAGGATCTTAAACAGGAATATCTCCGGAAGGTGTAACAGCGAGAAAACAAAACCGTATTTTGCAAGATACACATAGATGACAACTATGCCTGCGATCATAAACGGCTTAAGCTTCTCCCTGCTGCCCCAAAAGTGCATCAGCAAATACGGCAGCATTACCCAGATGACAGTGATCACCCACTGCAGGAGTGAATGGGAGGCAGCCGTAATGACCAATACATTAAGTGCAAGAAACACTGTCTTCCTTAAACGTGATCTGTATCTTAAAAGAAACGGAGCTACAATGATAAGGCATGCGAAAAACAAGGATTTTGTCGACAATTCGATCATTTTATTTTCCCTGGATCTTATTATCGATCAGCTTGATAAAGTCACCGATGTTCTTTAAGGTATTTGTTTCCGCGATGGAAAACTTTATATCAAACTCATCCTGAACAGCTACGATAAGTACCACATGTGTAAGGGAATCCCATCCTTCAATGTCGTCCGCCGTTGTCTCATTGCTTATAACTATATCCTCATCATCAAACACATCCCTAAAAACTTCCTGTAATCTTTCCAGCGTACTCATTTATATCCTCCATAATCCTGTTTGTATATCTTATCCCCGCATCATATCCTAAATGTACTCCGTCTGCATATTCATTCTGCGCATAATCATCCCGGTAATCCACATATACGATCCCGTTTTCATCAAGGAACGGTATCAGCCTGTTATCCACATAATCCTTATATGCATGTCCAAAGTCCGTGTTTCCCAGGTTTGGCGGCATGGGAGACAGTTCAACGATAAGATGGCAGTTTTTATCTATATCCTTTATAAGGCCTTCCGTTATATCCTTCATGTCATCCGCTATATCAAGAGTTTCGGCTTCAGCCTCCGGACTGAAATAATTATTCCTGAAATTTCCCGGGATCTTCAGATCGTCATAATTCCCGTTCATTTCAATCCCAAACTGTGCCGCTCTTTCGGTAAGACCGGTACCGTGGCTGCCTTTTAATACCTGATCCATATAATCCATAAAAAGCTCCCGGACATTCTGGATCCTTATAAGGTAAGTATTAAACGCATAAAGCGGGGCCAGTATCTTCGGCCCTTTTCTGATATCGATCCTGTTTTGTTCCCCTTCTTCATCCAAAACCTTGTATTTGCCCCATTTATCAAGGATCGTTTCGGTAATGGTGATCGATGGGTTCCGAAAAGTGGAAAAAGATATCTCCAGTTTGATGATATCCTCATCCCCTATAAGATCTTCCCCTGACAGCAGTTTAAACAATATCTGATCCGACCTGTAACATCCGTTCCCGCATGTCATAAAACGATAGGAGTAAGAATCATCATTCCCGGCGATCTCACCATGAAACGGAACAACACATACCGAAGAACCTATGGATATCACACTTCTTTCATCCTTTTTGATCCTTGACATTTCTTCGATAAAACGGTTGTCTACAATATGATATCCCTCATCATACCACGGAGACGAAATACCGGTTGCATTTTCCCTGTATAGTTTTAGATAATCGGTGTTTAATCGATCTGTCAGATATATGGATAACTGTCCTGCCAGAATTATAAATAAGACGGCCAGCCCCAAAACCGCCGCAACTGCCGCAAATACTCTCTTCATCTTCTTTAGTTTACAACTCCCAACCGGTAATAGCCCCGGGCTGTATACGATCACCCTTCGCCCGGACCATTAGTTATTTTATCATGAATTTATTAAGCGGTGAATCCCTTAATTCTTCTAATTGTAGATTGAATTCTACGCTGTAGAGTGGCTTAATAAAGTTAGTAACTGCGCGGTTATCAATACTAATCAACCAAATACCGGAGGAAATATATGGATCAGAAAATTGTCGGTGCTTTTTTACAATCTCTTAGAAAAGAAAAAGGATTAACTCAAAAAGAACTTGCTGACAGGATATGTGTCAGTGACAAGACTATATCAAAATGGGAGAACGGAAACAGCATGCCAGATACATCCATGCTCGTTGATCTTTGCCGTGAACTTGACATTTCCATAAATGAACTATTAAGTGCCGAAAGGATCCCTCCGGAGGAATACACCGAGAAAGCAGAGGTTACTATCATGAATCTAATGAAAGAAAATCAGGAGAATAAAAAGTCCGATAAGATACGGTATATTATTGGTACTGTATTTCTGATGATCACTATCGCGCTTACAGGCATTGGAATTGGAACGAATATCGCATGGTATATTGATATACCGTCATTTCTGCTGCTTGCGTGCGGCTGTGCTGCTGTATCTCTTCTAAGTAATATACATCCGGGGAGATCAGCGGTCATCAGTGTTTTAAGAAAGAGTGTCATTCCTATCGGTACACTGATCGCATCTGTTTCTTTGATCGCCATGATCCACCGGACAGATGCCCCCGAAAAGATTGGCCCAAACATCGCAGTCTCACTGCTTGCTGTAGTATACGCCCTCATCGCCTACTTTATTCTCTTCTTACTGGAGCAACATCGTAAATAACTAACCCGTCCACGAGAGGGCGCACATAAAAATGGGAAGGTATGCTTGATACCTTCCCTTTTTAATATATCCGTCCACGAGAGGATTCGAACCTCCGACCTTTCGCTTAGGAGGCGAACGCTCTATCCTGCTGAGCTACGTAGACGTATTGTTACCCAAGGATTTCTCCTTGTTATAACCGCTATTCAATTATAAGCACAACAAAGATTATATAGTTTTTTTCGTGAATTGGCAAGCCATTTCTTATCAGTTAAAATCAACCTTTCCCTGCATAAGCACGGTTCCCTTGAACCTTCGTCCGGCCATCGGCTCCCCGAGCAGATCCTTTTTGTTTATGCTTATGTTCATTGCCATTCCGTTATAGTCAAGAGTCAGGATATACAGTTCCTCATCGGTACTTAAGTTCTTCTCCGTCGTAAAATCAGTGATCTCACCCATTATGGAATAAAGGTTGCATTCCACACCGTAGGGCATAAAGTATGATTCAACGAGAGTATAAACATCTTCGTTCCTTATCTTCTTTGACAGCTGGGCATAAGTATCTATATCATCAAGAGTAAGACTTTCGATCGCATTTTCATCACCATTCCTTGCCGCCATCAAAAGCTTGTTCCGGTTGCTCGCGTTCTTTTCGGTCTTTAGCTTTTCTTTCTTATCCTTCTTTATGGGAAGCATTATCATTCCGCTGACGGACAGTCCCGAAAAACTTACCGTCATCTTTTCCTCGGATTCCTTCTTCTCCTGTGCCATATGTTTCATGACATCAACCGAATTGCGGATATCAAAGATTAAGGTCACGCCTATCCTTGGATCATCGCACACCCCGGCAAAATACTCATGCGCCGAATACCGTTCTACGCTGACATATTCATTGGTACTGACATTGTAGGCCCTGCACACCGGATAATAAAAGTCGAGTGTCAATTCATTGCTGTCATCATATTCACCCCTGACCACTATGCCGGTAGTAGGAGAATAGTACCTTACATATTCACATATTATGCTGTTCCTGTCCGTTTCAATAAAGCTCTTTTCCGAAGGCTCCATGATAACCTGCCTTACAAGTTCCATAAGATCCTTCTTTGTCTTAACATTACTGAATCCGGCCGCACTTAAATACTGATGCAATATTCTACCTCAATATGATCAATCAAATTTCGTAGAGTCACCCTGAAGCGCAAGCATCAGCGCCTTCTTTTCCTCATCGCCGAGGGATATGGGTGATTCTCCGTCAATTATTTCCTTGGTATAGACATAGCAGCCATCCGAGCTGTGGACCGAGTTTAATATGAAACCCGTCCTGTTGTCATTAAGGAGAGCGATACTGAAGGACAGCTTTCCGCCCATCTCCTTAAATGCATCGTACTTGACTATGCCCACCCTCTGATATGTTTCCCTTAAATCTTCTATTATAAGACCGATATCCTTCTTGTTCTTTTCGGCCGTGACCTTAAGGAGAGTGATGTCATCAAATAAACTTTTGATCTCCTCCTCCATGCTTTCCGGCCCGCGCCCTCTCATGAACGCGTCATAACTTGTCTTAAGACGGCTGTATTTTGCAAGCAGCGAAAGAAACGAAGCAAAAAGGATGATAAGGATTATGAAGAGCAGGATGAACAATACTCCGGGATCTATATCCAGCCCTATTGAATTAAAAAGCTTACTGTTCATACTTCTCCCCTACTCCGATATCGCCGAACCGATAAGCTGCTCCGCGATCCTTTCAAAATCATTCGCCGTGTAATATTCAATTTCGATCTTGCCCTTTTTGTTGTCCTTAGGTTTGATGGACACTTTGGTGCCGAGGGCGTTCTTTATCTTTTCTTCAAAATCCCTGTATATGAATTCATTGTCGAGCTTGACCTCGGGTTTTACCTTCGGAGTTTTTCCGAGTGACTTGATAAGCCTCTCAACTTCGCGCACCGACATGTTCTGATCGAAAACCTGCTGCGCAATGTTATACTGCTGCTCCTTATCTTCTATAGCAAGCAATGCCCTTGCATGTCCCTGCGTCAGCATCTCGTTTATGAGCATCTGCTGGACTTCGTCGCACAGGTTCAAAAGGCGCATTGAATTGGTGATGGTCGTCCTGCTTTTTGATACTATCTCGGCAACTTCATCCTGCTTAAGATCATATTTTTCAAGCAGGGTCTTATAAGCCATCGCTTCTTCTATCGGGTTAAGGTCTTCCCTCTGGATATTTTCGATAAGGGAAATCTCGGCCTTTTCCTGTTCGGTAAAGCTTCTTATAAGAACGGGCACTTCCTTAAGGCCCGCCTTCATTGCCGCACGCCACCTTCGTTCACCGGCAACTATCTCGTAATGATCTTTCTCCGCCTGGACTATTATGGGTTCTATGATCCCGTATTTTTTAATGGAATCTGCAAGCTCCTGAAGCTTGTCCTCATTGAAGTTTTTCCTCGGCTGGTCTTTCCTGGGTTCGATCTTTGATATCTTAACCATCTCATCCGGAGCGGATGTCTTCTTATTTACATCGATCTCGGGTTTTACATCGAGTTCGTCAAGCGGGATGAGAGCACCCAGGCCCTTTCCCAAACCCTTTGATTTTGCTGCCATATATCTTCTCCTTTTAACAGAATTTGTCGTGAGCTATAAACTCGGCTGCGAGTTCCGCATACTTTTCCGCGCCGACGGATTTTGCATCATACTGATCGATTGGCTGCCCATGGCTGGGTGCCTCTGCCAAACGTATGTTCCTGGGTATTACGGTATCATAAACATAATAGCTTACATTATCCTTAACATTATCTACCACCTGCTGGGACAGGTTGGTCCTGGAATCATACATCGTAAATACTATACCGTTGACTTCAAGGTTGGGATTGATCCTGTTCTTTACCATGTTTATAGTCTTGACCAGCTGGCTTAATCCTTCGAGTGCATAGTACTCACACTGGATAGGTACAAGGATAGAATCCGCGGTTGTCATGGAATTGACCGTTAGTATATTAAGGGACGGAAGACAGTCAATGATGATGAAGTCATACTTGTCCCTTATCCAGTCAACCTCCTTCTTAAGAATCATCCAGTTTTTTTCTATTCCGATGAGCTCGATCTCGGCTCCGGCCAGATCAGCATTCGCGGGAATGACCGAAAGGTTCTTAACGACATCCTTAATGATGCAGTCATTGATATCCTCCGCCTCACCGATCATGAGCTGATAAATGGTATTTAAGTTTTCCTGATTCTTATCGATACCGAATCCGCTGGTTGCATTTCCCTGAGGATCGCAATCTATAAGGAGCACCTTTCTTCCTTTTTTCGCCAAAGCAGACGATAAGTTGATAGCGGTAGTGGTCTTACCGACACCGCCCTTTTGGTTAGCTATTGCAACTACTCTTCCCATAATTCTCCTCTTCTGATATTTTTAGTAAGTCATTGTATTAGTATAGACCATAGAAAGTTTATTTTCAATGACATAAATGAGACGATTTGTTTCACGATTTGATGGTACGATGATGTTTCACAGTATCAAAACACAATATATGGATCATCGATGTTTCACGTGAAACATCATATTGTGTTTTACAAATTCAAACACTGAATGTTTCACGTGAAACATGATTGATTTATTACTTCAATGCATCCATTATCTTCTTCAGTTGACGCTTTATACTTTTGATCTCGTTCTTTGCACGATCACTGTCATTGTCAAAAATCTTCAGACACATGTCCAGTTTATGGGATATACCTGACAGCTTTTCCCTTATTTCATCATAGTCATAATTAAGACTAAGGTTGTAAACTACATCCTCATTCATATGTTCATTTACAAACTTTTCCGATTCTTCAACAGCCCTTACTGCAGGATCGTCGCTTTCATTTTCTTTTATAACCAGAGGCCTGAGTTTATTACAATAATCATTATAATAGGTATACTTCTCCCGGTACTCCTCGATCATTATCTCAAGCTCTTCCTGTTTTATCTCAAGATCCTCAAGTGAATCAACCTTCCGTTTATCTATTTCCCTTGGAGAAAACAGCTTTGATTCATCCTCTGTTTTTTCGCTGTATTCGATCTTCCTTCTGATTATTTCCTTTTCGGTTTCGTAATTATCGATCTCGATCTTATACTCATTCCGCTTTTTCAAAAAGTCATCGAACAGTTCTTTTAAAACCGATTCGGCTTCCGGCCTGCTGTCTTTTTTCAAGATAATACCACCTTTCTCCCAAGCGGATTCTTTATAGGGACACCCGCTTTTCTCGGATATTTTTTATCTACCCTACCCATGCTTTTTACGATCACAAACTTCCTTACTATATCGCTGTGAGGCAGGATCTCTTCCTTAACAGAAACGATCTTTGAATTTAAAAGCTTTATCGCCGCTTTCGATTCATTTATCTCTTCTTCCGATTTGTCGGATTTATAAGATATGAAGCTGCCGCCGGGTTTTAAAAACGGAATACAATACTCACTTAATGTACTTAGGTTAGCAACCGCCCTTGAAACAGAATAATCAAAATTTTCCCTGAATTTCGTTTCACGTGCAACATCTTCGGCACGCCCGTGCAGACATATTACATTTTCAAGTCCCAAAACCGAAACGGTTTCCTCAAGAAACCTGACTCTTTTGTTAAGTGAATCCAGCAATACCATCCTGCAATCCGGATTTAAGATCTTTAAAGGAATACCGGGAAAACCCGCTCCGGTCCCGACATCGATAATCGATACATCTTTATCTGCATCAATGAACTTACATATAAGTACACTGTCAACAAAATGTTTGATGATTACTTCATCAAGCTCGGTTATCGCCGTAAGGTTCATCCGCAAATTCCAATCGATAAGAAGATCATAATATGCCTTAAACATTTCTATCTGCTTTTCATCATATTCTATTTTTAGTTCATTAAGTGAGTCCCTTAACAGGTCGTAACCGTCATTCATCAATGTCCTGTCTTCCCTTAAGATAAACCAGCAGTACCGATATATCGGCAGGACTTACTCCGGATATCCTCGATGCCTGGCCGATCGAAACAGGATTGTAGGCAATGAGCTTCTGCCTTGCTTCATTCCTTAATCCGCTGACTTTTTCATAATCGAAGTCTTCCGGGATCTTCTTCTTTTCAAGCTTCTTAAATCCTTCAACCTGCTTTATCTGTTTTTCTATATATCCCGCATACTTTATATTTATATTAACCTGTTCCTTTACATCATCATCAAGTTCAGTCCTGTTATCATCGATCGGCGCTATCATATAATAATCAAGCTCCGGCCTGCTTATAAGTTCAAACAATGAACTTCCCGATTTAAGTTCCGTACTTCCCATTGAATTAAGAAAATCTGAAACTCTTTTCGAGGACCCTACATATGTATTCTTAAGACGGTCAATTTCTTCATCGATAAGTTCCTGCTTCCTGACCGTTTTTTCGTATTCTTCTTTTGAAACAAGACCGACCTTATATCCTGTTTCCCTAAGCCTTAAGTCGGCATTATCCTGTCTTAATAAAAGACGGTACTCAGCACGCGAAGTCATCATCCTATAAGGTTCATGATTTTCCTTGGTTACAAGATCATCGATCAACACACCTATATATGCCTGCGAACGATCCAGAGTTATTTTCTCTTTTCCGAGCACCGACATCGCAGCATTGATACCTGCGATTATTCCCTGGGCAGCTGCTTCCTCATAACCTGAGCTTCCGTTAAACTGCCCGCCCGCAAACAGATTCTTTATTTTTTTAAACTCAAGAGTAGGATAGAGTTGTACAGGATTTATGCAGTCGTATTCAATTGCATAGGCATTCCTTACTATCTTACAGTTTTCAAGTCCCGGAACAGTCCTGTACATCTTAAGCTGAACATCTTCCGGAAGAGAAGATGACATGCCTCCTATATAAACCTCATTTGTTGACAGTCCCTCCGGTTCCACGAATATCTGATGCTTATCCTTATCGGCAAACCTTACTACCTTATCCTCAATTGACGGACAGTATCTCGGCCCGGTACCTTCGATAACACCTGCATATAAGGGAGACCTGTCAAGGTTGTTCCTTATTATCTCGTGTGTTTTTTCATTGGTATAAGTAAGGTAGCATTTTACCTGTTCTTTTTGTATGCTGTCAGGATTCGTTGAAAACGAAAACGGGACTATCCTTTCATCGCCGAGCTGCTCGATCATTTTTGAATAATCAACTGTACGTCCGTCCATCCTCGCCGGTGTTCCCGTTTTAAAACGGACAAGTTCTATCCCCGCTTTTTCAAGCGACTGCGTCAGATGGTTGGCAGCCTGCAATCCGTTTGGTCCGGTATTTGTTATAGCTTCACCGCACAAACACCTTGCCCTTAAATATGTTCCGGTACAAAGTACAACCGCCTTGGCATGATAAACACCGCCGGTACATATCTTTACGCCTTCGACCATGTTATCCTTTAGTATCAATTCTGATACCTCGGCCTGTTTTATCGTAAGGTGCTCCTGATTCTCAAGTACCTGCCTCATCGATCTTGAGTACTCGGCTTTATCCGCCTGCGCACGCAATGAATGTACCGCCGGACCCTTACTCTTATTAAGCATCTTTGACTGGATAAAAGTCTTATCGATATTTTTACCCATTTCACCGCCAAGGGCATCAACTTCCCTTACGAGATGTCCTTTTGAACTTCCTCCCACATTGGGATTGCAGGGCATAAGTGCAATACTGTTAACGCTTACCGTAAATACAATTGTTTCAAGGTTGAGCCGCGCACATGCAAGGGCTGCTTCACAACCCGCATGACCTGCTCCGACTACAACAACATCATAATACTCTTCAAACATTTTTACTTCCCGGACATCAAAAATTTAATAACATCTTCGTGCGGCTAAAAACTTGAAAAAACAGGCAAAAATAAATTTAAAATAACATATTTGAATAACACATTTGGATAATGTGTGTTATTAAATAATCAAAGCAGCCCGCCTTTTCTGCATTGATCATTTACCCATACAGAACTTTGAAAATATCTCATCAACTATATCATCACCTATCTGTTCACCGATCACGGCTCCCAGATATTCATATGCATTTTTAAGATCTATCGAAACAAAATCCTCCGGCATCATATCCCCGATCACTTTTTTAACTTCATCAAGACTCTTGATCGCATTATCAATAAGGAATAAATGTCTTTCATTTGTAATGATCACTTCATCGTTATATTCGAGCGATCCTTTTATAAACATCTCTTTGATCTTATCCTTGAATTCATCAATGCCCGTTTCATCCTTCGCAGAAATAGACATTATACATTGCTGAGTTAGTTTTCTTACATCAGCTTCAGTTGTTTTCTGATCCAGGTCGCTTTTATTTAAAAGGATCAGTGCCTGCTTGTCTTTTATGAAATCAAAGATCTTTATATCATCATTACTTATCTCTTCGGATGAATCAAGCATCATTATTATAAGATCCGCATCCTTTGCAGATTCCATCGCCTTATCCACACCGATCTTTTCTATCACATCATCTGTATCACGTATTCCTGCCGTGTCAGTTACCTTAAGCGACAGTCCGTTTATCGTTATGTTCTGTTTAAGCGTATCTCTTGTCGTTCCGGCAATATCCGTCACTATCGCGGTATCTTCCCCGGTCAGTATATTAAGCAGGGATGACTTTCCTACATTGGGCCTGCCTATTATAACCGTATTTATTCCCTCGGAAATTATCCTTCCTTCCTTAAACGACTTTTTAAGCTTAATAAGCTCATCATATATTTCATCGACAGTTCCCAAAAGACTGTCATAATATCCGTCAAGATCATAATGCTCCGGATCGTCCAGCGCCGATTCTATATAAGCTATCTCATATTTAATCTTATCTCTTAATGATACTATCTTCTCAGTCAGCTTTCCTGTCAGTTGTTTTATCGAATTACTTAAAGCATATTCATTTTCAGAATTAATAACATCTGTTACAGATTCTGCTTTGGAAAGATCGATCCTTCCGTTTAAAAAAGCTCTTTTAGTGAATTCACCGGGTTCTGCAAGTCTCGCCCCGTTATTTAATACTGTTATTAAAACCCTTCTCATCACAAGGTTTCCGCCATGACAGTTTATCTCAACAGTATCTTCCCTTGTATAACTCTTCGGTGCTTTAAGAGCTATAAGCAGCACTTCATCTATCGTTTCTTCACCGTCTTTTATAAATCCGTAATAAACCCTGTGAGAATCAAACGGATCCGGAACTTTTCCGGAAGGCATACAAAAAACACGGGATGCGATCTTAAAGGCATCCTCCCCGCATATACGTATTATACCTATCCCGGAATTGTTCATTCCTGTTGAAATTGCGGCTATTGTATCGGAAATGTACATATAACACCTCAAGTGAAAGACTAAAAAAGGCTCAAAATGCGCCAGCACCTTGAGCCTTTTTCTATGATCTTATTTGTTTAATGTTATAACAACTCTCCTGAAAGGCTCATCGCCTTCACTGTGTGTGCTAACATACTTATCATTCTGGAGTGCCGAATGTATCACCCTTCTCTCATAGGGATTCATGGGCTCTAAGCTTACCGGCCTCTTTGTCCTCTTAACCTTATATGCAAGGTTCTTTGCAAGGTTTTCGAGCGTATCCTTCCTTCTCTTGCGGTAATTCTCGGTATCAACCTTAACCCTTATATACTCATTGCTTCCCTTATTTACAACAAGGCTCGTAAGATACTGAAGAGAATCAAGTGTCTGGCCCCTCTTTCCTATAAGGACACCCATCTCATCACCCAATAACTCTATGTTCATGTCATTATTTATAAGCTCAACCTTAACATCAACCTTAAGGCCCATTGCATTGAATACTTTATCAAGGAATTCCTTGGGATCGTTATTCAGTACTATTTCACCGCTTTTTGCCTTATTTTCTTTAACGGTCTTTGCTTTTTCGGATTCTTCCTTCTTAACTTCCTTTTCCTGTACTTCAGCCTTTTCTTCCCTTACCGGCTTTTCTTCGTTCTCACCTAAAGCCCTGGCCTTTATAACAGCAGCCTTTGTTCCTATTCCC
The DNA here is from genome assembly GCA_024694965.1 of Lachnospiraceae bacterium. Lineage (GTDB taxonomy): Bacteria > Bacillota > Clostridia > Lachnospirales > Lachnospiraceae > UBA2868. The sequence continues at coordinate 41,302 of JAILJC010000212.1, forward strand.
AAAAATCCCGAAGATCCTTTTTCGATCACTTCATAATCAAGCCTGTCGCTTGTTACCGTAAATTTCTGACATGCTTCGGTTATGGCATCTTCAACTGTTTTGCCCGTAAACTCTTCATATTCCATTACAATCGTCCTCCTGGTTATTTATTCTCGTTAAAATTCTTAACAAGGTTTGCCCTTGCAGCCAAACTTCCCGGCTTAGCACTTACATTATTAGCAGTTGATTCTTCTTTAACAGGGGCTTCATTCTTGTCAATATCATCATTGTTTACTATTGCCTTGGTGCTTAACTTCGCATTGCTTACAAGACCTGAAGCTTCCCTCATCTGCTTCATCTTTTCAGTCTTCGCCTTTGCCTTGTCGGCATTTTTCTCAATTATCTCGTCCATATCCAATGAATCGAGATGCTTATTGATGGCAACCTGCTGTATACTCCTTACAACCGCACCGGCTATCCAGTAGATACCCATACCTACGGGAAGGCTGAAACAGAAGAACATGGACATTATCGGCATCATGATATTCATTGATTTCATTGAAGCAGCCATTGTATCCTGCTGGCTGTTGCCGCCCTTGTTTGTTTCAGTCTGGGGCATGAGCTTTGTATTAAGCCACTGTGTAAGGGCAGACAAACCCGGAATAAGCAAAGCGCCTATTATAAGTCCGAAATGGTGCCCTGATATTCCTTCCTTAAAATAATAGGAAGGTGAATTTGCAATATTAAGTCCCAAAAAGTTGTTGTACTTTTCAAAAATATCCAAAGCTCCCGTGTGCGAAGCATTTGTAATAAGATCCTTTAATTCCGGAAAATTACCGCTTGCAAAAATATTCTGCCACTCTGAAGTTGTAGCTTTGTTAAGTACATCAATAAAGGTATTTCTTATGTATTCCTTATCGCCGTTAATAAAAAGATCATTTGCAAACTGTTTTGAAAACCTTGTAACGGCAGCAAAGTTTTCCTTATTCTGGATAAATTCCTTACTTCCGCTGACTTCGATAAATTTGTCCACAAAAGGGATAAATCCGTCTTTTACTTTTGTAACATAAGCAGGGATATTATCGATAACCCTGTAAAGTGCAAATAAAATGGGCATCTGAATGATAAGCTGTACGCAGCTTCCTGTCGGAGAAGTTCCGTACTTGGCATATACCGCCTTTGTTTCCTCATTCATCCGCATCATCGATTCATTATCTTTTTTTCCTTTATACTTTTCCTGTATAGCCTGAATCTCGGGATTCATCTTTGCGGAAAGCTTGGAAAACTTCTGCTGCTTAATCGTAAGAGGCATCAGTATAAGATAGATAACGATGGTGAACAGGATGATAGCAAGTCCCACATTCGGAATACCGATCTTATCAAGGGCGATGAATATACCATTCATCAGATAACCCAGGATCTTTGCGATCGGACCCAATATGGCACCGCCGTATTGTGTAAGAATCACACTGTACAATTATGCTTCCTCCTTACCTGGTTTTAAGGAACAGGATCATATCCGCCTTTTGAAAAGGGATTACATCTTAATATTCTCCAAACAGCGAGCAGACTTCCTTTTAAGGCTCCGTATTTTTCTATTGCTTCCAAACCGTATTGGGAACATGAAGGAATATAAGGACATTTAGTCCTCTTAAGACATGAAATATATTTTTGATAAAACCTGATCAAATATATTAGCAATTTCTTCATATCTATGCAAAATGATCTTATTATTAAAGATCAAAAACCTTCATTATAAACCTTATGAAGCTTTAAAAGATGCAGCAATGCCGATTCTACATATTTGAAACTTAAATCAGCCGCACCACTGCGGGCTATGACTACAATGTCCAAACCACTATTGAACATTTTTTCGTGCAGTCTGTAGCTTTCCTTGATCAATCTTTTTATCCTATGCCGCTCAACACTGTTTCCGGTCTTTTTACTGACCGATACACCGATCCTGTTGTATTCTTTACCGTTTTCCAATACATAAACTACAAAATATCTGTTAGCTTTCGACTTTCCTTTTGAATATACGTTTTTAAAATCTGTATTTTTCTTTAAGGAATCTGTAAAAATCATTCAACACTACCGTTAAAACATCAAAAAGAGAAATAGACCACATTTCTGCGGTCTATGCTGATAATCTTTTTCTTCCTTTTAATCTTCTGGAAGCTAAAACTTTTCTTCCGCCCGGAGTACTCATTCTACTTCTGAAACCATGAACCTTGGCTCTCTGCCTTTTCTTAGGTTGAAATGTCATTTTCATGATCAGGCCACCTCCTTCTATGTAAAATAATGAAATATGCTATTGGAAAACATCGTTACAATTATATTAGAAACGAAATATCCAGTCAAGCGATAAACTATCAAATTTACATAATACTTTTCCACATATTGTTAATAGTTATCAACAGGGTTGTTGATAACTACCTGTTTTTCAGTTTTTAAGCCAAAAAAACTGTTGATAATGTTATCCACAGCCAATATCTTAAAAATACATATTTATTTGCTAATTTTTCATAATTGGTTTAATATATAATAGATTGTAATTAACGTAAGCGGCCCTTAATCAGTTTTAGGGGTACCGCATGAGGTACACCCCGATGGAAAAATTAATGAATAAATGGGAAGAGATTAAGTCGTCTATTCAAAAGGAATACTCTCTTTCCGATATTTCATTCAAAACGTGGATACAACCCCTTGATATTTACGAAGTCAAGGATGATACAATAACCATACTTATACCTTCCGATAAAGCTCAGTCTATCAACTATATCAGTAATAAGTATTATCTTCCTATTAAAGTAAGTATATCCGAGGCCCTTAAAAAGGAATGTGATATCAAGTTTGTTCTTGAAAAGGATATCTATAACAATTCCAATATATCCTCATCTGCCTCATCAAACAATCTTTTATATGAAAATTCAAAGCTTGAACCAAAGTACAACTTTGATACTTTTGTGGTAGGTAATAATAACAGCCTGGCTCATTCCGCAGCATTGGCTGTAGCCGAAACACCGGGTGAGGTTTATAATCCTTTATTCCTTTACGGAGGAGTAGGTCTTGGAAAAACTCACTTAATGCATGCCATAGGTAACTTTATAATAAGTAACGATCCGTCGGCTAAGGTAATGTATGTTCCAAGCGAACAGTTTACAAATGAGCTTATAGAAGCAATAAGGATAGGAAAGAATTCTCCCGCAGCAATTAACAAATTCAGGGAAAAATACAGGAATATAGATGTACTTCTTATAGATGATATACAGTTTATAATAGGTAAGGAAAGCACCCAGCTTGAATTTTTCAACACATTTGAAAAGCTATATCAGGAGAAAAAACAAATAGTAATATCATCCGATAAACCTCCGAAGGATATGTATATCCTTGAAGAAAGGCTTAAATCAAGGTTTGGCTGGGGTCTTACAATTGATATCCAGTCACCTGATTATGAAACAAGGGTTGCAATACTTAAAAAGAAAAAGGATCTGGGCGGATACAATATAAGTGATGAAGTAATAGAATATGTTGCCCGGAATGTAAATTCAAACATAAGGGAACTTGAAGGATCCTTAAATAAGCTTAATGCTTATTACATACTGGGAGATAAAAGGGAAATTACTGTTGAAAAAGCCAAGGATGCCCTTAAAGACATTATTTCTCCAAATACTCCAAATAAGATTACCCCACAACATATCATGGATGTGGTATGTGAACATTTGAATATAAAGCCTGAAGAAATAAAGTCAAAAAAGAGAAATGAGGAGATAGTAAGGCCCAGGCAGATAGTAATGTACCTTTGCAACAAATACACCGATTGTTCTTCAACAAAAATAGGTGAATTTTTAGGAAAGGATCATTCAACCGTACTTCATGGAGTAACAAAACTTGAAGCCGATCTTGAAAATGATTCAGATCTTAAAAACAAAGTAGACATTATAATAAAGAAGCTTAACCTTTAATGATTGTTTATAAATATACTTATAATATTGTTAACAGCGGTTAATATAGAAATTTATAAGAAATACTTATAAACATCATTCCTCATAAATTATATATTTTTAAACATATTTATTATTCCGGTTTTTATAATAAACATGCGGTATTTAGAACTATTAAACATTTAAACAGCCATTATTATATATTATTAAGATATTTATTATTTATCTATATATTAAGAAAGGGATCAAAAATGAAGATAAGCTGTTCAAAAAATAACCTGTTAAACGGTGTACAGATAGTTTATAAGGCAGTTCCGAGCAAAACTACCATGACTATCCTTGAATGTATACTTATTGAAGCTGTTAACGGCAGGATAAAGCTTACGGCTAACGATACCGAACTGGGTATAGAAACCTATATAGAGGGAAATATAACCGAAGAAGGAGACATATGTATTGATGCCAGGATGCTTCAGGATATGGTAAGGAAGCTTCCGGATAATGATATAAGGATAGAAACAGATGCAAATAATATGGCATTTATCACGTGTGAGAAGTCAAGGTTTAATATTTCCGGTAAATCATCGGATGAATTCTCATATCTTCCCGAACTGGAAAAAGATAATCCGCTTATTATTTCACAATATACATTAAAAGAAGTAGTAAGGCAGACTATATTTTCAACAGCTCCCGAAACAGAGCCTAATAAGATGATGACAGGTGAACTCTTTGAAATAAAAGGTAACAGGTTAAGAGTTGCTGCACTTGACGGACACAGGCTTTCAATACGAAATATCGAATTAAGGAATGAATATGATGATAAAAGAGTCATCGTTCCGGGAAAGGTACTTAATGAAGTAAGCAAGATATTACCCGGAGATTCAGATAAGGATGTAAGCATCTATTTTACAAAGAATCATATAATATTTGAATTCGATGAGACAGTTGTGGTATCAAGGCTGCTTGAAGGCAAGTATTTTAATATAGATCAGATGCTTACCAGTGATTATGAAACAAAATTCAACATAAATAAGAAAGAATTTATAGATTGTATAGACAGGGCCATGCTCTTTGTTAAGGAAGGAGACAAAAAACCTCTTTCAATAGACGTTACGGATGCAAATATTGCGGTGAGCATATCCTCTACTATAGGAAATTTCGATGAAGATATAGATATCAATAAATCAGGCAAGGATGTAAAGATGGGATTTAATCCCAAATTCATAGTTGATGCCTTAAAGGCAATAGATGAAGAAAAGGTTGATTTTTACATAGTAAATGCAAAAGCACCCTGCTTCATAAGGGATGAAAAAGAAAATTACATCTATCTGGTATTACCCGTAAATACCAGATAATAAACGGATTAAATTAAATAACACTATAAAATAACATATTAAAATAACACAAAAATATAAAATAAATAACATATATTATGATAGAGATAAATATAAGGGATGAATATATAAAATTGGGTCAGCTGCTTAAGCTTGCCGGTTTGGTAGGATCAGGACTTGAAGCAAAGGTTGAAATAGTAAACGGAAATGTAAAGCTGAACGGAACTACCGAGATACAAAGGGGTAAAAAGGTATTTCTCGGAGATACCGTGGATTTTAACGGAGAAACCGTAAAGGTAATATAGCATGATAATCAAATCTCTTGAATTAAGTGATTACAGAAACTATGAAAGCGTTGTCATAAAGTTTGACAGGGGAATAAATATCCTTTACGGAGATAATGCCCAGGGTAAGACAAACATCCTCGAAGCTATTTATCTTTGCGGCACGACAAGATCCCATAGGGGGAATAAAGATAAGGAAATAATAAGGTTTGAAAGTGAAGAATCACACATACGTGCATTATTTGATAAAAATAATGTCGATTATCAGATAGATATCCACTTAAGGAAGGATAAATCAAAAGGTATAGCGATAAACGGAGTTAAGCTTAAAAAGGCTGCCGAACTTTTGGGACTCGCAAATATCATCATTTTTTCTCCCGAGGATCTTTCTATAATAAAGAACGGCCCGTCCGACAGAAGAAGGTTTGTCGATGCCGAGCTGTGCCAGCTTGATAAGGTATATCTTTATAACCTTACCAATTACAATAAGATAGTAAACCAGAGAAATAACCTATTAAAGGATATACTTATCCACCCGGAGTTAAGGGATACACTTGATGTCTGGGATAACCAGCTTGTAAATATAGGAAGCAAGATAATAGAAAGAAGAAAGATATTTGTAGACCAGCTTAACAGTATAATAGCCGGAATACACAAAAATATTTCCGGCGGCCGGGAAGATATAAATATAGTATATGAACCGAATATCGATATTGAAGGCTATGAGGAAAAGCTTAAGCGCCACAGGGAAAAGGATATAAGGTACAAGCTTACTTCAGTCGGACCTCACAGGGATGACTTCATATTCAATATAAATAATGTAGATACCAAAAAATACGGATCACAGGGACAGCAGAGGACTGCGGCATTATCTCTTAAGCTTGCCGAAATAAAACTGGTTGAGCGTTTAACCGGGAGCACCCCGATATTACTTCTAGATGATGTATTGTCCGAACTTGATTCAAACCGGCAGAATTATCTTTTGAACAGCATAAAGGATATACAGACTATAGTCACCTGTACCGGTCTAGATGAATTTATCAACAGCAGGATAGAAATAAATAAGATTTTCAATATAAGTGAAGGAACTGTAAAAAGGGAGAACTGATAATTATGGGAGAAGAAAAGAACAACGAATACGGCGCCGACCAAATACAGATACTGGAAGGCCTTGAGGCTGTAAGAAAGCGTCCCGGAATGTATATCGGAAGCACATCCTTAAGGGGACTCCATCATCTTGTATACGAGATAGTGGATAACTCCGTGGATGAGGCGCTTGCCGGTTTCTGTGACACGATTACGGTAACGATCAATAAAGACAATTCGATTACCGTAGTGGATAACGGCCGCGGTATTCCCGTAGGAATCAACTCAAAGGCAGGAATTCCCGCCGTTGAGGTTGTATTTACCGTACTCCATGCCGGCGGTAAGTTCGGAGGCGGCGGATATAAAGTATCCGGCGGTCTTCACGGTGTAGGTGCTTCGGTAGTTAACGCATTGTCAAACTGGCTTGAGGTTTATATCTATAATGAAGGCCAGGTATATAAGCAGCGTTACGAGAGGGGAAAGGTAATGTATCCCCTTAAGGTAGTTGATAAATGCGAACCCGAAAAAACCGGTACAAAGGTAGTGTTTATGCCTGACGATACCATATTCGAAGAAACGGTTTTTGATTTTGATACACTTAAACAGCGTTTAAGGGAAATGGCTTTCCTTACCAAAAACTTAAAGATCGTTTTAAGGGATGAGCGTCCCGAGGAGCCTGTTGAAAAGCAGTTCCATTATGAAGGCGGTATCAAGGAATTCGTTACTTACCTTAATAAGAGCAAAACCGCATTATATGAAGACGTGCTTTATTTTGAAGGAAAGCGCGACAACGTTTATGTTGAAGTAGCGATGCAGCATAACGATTCCTATAACGAGAGTGTGTTCAGTTTTGTAAATAACATCACCACTCCCGAAGGCGGTACACATCTTACAGGTTACAGGAATGCGATCACCAAGACATTTAACGATTATGCCAGGAATGCCAAGCTCCTTAAGGAATCGGAACCCAATCTTTCCGGTGATGATATAAGGGAGGGCCTTACGGCTATCGTATCAATCAAAATAGAGGAACCGCAGTTCGAAGGACAAACTAAACAAAAGTTGGGTAATTCCGAGGCAAGGGGCGCGGTTGACAGCATTGTAAGCGAACAGCTCACCTATTACCTTGAGCAGAATCCCACTGTTGCAAAGGTTATCTGTGAGAAATCGATCCTTGCTCAGCGTGCAAGGGAAGCCGCCAGGAAAGCACGTGATCTTACAAGAAGGAAAACGGCACTTGAAGGAATGGCACTGCCCGGCAAGCTTGCCGACTGTTCCGATAAGGATCCCAAGAACTGTGAGATATTCATAGTCGAGGGAGATTCCGCCGGCGGTTCGGCAAAAACCGCAAGGAGCCGTGCAACCCAGGCAATACTTCCTTTAAGGGGTAAGATACTTAACGTAGAGAAGGCAAGGCTTGACAAGATATACGGAAATGCCGAGATAAAGGCAATGATAACCGCATTCGGTACGGGTATCCACGATGATTTCGATATCAGCAAGTTAAGGTATGACAAGATAATAATCATGACCGATGCCGACGTTGACGGCGCTCATATTGCGACTCTGATGCTTACATTCATTTACAGGTTCATGCCGGATCTTATAAAGGAAGGCCATGTATACCTCGCACAGCCGCCGCTTTACAAGCTTGAAAAGAATAAGAAAACCTGGTACTGCTACAGCGACGATGAATTAAGCAAGCTCATACAGGAAGTCGGAAGGGACAGCAATAATAAGATACAGCGCTATAAAGGTCTGGGTGAAATGGATGCCGAACAGCTATGGGAAACTACCATGGATCCGCAAAGCCGTACGCTGCTTAGGGTAAACATGGATGAAGAATCGGTTTCGGAACTTGACCTTACATTTACAACACTTATGGGCGACAAAGTTGAGCCCAGGCGTGAATTCATAGAAGAAAACGCAAAGTTCGTTAAGAATCTGGATATTTAGGGGTGTAATAATGGAAGAAAAAATATTCGACAAGATCCACGAGGTCGATCTTAAGAAAACAATGGAAGGCTCTTATATCGATTACGCGATGAGCGTTATCGCCGCAAGGGCACTTCCGGACGTAAGGGACGGAATGAAGCCGGTTCAGCGCCGTATACTCTACGCAATGTCCGAGCTTGGCAATTATCCCGACAAACCGCACAGGAAATGTGCACGTATAGTCGGCGATACAATGGGTAAATACCATCCTCACGGCGACAGTTCCATTTACGGAGCTTTGGTAAACATGGCTCAGGACTGGTCAATGAGGTGTACTCTTATCGACGGACACGGTAACTTCGGTTCGGTTGACGGCGACGGTGCCGCTGCGATGCGATACACCGAGGCAAGGCTTTCCAAGATTTCAATGGAGATGCTTGCAGACATTAATAAGGATACGGTTGACTTTATCCCCAACTTTGACGAAACGGAAAAAGAACCCACCGTACTTCCGAGCCGCTTCCCGAATCTTTTGGTAAACGGTACCACAGGTATTGCCGTAGGTATGGCTACAAATATTCCCCCGCACAACCTCGGGGAAATAATAGCAGCTGTTGTTAAAATGATAGATAACAGGATCGAAGAAGACAGGGATACTGATATAGACGAGCTTTTACCTATAGTTAAGGGTCCCGATTTTCCAACCGGGGGTGTTATTTTAGGAACTCGCGGAGTTGAAGAAGCCTACCGGACAGGAAGGGGTAAGATAAGGGTCCGCGGTGTTACGGATATCGAAACGATGCCTAACGGAAAGAGCAGGATCATAATCACCGAGCTTCCTTACCTTGTTAATAAAGCCAAGCTGATAGAAAAGATAGCCGAACTTGTAAAGGATAAGAAGATCGACGGCATCACAGATCTAAGGGATGAATCGGACCGCGAAGGTATGCGTGTCGTTGTTGAATTAAGAAGGGATGTTAATGCAAACATCATCCTTAACCAGCTTTATAAGCACACCCAGCTTCAGGATACCTTCGGTGTTATCATGCTTGCTCTTGTAAACAACGAACCGAAGGTAATGAATCTTATACAGATCCTTGCCCAGTACTTAAAGCATCAGGAGGAAGTGGTTACCAGGCGTACGAAATTCGACTTAAACAAGGCCGAAGAAAGGGCGCATATACTGGAAGGACTGCTCATAGCCCTTGATAATATCGATGAAGTCATAAAGATAATCAGGGGAAGCAAAACAGTTGCCGATGCAAAGGCACAGCTCATCGAAAGGTTTGCTCTTTCGGATGCACAGGCACAGGCTATTGTAGACATGAGGCTGCGTGCACTGACAGGACTGGAAAGGGAGAAGCTTGAAGAGGAATATGCGGAACTTCAGAAGAAGATAGCGGAATACAAGGCAATACTTGCGGATGAAAAGCTCCTGCTCGGTGTTATCAGGAGGGAGATACTTGTTATTTCCGATAAATACAACGATGAGAGGCGCAGCAAGATCGGATTCGACGAATACGATATCACCATGGAAGACCTTGTACCCAAGGAAAATACGGTAATTGCAATGACTTCCTTAGGATATATAAAGAGGATGACCGTTGACAATTTCAAGTCCCAGCACCGCGGAGGCAAGGGTATAAAGGGCATGTCCACTATAGAAGATGATTATATCGAGGATCTTCTCATGACGATGAGCCACGATTACATCATGTTCTTCACGGATAAGGGCCGCGTTTACAGGCTTAAGGCTTACGAGATCCCCGAAGCCGGCAGGACTTCAAGGGGTGTCGCGATAATAAACCTTTTGCAGCTTATGCCCGGTGAAAAGATAAGCGCGATCATTCCTATAAAGGAATATGATGAGAACCGCAACCTGTTCATGGTCACAAAGAAGGGTATAGTCAAGAAGACCAACATAATGGAATATGTAAATATCCGTAAAAACGGTCTTATTGCGATAAACTTAAAGGACGATGACGAGCTTATCGAGGTTAAGTCGACAGATGCAAATACCCATATCTTCTTAGTAACCAAAAACGGTATATGCATAAGGTTTAAGGAAACCGACGTAAGGTGTACCGGAAGGTCATCGATGGGCGTAAGGGGTATGAACCTTGTTGACGGTGACGAGATCGTTGGTATGCAGCTTGACCACCAGGGTGAAACACTTTTGATAGCATCCGAAAAGGGTTACGGCAAGCGTACAAGGATAGATGAGTTCACCGTACAGCACCGCGGCGGTAAGGGAATCAAGTGCTATAAGATAATGGATAAGACAGGCTATGTTGTCGGAGTAAAGGGCGTTAACGAGAATCACGAGATCATGATGATAACGACCGAAGGCACGATAATACAGATACCGATGAAGGACGTATCCATCCTCGGAAGGAACACATCGGGTGTTAAGCTCATAAACCTTGACGATAAGGTAAGGGTTGCCAAGATAGCCAAGGTTCGTGAGAAGGTATCTGACGGAGTAAATGAAACCGAAGACGATGATATTCAGGATATCGTTGATGAAGATGCAAGGGATGCGGTTGATTCTCCCGTTGTGATCGTACATGACGAGGTTGAGATCCCCGATGATCCTGATGATGAGGACGGTTTTGATGATCCTGATGAAAACGGTGAAGATGACGAATAGTCTGCACGTAAATGCATAGTATTATATTTAAGGGGTAAATTATAAAGTTTACCCCTTATAGATTATAAAGGGATAACAATATGCGCGAACTTAATGTAAGTATGATAACAAACAGCTTAAGGGATATGTGCATCGAAGCCACGCATTTTCTTACAAATGATATGAAGGACTGTTTATACAGGGCTGAAAAAAGTGAAGAATCACCCCTGGGAAAGCAGATACTTAAGCAGCTTGAAGAAAACCTTGATATCGCGGGAGAGGATATGATTCCCATCTGTCAGGATACGGGAATGGCAGTCGTGTTTGCGGAAATAGGACAGGATGTGCATTTTACCGGAGGATCGCTTGAAGATGCGATAAACGAAGGGGTAAGGCGGGGCTATACCGAAGGTTATCTCCGAAAATCCGTAGTATCCGATCCTTTAATAAGGGAGAATACAAAGGACAATACTCCCGCAGTGATACATTACGAAATAGTCCCGGGCGACAAGGTCAGGCTTACAATAGCACCCAAGGGTTTCGGAAGCGAGAACATGAGCAGGATATATATGTTAAAACCGGCGGACGGGATCGAAGGTGTCAAGGAAGCGATCCTGAATGCGGTATCGGAGGCTGGCCCCAATGCCTGCCCGCCCATGGTAGTGGGAGTAGGTATAGGAGGGACATTTGAAAAGTGTGCGATCCTTGCAAAAAAGGCGCTGACGAGACCTGTTAATAAACGGTCAGATGTTGGGTATATTGCTGATCTTGAGGCAGAAATGCTTGAAAAGATCAATAAACTGGGTATAGGGCCCGGCGGACTTGGCGGTTCAACTACCGCATTTGCGGTAAATATCGAAACCTATGCCACTCATATAGCCGGACTTCCGGTAGCGGTCAATATCTGCTGCCATGTAAACCGCCATGCGGTCAGGATCATCTGAGGTATTGCCATGGGATTTAATATATTCAAGAGTAAGGCTTCCAGGGAACTTGATGAGATAATAACGGGCCTTGAGATGAACATGTCAAATAATTACAAGGATGCGGCTGGTGAAGATTTTGAAAAGCTTAAAAGAGCCTATGAAGAAATGTGTAAAGGCGATAAGCTTAAAGAAAAGGAAGTAACTCTTTATAACGGGATAATAGTGGGATTTGCCGCAAAGCTTGAAGGCTATTCGCATAAGGATCAGAAACCGTACTGGCATTGAAAAACAGAAGAAAAAGGAAAAAGCTATGGAAAAACATATAAATGCGCCGCTTAGTGATGATATCGTGAACGAGCTTAAGAGCGGAGATTATGTTTATATAACCGGAACGATATATACGGCAAGGGATGCTGCACATAAAAGAATGTACGAAGCCCTTGAAAGAGACGAGGAGCTGCCCTTTGATATTGAGGGCAATATAATCTATTACTTAGGACCGTCCCCGGCAAGGGAAGGGCGGCCAATAGGTTCGGCAGGTCCCACAACCGCCACAAGGATGGATAAATACACTCCTTCCCTGCTGGATCTCGGTTTAAAAGGGATGATCGGCAAGGGAAAGCGCAGGCAGAACGTCAAGGATGCAATGATAAGGAACAAAGCGGTCTATTTTGCGGCGGTAGGCGGTGCGGGAGCAATCTTAAGCAAGTGCATTGTGGAATCCGAAGTAATAGCATACGACGATCTTGGGACCGAGGCCGTAAGGAAGCTTAAAGTTAAGGATTTTCCGGTAATTGTCGTTATTGACGCGAAAGGAAATGATCTTTATGAAACCGCAGCTCTTCAGTATAAAAAGGACTGAAATTCGGTTTATTGACAAAGATTGGAGCCTTTAGTATAATCTTACTGTTCAGCGTTACGGAGAAATACTCAAGAGGCTGAAGAGGCGCCCCTGCTAAGGGTGTAGGTCGGGCAACCGGCGCGAGGGTTCAAATCCCTCTTTCTCCGCGAAGGCTTCATCCTTAAATCTTAATGATTTGGATGAAGCTTTTTTGATATAAATCCGGTGTGTAAAGCACGGTAAATACGGGGTTTTATGACAAACATACTTGATATGCTCGAAAGAGCGGCAGATAAATACGGTGATAAGACGGCATATTCGGATCCGGATAAGGAAATAAGCTTTTCGGATCTTATGCTAAGTGCAAGGCGCACGGCATCCTGTATGCTTAAAAAAGCTGATGGGCAGGCATTCGGGCCGGGGACTGCGGTGGCGTTTTACATGGAAAAGAGTGTTGATGCGCTTATCGTTATGTTTGCTTCCATGTACCTTGGTTCATTTTATAGTTTTATCGATATAAGACAGACCAAAAACCGGGCCGAGAGCATATTATCGGTACTCGATCCGGTATTTATAATAACCGATGATGCAAACAGTGAGGCTTTAAATGCTTTTGAATTAAGCTCTGATACAGAAAGCCGTATCCTTAACATCGGTAAGCTTCTTAAGGAAGCAGGGGAAACCGGGGTTGATGAAGATGCGCTTTTGAAACGAAGGAGCGGTTTTTTTGATAAGATGCCTCTGTATGTGAATTTTACAAGCGGCAGCACGGGAGTTCCCAAGGGTGTTGTAGTGGGACATGCATCGGTTATCGGGTTTATTAGTGAGTTTACTTCGGTGTTTGGCATAACAAGCGAGGATGTAATCGCAAATCAGGCGCCGTTTGACTTTGACGTATCCGTTAAGGACATATACAGCGGCCTTTATACGGGAGCAAGGACAGCGCTTATACCGAGGGAATATTTCTCAAATCCGTCTGTTTTAATGGATTATCTTGCGGATAACAGGGTCACGACCCTTATCTGGGCAGTATCGGCCATGTGCTTTGTATCGATAATGAACGGACTTGAATACAAAACGCCGGATACGGTCAAAAGAGTTATGTTCTCAGGGGAACTCATGCCTGTAAAACAACTTAATAAATGGAGGAAATTTATTCCCGATGCCATGTACGTCAATTTGTACGGGCCTACCGAGATAACTTGCAACTGCACTTATCATATATTAAACCGGGAATATGAAAAGGATGAAGTGATCCCGATCGGGATACCGTTTAAGAATGAGAAGGTTTTCCTGCTTGATGAAAATGACAATAAGGTAGAATCACCCGGAACCGAAGGAGAAATATGTGTATCGGGTTCCTGTCTGGCACTCGGTTATTATAAGGAACCGGAAAAAACGGCGGAGGTTTTTGTCCAGAATCCTTTAAATACAAGGTTTATCGAGCAGATCTATAGGACCGGAGATCTTGGAAAATACGGAGAAGACGGCCTTCTGTATTATACCTCCCGTAAGGATTTCCAGATAAAGCATATGGGACAGCGGATAGAGCTTAATGATATCGATGTTTCCGCCATGTCTGTAGACGGAGTTTCAAGGGCTGTCAGTATATATGACGACAAACGTAAGAAGATAATCCTGTTTTATACAGGGGAAACTGATAAGGATGTTCTGGCTGAAAGCCTTCATAAGAAGCTTCCACCGTTCATGCTCCCGTCAAAGACAGTAAAGCTAGAGGAAATGCCGCTTAACAAGAACGGAAAAATAGACAGAAAAGCTCTGGAAGGGCTTAAATAGTATTGACCTAATATTTCAAGGATGTAGGGTAATGATCGAAGAAGCGCTTAAAAACATAATAAAAGAATATCCAACCCCTCTGTTTCTGTTTGATGCGGATGAATTAAGAAGCAGGGCGTTTAAGATTAAGGAAATACTTAATGCAAACGGAAATAAAACAGGACTTTGCTATTCCATAAAGGCAAATCCGTTCTTAATCCCGCAGCTTACGGATGTGGTGGATAAGTTCGAGGTATGTTCGCCTGGAGAGCTTTCAATCTGCATGTCATACAATGTAAAGTCGGAAATGATCATCTATTCGGGAGTGCATAAGGAAGAGGAAGATATAACCGAGGCAGTAAAATTCGGAGTAGGTATACTTACGGCAGAGTCTGTACGGCATTACGGATTGATCGATAAGGTAGCCAAAAAGCTTGAAAAAAAGGTAAATATAATTCTTAGGTTATCGTCAAAAAGCCAGTTTGGCATGTCGATCGATGATATCCGGCAAATTCTTAAGGAAAATGCAGGCAATAAATACGTAAATATCGAAGGTCTCCACTATTTTGCGGGAACACAGCGTGTAAAGCTTAAGCACCAGAGGGAAGAACTTATGATGCTTAAGGATGTTTTTTCCGGGTTACGGGAGGAATTCGGCATGGAATTACGTTTGTTCGAATACGGCCCGGGCCTTGCATTTCCTTATTTTACGGACGAAGACAGGAGCGATACGCTTAAACCCCTTAAGGAGCTCGCCGATGATCTTTATACGGCAGCAGGCTTCAGCTCCCTTACCGTTGAAATGGGGCGTTTCCTGGCAAGCAGCTGCGGATACTATCTAACAGGGGTGTGTGATGTTAAAAGATCGCATGACAATATCTGGTGCATCCTTGACGGAGGGATTAATCACCTTAATTACCTCGGACAAATGATGGGAATGAAAACACCTGTTATAATAACACTTCCGAATAAGGACAGCACTGAATTAAATAACACCTTTGGATTGGCGGAAAATCAGACCTTGTGTGGATCCTTGTGCACGACCAACGATGTTATTTTAAGAAGTTTTAAAGACAGGCGCCTTGAGAGCGGAGACGTCCTTGTATTTTGCAATACAGGTGCTTATACCATAACCGAAGGACTGAATCTTTTCTTAAGCAGGAACATGCCGGTTGTCCTTATTAAAAGAGATGGTATAATATCAAAGGTAAGGGATGTTACCCCGACCTGGAAACTTAATTCCTAGGAGGAATACGTATTATGGAAGAATTACTGGAATTACTTAAAGATGTAAGGGACGATGTTGATTTTGAGAATGCGCAGGATCTTATAGACGGTAAGATATTGAGCTCTTTTGATATAATACAGATCATAAGCGTGATCGATGAGGAGTATGACGTTGCAGTTCCTGCAACGGAGATAATCCCTGCTAACTTCAACAGCGCAAAGGCCATCTATGATATGATACAGAGGCTTAAATAGGAACAGGATCTAAAGCAGGCCCCTTGATCTTAGAAGATCCACGAGCTTTTCGGTATAGACGGTACGTCCCTTAGAGGACATATGGCTCATATCCTCATAAAAATCGGGTTCGTGGTTGTCAAAATCGATATCATGCGCATATACGCATTCCACATCATATTCATTCATAAGATCGACAAAGTATTTGTGGTATTCAACATATACCGGATCGTCCTCGAGCCTGTAATAATGGGGACTTTCGAGGAATATAAAGGGCTGTGAATCCCTTTTGCATTTTTCGATCACTTCACGGACCGCATCAGCCTGTGCATCGATAAGAACGGAATCACTTATATCAAACTGTTCGTTTTCTAAAAATTCCTTTCCGGAACTCTTTGTATCATCGGTTTTTGCACCTTTATAATACCTGGTCGAATAAAAACGTTCGGTCACCGGATAAGTTATAAGGTCATCCATTCCCGAGGTAACGAAGTATTCATACATCACCGGAAGGCCTGCATTTCCCTCGTTTTTGAGCTTACCCCACAAAGCCCTCTTTCCATCAAACGACAGATCCCAGATAACCCTAGAGTCGGAAAGCTTTACTTCCTCTGTGAGCATCAGGGGATCAAGTTCAAACACCATAAGTCCGTAACCGGCTTTCGAGCGTTTCTTTATCTCATCATACTGAATGGAGGTTGCGGCATACTGATTTCCTCCATAGGAAATGATGAAGGCTCTGTCATTTACGGCTTCATCCAGAGTATGGATGTTAAGGTTGCTCCTGAAGGTGGAAGAACCTATAAACAAAAGGTCGAGGTCACCTTCCTTTATGGCCGCCCTTATCCCTCTGTTTCCGATAGGGATCTCACACGAATATACATTTTTAAAGGCTACGGCAGCGGTTATAACGATAAGTGCCGTAAGCAGGGATATCACAGTTTTTTTCATAAAACACCCCGACAAACAACTTATTTGTGCATGTTAATGCGGTTTTTCCCGGTATCAGAATGCCTGGTACATGAAATTTGACTGACCCGCGACCCCAAACAGGGCCATTACAACGAGCATTCCCGTAGCATACAGGTATCTGTGCCGGGAAAAGGCGTTTTCATTTTTTTCTTTTAACAGTTCAACAATGAACAGTACCGTCATCAGCACGGTGAGTATGATAACGGAGGCCGCAGCCTGATTTCCGTTCCCAAAGGGTGTAAGTGAAGCCATTATTGAACCGCCGTTTATCTTTGTTGTTGTGAAGATACGCTTATATATCATAAACGCATCGGAAAGACTGTGTGCCCTAAACATCACTTCGCCGAGCAGCACGATTAAGAAAGTCCGTATTGTCGTAAATATCTTTATAAACACGTTATCATCATTCCAGTGTATCGCTTTTTTGAGTTTCTTCATATATGACATTGAACAAACGGAGAAAAGCATGATGATCGCAAAATAAACACCCCAGCCGATATATACATCTTCAGCTCCGTGCCAGATACCGGTGATTATCCATACAAGGATAAGAGGAAATACCGTACGGAGGTTACCCTTTTTGGCTTTGGGAAAGATCTTTCCGAGGAACTTGGAAGCTTTTCTGTTCCAGCCTGATGTTACGGCCGGCATCATAAGGTGCTCTTTGAACCATTCGTTAAGGGAGATATGCCATCTTCTCCAGTATTCCTGAATATTCCTTGAAAAATACGGGCGCTTGAAGTTTTCGGTAAGCTTTATACCGAGCATGTAGGAAATACCGCAGACTATATCCATATAACCCGAAAAATCGGCATAAAGCTCGATCGCATAGAAAAACACTGCGATAATTAAGGTAAGTCCCGCATAATTTCCGGGTGAAGAAAATACGGTATCTACATAATAGGTAAGCCGGCCGGCTATTACGAGCTTTTTGAAAAGACCCTTTATTACCCTGTAACCGCCTGATTTTATATTGTTAAGATCAAAAGCGTGAGGAGATAAAAGCTGATCCTTCATGTTACCGTATGTACCGATGGGGCCCTGTGTTATCTGGGGAAAGTAGGAGATAAAAAGGGCATAATGCAGCAGGTTTTTCTCCGGTTCGATCTTTTTTCCCATACAGTCATGCGCATATCCCAGTGTCATAAATGTGTAAAAGGAAATGCCCAGAGGCACGATCAGCGAATGTATATTGAAATAAATGCTGTACCTGAAAACGATAAGTATACCGAGGTTTATGATAAGAGTCAGTATCCACCGGACCTTTGAGGGTTTAAGCATCAGGTACCAGGTGGAGACAATGGATACTGCTATAAACACTATATAAACGGGGCGGACCCAGGCATAGAAAACAATACTGCCAAGAAGCAGCACCATCCATTGGTATTCCGGTTTCACCCTGTAATAAACAATGAGCAGAATGATTATAAATATAAGGAAAGAAATTGAAATAAGGCTCATTTTTGGATTCCTTAAGCTTTAATAACTCGATTATAGTGTTAAGGATGTACAGGTGTCAAATATTGCGCTTGCACATAAGATGCATATTTTATAAAATTGGGAAGAAGACTTAAGCATAAGGTGGGCTTTAAGGATTATGCGGGAATTCTTATATAAAAAAAGAAATATATTGTGCCCGTTACTGGCATTTTTGATCCCTGTTGCCGTAATGGTATTTATCTGCATTCTGTCAGGCTTTTATCCCTTCGGGGATACATCCATCCTGATGGCAGATATGAGATATCAGTTCGTGGATTATTTCGGGTACATGAAGAAGATATTCTTTTCGAACGATACCCTGTTTTACAGCTTTTCAAAGACGCTTGGCGGCGATATGGCGGGGCTTGAGGCCTATTACTGCAATAACCCGTTTCTTCTGTTTCTCCTGTTTTTACCCAACAATATGCTCCCCGGCGGAATACTTGTAATGATGATAGTAATGCTCGGTCTTATCGGGCTTTGCTTTAATATCTTCCTTACAGAGGTATACGGCAGCAGGTATACAACCCTTGTTTTTTCAACAGCTTATGCATTCATGGGCTATCTTATGGGGTATTTCAACTGCGTTCATTATTTCTTTAATGTGATGATGCTTCCTCTTGTAATGCTTGGTATATACAGGATCATAAAAAGCGGAAAGATAAGCATTCTTTATATCATTTCGCAGGCTCTTTCCGTTTTTTCCAGTTATTATATAGGATATATGATATGCATCTTTTCGGTATGCTTCTTTATATATGAGTATTTCACGCTTTATACCGACATAAAGAGCGTGAAGAATATAAAAAAGCATTTAAAGCCCGTATGGATCTTCATATCTACCTCAATACTTGCCGCAATGTTATCGGCGGTCAGCCTCCTTTGCTCCGTGATATCTTTAAGGGAACAGAGCAGCAGGAAGCATATTCCGATATCACTTAAGGGAAATTTCAATATAATAGACTTTTTCTCCGGCTTCTATTCAAATGTATTTAACGGAAACGTATCCGATGACGGCCTGCCGCTTATTTATTCCGGTGCCATTGCCCTAATATTCATAATGATCTTCTATCTTGCCGGATCGATAACAAAAAGGGAGAAGTTTATATCTGCAGGGGTATTTGTTTTTCTGATCCTGGGGTTTTATGTGGATATCCTTAATGTAGCATGGCACGGGTTCTCATACCCGATAGGCTTTCCATACAGGAATTCATTTCTTCTTAGTTTTTGGGTGTTATTTTTAGCTTACAAGTGTTTCCTGAAACCCGGTGAAATAAAGGCAAAGCAGGTGATCATACCGTTATTCATATGTGTTATTTATTCGTTGTACGCTGCTGTTATTTTAAGAAGCAAAATAGGATTACGGCCGATATATATTACCTGTTTTTATGTGGCTTTCATATATCTTCTTATATATATATACAAAAAAACGTCATTTAAAAAATATGTAATGCCTATGTTTTTGATGCTGGCTTTGGTAGATGCATCTTATAATGCATATGTTTCGGTCAATGCATATTTTCCGGAGAAAGAAGAAGATAAAAGCATAAGCATCGGAGCATACAGGGACTTTGTTGATGAGACATCCGCCATCGTGGATCACATTAATAATGAAGACAGTGGGTTTTACCGTATTGAGAAGCTTTACAGGCGCAGCAATAACGATGCGATGCTCATAGGATACAACGGAATGTCGCACTTTTCCTCGTGTGAAGCTGAGCAGACCATGAGGTTTATGGGTACGCTTGGCTTCAGGGATAACGGAAACTGGGCATTTTACGGCGAAGGAAGCTCTGCATTTGCCGATTGTTTGTTGGGTATGAAATACCTGCTGTCCCAGTACAACGAAACACCAAAGCCGTATGAGCCTTTCTACAGATATAACGAAAAATTTGTATTCCTTAATCCCTATGCGCTTCCGTTATGCTTTACGATGCAGAAAAGCTGCACTGATCTAAAACCTGAAGGATATGACAAATTTTCCTATCAAAATGCACTGGCGGGAAGTTTTGGATATGAAGGAGACGATATTTATACTAAGGTGGAAGATGTGGAGGTTACCCTTGATAACCTGAACAGGGAGGGAAATACATATACGGTTATTGATGATAATAAAGAAGCCTGCATTCGATTAAGCTTTATCAACAATAGCACGGATTTCATCTATATGTATTATGATGCAGACGCTCTTCAGGAAGCAGATATAGTAGTAAACGGCCTTTTAAAACAGCCTTATTTTACATCATACGGATGGAGCATAAGGGAGCTGGGCTATTATCCTGAGGGAGAGTCCGTAGAGGTACTTATATATCCCGGGCAAGATGAGATAACCCTTAACGGATTTGAATTCTATTATGAAAACAAAGCTGCCATCGCCGATTGGTATGAGTGTGCAACAAAAGACAAATGTGAGCTTACAAAGGTAACATCTTCGCATCTTACCGGAAAAGCTTCTTCATCCGGAGATAAAATGCTTGTTTTTTCGTTCCCTTATGATAATACATGGCAGGTATTCGTTGACGGAAAGAAAGTCGAGAATAAAAAAGCAATAGACGGCCTTCTGGCAGTCGATCTTGAAAAAGGAGATCACAGTGTTGAACTTAAATATACGCCCCGCGGTTTTGTGATCGGCCTTCCCGTAAGTATAGCCGGTATCATTTCTTTATTTATAATAGTGTTTTATAAAAAACGCCGGGGTTGTTGATTCTTAACTAAAATGCTATTATATGTTTGTTATCTTTTTCCTAGCGGAGGTTGAAATGGAAGATTACAAATTATCGGTGGTAGTCCCCGTATATAATGAAGAAAACGGAATAAAACCTTTTCTTGAAAGGACAGAAAAGGTTATAGATGACTTGGGCTGCGATTATGAGATCATCTTCAGCCTGGATCCGTCAACAGACGATACTTATAATGTAATAAAAGGAGAAATGAAGCGTAATCCGCATATAAAGCTCATTACCATGAGCCGCAGGTTCAGGCAGGCAGCCGCAACAATGGCAGGAGTGCTTAACTGTACAGGCGATATCTGCGTGGTCATAGATGTGGATCTTCAGGACCCGCCGGAAGTCATCACCGAGCTTGTCGCAAAGTGGAAGGAAGGTTATGACGTGGTATATGCCCAGCGTATAGACAGGCAGGGCGAGACAAAGTTAAGAAAGCTTATCGATATGACCGCATACAGGGTTATCAATTTCCTGTCGGATGTTGAAATACCAGTAGATACTTCCGATTTCCGCCTTATAAACAGGAGGGTTATTGAAGAGATCCGCAAGATGCCCGAAACAAACATGTTCTTCCGCGGAATGGTATCTTATGTCGGATTTAAACAGGCTGCGGTCCGCTTTCACCGTGAAGCAAGGGAGGCTGATGACAGTAAATACAACCGCTTCTTTGGTGAATTCAGGATGGGCTTCCACGGGATATTCTGTTTTTCGAGCAAGCCGCTTGAATATGTTACCTTCCTTGGCGGTTTCATGACAGCATTCGGAGTGTTCCTTTCCGTTATATGGTTTTTACAGAACGCATTTTGTACCCGCGCTAAAAAAGCGGTATCGGGAGTTACGGCGCTTATCTGGTTTATCGGAGGCCTTAACGTTTTCGTATCGGGACTGCTTGGAGAATACATTACAAGGATTTATGACGACGTAAAAGGAAGGCAGCGTTTCATCATTGATGAGTTCGATGAAAACAAGGGCGAATGAGATCGTTTTCTTCTATATAAAATAGAAGCAATGACAGGATAAAATGTTAAGGACGGATTAATACTATCCGTCCTTTTTTATACTACTAAATATAGAGAAAAACCATGGAAAAAATCATATATATTGTACCCGGGATATTTAGTAAAAAAATTAAGAAAAAGCCCTTGACTTAAGCATTTAGGCATGTTAATATTGTTAAGCTGTCGCTGTTAAAGGCAGTAAGTACCTTGAAAATCTAATAGTATAAACCATCCCTGAAATTCGTCATAAGGGAGGACCATCGAAGATGGTGGATTCCTTATGACATTTCCAAAACATTTTTCAGAACTAACCCTAAAGTAAATTTAGGATTTGTCA
>JAILJC010000222.1 GCA_024694965.1 Lachnospiraceae bacterium
ATGGCCTTTGCCTCTGCCACTCCTACAAGCAATGCCCCTACCAGTCCCGGTCCGTAGGTGACCGCAACCGCATCAATATCAGAAAGCTTAAAGCCGGCCTCATTAAGCGCCTGCTCTATAACCTGATTTATTCGTTCAGTATGCTTTCGGGAAGCTATTTCGGGGACCACTCCCCCGTACAGCGTGTGTACATCTATCTGGGAAGATATGATATTTGACAATACCTCACGCCCGTTTTTGACAACGGCTGCAGCCGTTTCATCGCATGAGGTCTCTATTGCAAGAATATATACATCATTCATCTTTTTCGTCGTCATCGTAAATCCGCCATCCAAATATCTTCCAATGGCCGGATACATCCTTTCTTAACAGGAATTCCTCCTGTGTTGCCACCATCCTGGTGCCTTCCCTTACCGTAAACAGGCACATGGCCTTAGCCCAGTCGGCATTTTCATACCTGTAATAGTCAATATCCGTAGCGCTTGATACCGAATAACTTGAAATGTTACGGTTCTGACTCTTAAACAGATCGATCGCTATCTTTAAGTCATTCAGGTAATCCGTATCATTCTGCTGGGCCTTAAGTTCGTCATCCAAAAGCTCTCTTGATTTCATTGCCATCTCGGAAAGCTGTTCCTCACTGTACTCCTCGCTGTAGAAACACCTTGTTATCTCGCTGTAGTACTTAAGGACCTCCTTGGGTGTGGCCGGATAATTGTTATCAAGGTTCCTCGCCAGCACCTCATCCACCGGGGTAAGCGTTGAAGCCGCAGTGTTATCCGGCTTGTTCCTGAAAGCGATCATCGCAAAGCCGCCGACAACAACAGCCGCCAGCAGGATCATTATCACTATTCTTTTGACTCCGTCATTTTTGGAACGCGCCATTAATCCTCCTCCGGAAAGCTAAGTTCCACACTTCTGCCATCCTTGGCAACTATGGTATCGGGAAATATCTCCCGCACAGCCGCTTCATAGTTTTTGGGATACGAAAGCGACGGACTGTAATGCGTAAGCCACAGCTCCTTTACGCCCGCCTCCTTTGCCATGTCAGCAGCCTCATAAAAAGTCATATGCTTATGCTCTTTGGCCTTTTCCTCCATACCGGGCTCACCGTACATCCCCTCACATATGAACAGATCCGAACCCGCGGCATTGCTTACGATAAGATCCGACGGACGGGAATCGGTACAATATGTGAGCTTTATTCCCTTACGGGGAGGACCGAGTACCATATCGGGGGTAAATACCCTTCCGTCTTCCGCCTCGATCGTTTCACCGTCCTGGAGCCTGCTCCACATCTTAAGAGGTATGTCGGCCGCCTTTGCAGCCTCGACCGAAAACTTGCCGGCCCTGTCAATAATGATGCTGTATCCGTAACAGACAACATTGTGGTATGCACGGAAAGCCTTTATCCTGTATCCGTCCATCTGTATCTCTTCCTCGATCTGAGAAAGTTCTATAAACTCAATATCAAAAGGAAGCTCGGGAGCTATGATCCTTAAGGAATTAACCACCTTGGAAAGCCCTCGGGGACCTATCATCAAAAGAGGCTCGGTACGCTCTGCGTTTCCCATTGAAAGGAGCATTCCCGGCAGGCCGCTTATATGGTCGGCGTGAAAATGCGTGAACATGATCACGTCAATGGGATTGGGGCTCCAGCCCTTCTCCTTCATCGCGATCTGCGTGCCTTCACCGCAGTCTATCAAAATACTGCTTCCGTTATATCTCATCATCAAAGATGTGAGCCATCTGTACGGCAGGGGCATCATGCCGCCCGTGCCCAAAAGACATACATCTAACATATATATATCCTATTTACTCCGTTCGCCATCGTACGATCATGTACACTGGCTCACTCATTTAATTTCGTTTCCACATTATGATCGCATCTTCTACAGGATGCTCATAGAAGTTACGCCTCCGCCCCTCTTCCGCAAACCCAAGCGACTTATATAACGATATCGCCGCCGTATTCGAGGCACGGACTTCAAGTGTAAATTCCTTGCCGCCCACGCTGCGGGCCTT
>JAILJC010000010.1 GCA_024694965.1 Lachnospiraceae bacterium
TTCGTCAAGATATTTGGAATCCTCACGTGCCGCGCGGGAACATATCACTATCAGATACTTCGAGGATTGGACTTCGGTTTTAAGCCCTTCTTCAAGCATTCCGGGAGTAAGATTCGTTTTATCCAAAAACACGGGATTAAAGCGCCTTGCAAGCATCCCCTTGTAACGTCTGCATGTTGAATTAGGGAGCCGATATGATTGTAATCGCTCCCTGATCCATTTGGCCCATTTATAGTCGGCCCGTTTGTAACTTATAAAAGCGTAGTAATCGTAGCTGATCGTGTTACTCCCTTTGACTGTAAAGCTTAACGCTATCCTATATTCACCTGACACATCTTCATCGCGGCAAGGGCCGTTTCATGACTTTCCGGCGTCACTCCCGCACAGCATGAAGGATCGACCGATACAGGCACTTCCGGAAGAAACGCCTTTATAAGCAGGACATTTGATATTACGCAGATGTCCGTGCACAGACCTATCACTTCGATCTCATCTATCTTTTCTTTCTCATTCAGTTTTTCAAGATACACTCCCAGATCCTTGGACCCGAACGCAGGCTTATTGAATACTGTTGAGTCCTTATCTGCCGGTAGTGCGGAAGATATCTTCCAGCCGTCGCTTCCTTCTATACAATGCTCAACGGGAAGGTTTTTCCCTTCCTGCGTATTCAGATAATCCGGTCCGTGAGTATCTCTTGTATAGATCACCGGTCCGTTATGGTTTTTGATCTTTAATGCAACATTATCCACGATAGCGACCGCTTCCTTTGTACCGAGCGCTCCGTCGATAAAATCATTCTGCATATCAACTACTACAAGTACCTTCATTTAACGTTCCTCCACTGATAAATCCATACCTATATTACTATACCATGAAACCTATTTTGTCATAAGCCTTCCTATATTCCTGATCACTATGGATATGGTCCCGTCCGGATTTGTGATGAATTCAACGCTGTCATTATTGTTGTATTCATCCATAGGGATGTTGATCTCTATCCCGGTATCGGTCCTTATATACTGTTTATGATATTTCCTTACGGTGACCTCATTCTGCGGGCGGACCTCTTCCGTTGCCATATTGTACTTTTCAAGTTTCTGCTTAAACTCCTCTTTTGCAGTCGGGTATTCATCATACAGTTTTTCCCCGATGGTGGCAGGAAGGATCGCACCCTCCTCCCTTATCTGGTTTTCTATGACGGCCTTTGTTTCAAGCTGCTTTTCTATATCATCTTCGAAGTACTTGTTATTTATCTGATCCAGAGCCTTTTCAACTATCTTCATCCTTGTTCTCTGTGACATCTTTGCATAACACTTAAGATAGATTTCAGACAGATAATTTGTGTTAACGCCGTTAACCTCGTATTTTTTCTCGGCTATCCTTATCGTAAGGTCTTCAAGGTCTATTATCACAGCTTCGGTAAGCTTTGATCCCGATGCGGGCAGGGTTGCATTCTGCATGATTATCCCGATATAGTTGCTGCCCTCGTCCGTGTTCCGGGTCATGTGTATGAAGCTGTCCTTATAATTAAGCTTAAGAAGGGCAAGATATGACCTCCCTTCACTCTTAAAGGTCACGACACAAAAATCGGCAGACGGAATGGACGGGTTTGCCCGCATTATGTCATATAATCTTGTTGCCGCAGCCTTACTGAAGCCGATAAGATCATCTTCCCTGAAGTTTTTAAGCAGCTCATACATTTCAGAGCCTTCGTCGTCACGGAACACACAGGTCTTAAGATCGTCTCCCGTTGCAACCTTATAGATGTGTGCCCTTAAAAGATCGTTAAGCTCCTCGTGTCTTTCAAGCAGGTATTCGGATAGTACCGGCATACCGACGTCCGTTTCAAGGATATGTACTATCGCATTTGTTATGACGATCTGATCTTTCTGCATGTTCTCTCCTTTTAAGAATCCTTAAGCTGGGCGTTTATCTCATCATATGACTTTGATCCGTACAGTTCTTCGTAATTTCCGTCATGGCACATGGAGTCGAATTCCGCTTTCGTTATCTGTTTGTCGCCGTAATAGTATTTCTCGTCATCCTCGCTGTATTTTTCCATTTCGGCATCAGAAAGCATCCCGTCGCCGTCCTCATCCTCAACATAGCGGATGCACAATCCGTCCGGATTAAGGTCCACCATTTCCCGTTTTTCGGGGTCCCATTTCATATATGATAACCACATCCATGCACCTGCATAGTCGGCGTTCGAATTAAAGATCATGCCTTCTTTCGGCAGATATTCATATCCCGCATTGCCGCCGGCACCGTATCCCCATTCCTCAATGATGGGAAAGGCCTTGGTTCCGTCAAACGAGTATAAGTTTACATAATATCCGTTTAATCCCGTTACCAGCTCCGGTATATCATCGTCATCAAAATATATGAGATCAAATCCCAGGCTGCTGTACTCGCTTTCTTCGTCCTTATGCCCGTTGTAGAATTCCGATACTAAAGCCCTGTATGCTTCCTTGTATGCACCGTCCGAAGCCTTGTCTTTTTCTTTATCCTCTTTTTCCTCAGGCTCGGCAAACAGGCCGCTTTCCTCCTGTTCTTCCCCGTCATCTTCATCGAAGCTTATGCTTTCCGCTTTATCAGCCTTGTCTTCCTTGTCTTTATTTGGTGTTGCCACGATCCTTACCGGTTCGTCCGAATCAGAATCCTTTGATCCGCATGCAGCCAGTACGGATAACATCAATACCGCACATATAAGTACTCCTGTTTTCTTCACGATAAGATCTCCCTTCACTCCCTTAATATCTTACTCTTTCGTAAATGCTACCACTTTCGCCTGTATTTCACAAGCCGCTCCGATTGTAAAAAGCACATAACAATGGTAGTATAGTATAAGTCGTAATATACATTAACAAGCAACGGGAGGAAACAAATGAAAGACAAATATGAATATACCGATCACGTAGTTATAGATATTGAGGATTACGGTACGATCACTGTGGGACTCATCGCATCCGAGGCACCTGAAACGGTCGCTAATTTTACCGATCTTGTAAAAAGGGGATTCTATGACGGACTTACTTTCCATCGCATCATGTCAGGCTTTATGATCCAGGGCGGAGATCCGCTCGGCAACGGAATGGGTGGATCGGATAAGGAAATAAAGGGCGAGTTTTCAAGCAACGGAGTTGATAATCACTTATCACATATCCGCGGTGCCATATCCATGGCCCGCAGTGCCGACCCCAACAGCGCCAGCTCGCAGTTTTTCATCGTACATAAGGACAGCAAGTTCCTTGACGGCAATTACGCATGCTTCGGTTATGTGACCGAAGGCATTGAAGTTGTTGATAAGATCTGCAAGAACACTCATCCCGTTGATAATAACGGTACCATACCAAAGTATGACCAGCCGGTCATCACAAGCATTAAGATGTCATAATAAAACGTTCCTTAAGTTATTGCGCATCATGGGAAGGAGACGGGATTGGGAACTATGAAAAAAAGACAGGCTGTCATCTGGACAATAAAATACACCCTGTTAAATGCGGCGTACTTTTCGGCATTCTGTACCGTGCACGCATATGCGGCAGTATATCTTCTCGCTAACGGATTCAACAATACCGAAGTGGGTGTGCTCCTTGCTGTGGCAAACATAGTGTCAGCAGTTCTGCAGCCTGTTGTCGCCTCCATCATCGACAGACCGGGTAAGCTTACGAACAAAAGGTTCATCCTTATATCCGTCATCATAATCCTCGCCGGATCTTTCATCCTTATGCTCATACCGGGTAATAAGGTTATGATCTTTGCCGTCTATGCCGTGATCTATATGATCCAGTTTGTATATCAGCCGGTTATGACGGCACTGTGTTTTGAATATCAGAAAGCCGGCTGTGACATCTACTACGGGCTTGCAAGGGGACTCGGTTCCGCAAGCTTCGCGGTTACAAGCATATTTATCGGACGTGCGGTGGAAACGGGCGGCGTATCCATTCTTTTGTGGGTAACAGCTGCCACCATGATCGTAACGATCCTGGTCATCCTTATCTTCAAAAAACCTGAAACGGCCGAAGATGACAGTGCCGCTTCGAAAGCTGTGACAGCACAGGGCAGCGGAGGCTTTTCTGCCTTTGTCAGGTCCTATCCCGCATTCATGCTCTTCCTTTTCGGAACGATATGCTTCTTCTTTGCACATAACATGATAAATGACTTCATGATCCAGATAATCAGGAACTTAGGCGGGAATGAGACCGAACTCGGGTATGCGACTTTCCTGCAGGCGATACTTGAGCTCCCCGTCATGGCACTTATCGGTGTGATCCTTAAAAAGATATCGGCGGACAATCTCCTTATCATCTCGGGTGCCGCATTCTTTATAAAGATACTTATACTTGTATTTGCGAAAGATATGTCATTTATGTATTTAAGCCAGTCATTCCAGCTGTTTGCATATGCGGTGTTCATCCCCGCCGGTGCTTATTACGTCAGCAAGACAATGGCAGAGCTTGACCAGGTTAAGGGACAGGCCTTTATAACGAGCGCGATCACTATAGGCGGTGTGTTCTCTAACCTTATAAGCGGCGTGATCCTTGATCATCTGGGCATAAAAACAATGCTTCTTACGGGAAGCATTGTCTGTGCGATCGGTGTCGTTGTTACATTTATTGCAATGACCCGCCTGCCGGGCCGTGTAACGGACTGATCAGTTATCAATCATTTTCAAAAAGAGGCGTTGAGAAATAACGCTCCGCCGTATCGGGAAGTACGGTAACTACCGTTTTACCCTTTCCGAGCTTCTTTGCAAGCTTAAGTGCCGCGGCAACATTGGTGCCCGAGCTTATACCGCACATGATACCTTCCTTCCTTGCCAGTTCCTTGGCAGTCCGGATAGCCTCCTCATCGGAAACTATATAGATATCATCATAAATCTCCCGGTTTAAATTCTTAGGGATGATGCCGTCTCCTATGCCCATCTGCATATGGGTTCCTATATCCCCGCCGGCAAGGATAGCGGCATTCTGGGGTTCCACTGCCCATATCTCGATATCGGGATACTGCGCCTTAAGTGTTTCACCGATACCGCTTATTGTCCCGCCTGTTCCTATGCCCGAACAGAAGCCGTGTATGGGACCCGCAACCTGTTCAAGGATCTCAAGGCCCGTATGATGCTTATGTACCTTGGGATTAGCGGGATTCTCAAACTGCTGGGGAATGTATACTCTGGGATCCTCCTCGGCCATTCTGATGGCCGTTTTCAAACACTCGTCCATGCACTTTCCGATATCGCCGTCATCATGTACAAGAATGACCTGCGCACCGTAATGCTTTACAAGAAAACGCCTCTCCTGACTTACGCTGTCAGGCATGATGATCCTCGTTTCATAACCCATCACGGCACCTATGAGGGCAAGACCTATGCCCTGGTTGCCGCTTGTAGGCTCGACGATTATCGTATCATCATTTATGATACCGTCCTTAAGCGCCTGTTTTATCATGTTGTAGGCGGTACGGGTTTTTATCGAACCGCCTACATTTAATCCTTCGTACTTTACCAGTACCTCCGCGGCATCGGGATCGTTCATCCTGTTAAGCCTTATTATCGGAGTATGTCCTATATATTCCAATACGTTGTCACAGATCATTATCTTTCTCCTGATATCCTGTCAAAATTCCTGCAAGCTATACGGTATACTGCGACAGATCCGTATTGATCTCATCCGAATACTGGTTAAGGTTTTCGGAAATGCTTGTGATGTTTGCCGTCTCGCTGCGAAGCTTATTGCTCTCGGAAACGATCTGGTCACTTAAGCCGAGAACTTCATTGATGTTTGAGGCCTGTTCCTGAGTAGTCGCCGCATTATTGGATGCAACGTCATTGATCCTCTCGATACCGCTTGCGATCTCGATGATACCCTCTGTAGCCTTCGCAACATCGCCGTAGATCTTGTCAAACGATTCGTTTGCTCCCACAACGCCGCTCACGCATGCTTCCATATCCTTGGCACAGATATCGGCCTTCTTGTTGATATCTACGATATTCTTGGTAATGTCTTCAACAAGCCTGCGTATGGTCTCTGTAGCATTGGATGACTGATTTGCAAGTGCGCCTACTTCGGTAGCGACAACGGCGAAGCCCTTGCCCATCTCGCCTGCCCTTGCAGCCTCGATAGAAGCATTGAGTGACAGGAGGTTGGTCTGCTCGGAGATCGCATTGATCGTATCGGTGATACCCGTGATCTCTTCTACTGACTTGGCTGTTGCCCTGATAAGTGCAGTAAGTTCGTTTATAGTATCATTAAGCGTGTTAACGTTCTCGGTCATGCTCTGCATCTCGCCCTTACCCTTTGACGATGCCTCGAGCGTCTCGTCGCAAAGTGCCTTGACTTCCTCGGCGTTCTGCGCCAGCTGTCCGGATGTCGTTGCAAGCTCTGTGGCTGCATGCGCGATCTCCTCGATCGAAGTATTCATGTCGCCGAGAGTCATATTAAGCTTCTCGATCGATTCTCCCTGATTCTGATTCGCATCGGAAAGGATGTGTGAAATATCGAAACATTCGCCGGCACGTGAGTTCATGGCACCCGAAATATCGGCCAGGCTGTTAAGCGTCGCACGCATCTTTTCAATATATTCGTTAAGGCTCTCGCTGAGGGTCGTGATCTCGTTGTTTCCTTCGGGAACCAGAGTCACCGTAAAGTCACCCTTGCTTATATCCGTAATACGCTCGGTAACCGTAGTTACGGGATTGATAGCCTTGCTGATGATGTAATAAATAAGCAATGACAGCAGTACAAGAAGTATGATCGCGCTCAAAAACGTAACGAACATAACCTTTAAGATACTGTTGCTCAAAAGGCTTGAAGGAACCGCACTTACGATAACCCATGACGTTTCCTCGATATCGGTAGCGGTGACCATCATCGAACCGGCACCGGTCTTGATCGTCTTAACCTTGCTTCCGTCAGCCTTTATCGAAGTATCCAGAGAATCAAACGCAGAGGCCAGCCCCTTCGCAACGGGATCTGTAGTATCGGCAAGCGTCTGTCCCACGCAGGATTCAACATTGCTTAAGAGAATGTCCTTTGTTTCTTTATTTATAATGTAGTATTTAGCATCCGGCGAAATAGATTCAAAAGCTTTTACTTTCTCTGCAACCTTGTCAAAATTGATATCACTGCTTAACACAACTCCGTCACGTATCATTACGGCGCATGCAAGACAGGTCTTTCCTGTTGAAGCATCCACATAAGGCTCCGATGAGTAGATCTCACCCTTTTTATCAAGCGCTCCCGTATACCAGGGCCTGCCCGAAAAATCGAAGGTTTCATCCGGTACCCATCCGGATCCGTCAAGGAAGGTCATCGTGTCGCCATATGCCATGTAAACGTCCTGCGAATCGGGATCGGAAGCCGTTATGCTAAGCAGCATTGCGAGCATATCATCCGTTGACTGTTCGGGGAGGTTTTTGATAACCTCGGCGGTCTGTCTTACCCTCTCCTCAACTCCGCTCCACCAGTTATGTACCTGGTTTGAATACGTTACAGATTCCCTGGCAAGAATACGGTTCGTAAGCGACTGGATATTGTCCGAAGCCAGTTTAATGCTTATCTGTGTAATGATAACGATCATTATCGCCACGTAGATGATGATCTTGCTTAACAGGGTTTTCTTAAGTGACTTTCTTTTTTTCGCCTTCATTTACAACATCTCCTTTAAAAAAATAAGAAGCTACATGTCACATGTAGTGTTAAATTATACCACTTTAAGGCCGATATTACAATCAGTCGTTGCATTGACAACCAAATGTATATCGACTAAAATTTTATTATGTATACCTATTATCCAGGAAGGGAGACAAATCATGAAAATAAAAGCATTTAACAGCCTTTGTGCTGCAGTAATGACGGCCGTCATAGTCCTGTCTTTACCGTTACCGGTAATGGCAGCTGCCGACGATCTGTTATTATCGGATGATGCGGTTTACGAGCAGGCAGAAGATCTGCCCGAGCTGATTTCAGCACCCGATGAACAGACAACAGAACCGGAAGCAGGGTCATATGACACTTACGGCACGGAGGATGTACTTGAAACAGAGGAT
>JAILJC010000015.1 GCA_024694965.1 Lachnospiraceae bacterium
GACAACGTAAAGGACGTTGAACTGTACTTAAGCAGGCTTGATGAGATGCTTGAGCGCAAGAAGAAATTGTTTTGTAACTTCTCAGATACCTGAAAGTATGATAATATAATAAGTTGAATAAATATGTATAAAGCCTTAGGAGATTTTTATTATGTCCATGATCAAAAAACCTGTAAACGGCATGAAAGACATTCTCCCACGCGAGATGCGTATAAGGGACTATGTGACGGGCTTGGTAAAAGAAACATACGGAGGGTTCGGCTTCCAGTCTATTGAGACTCCGTGTGTTGAGCATATCGAGAACCTGTGTTCCAAGCAGGGAGGAGAGAACGAGAAGCTCATATTCAAGATAATGAAGCGCGGCGAGAAGCTTGATCTTCTGCATGCGAAAGAAGAAAACGACATCGCGGATGCAGGCCTTAGATATGACCTTACAGTGCCGCTTTCAAGATACTACGCAAATCATGCGAATGAACTGCCGACGCCCTTTAAAGCACTGCAGATGGGTAGTGTATGGCGCGCCGAACGCCCTCAGAAGGGACGTTTCCGCCAGTTCGTGCAGTGTGATATAGATATCCTTGGGGATCCGAGCTACCTTGCGGAGATCGAGCTTATACTTGCGACAACAACCCTGCTTGGAAAGCTTGACTTTAAGGATTTCACTGTAAGGATAAATGACAGGCGCATACTTAAGGCTATGGCGATGTATGCGGGCTTCCTTGATAACGAGCTTGACGGTATATTCATCATCCTTGACAAGATGGATAAGATAGGTGAAGCGGGAGTCAGGGAAGAGCTGGTTTCTGCCGGGCTTCCGGAGGATGCCGTCGGTAAATACCTTGAGCTGTTCAAGAAAACGACAGGGGATATCGAAGGGATAAGGAACCTTAAGGCAACACTCGGCACACTGCTTGATGATGATACGGCCGAGAACCTTGAGACCATAATCGCAAGCGTTGAAGCCACAAGGGATGCAAGCTTTAACATAGAATTTGACCCAACTTTGGTCCGCGGAATGTCTTATTATACGGGAACCATATTCGAGATAAGCATGAACGAGTTCGGTTCAAGCGTTGCGGGCGGCGGAAGGTACGACGATATGATCGGGCGTTTCACAGGACAGAAGACCTGTGCATGCGGCTTTTCAATAGGCTTTGAGAGGATCATATCTATCCTCATGGATAAGGATTTCAAGGTACCGGATCCAAGCGAAAAGCAGGTATTCCTTATTGAAAAGGGCACGAGCCGCGACCGTATTTGCGAGATCATGAAGGATGCTGCCGAGTTAAGAAGGCGCGGTATCAAGGTGCTGGTCGCCCAGATGAACAAGAACAAGAAGTTCCAAAAGGAACAGCTTGTTAAGGAAGGCTATCAGCTTGAGAATATAAGAGATTATTATAATTCTGAATTTAAAAAATAGAGGTGTGAAAAATGGCGGAATCAATGATGGGTCTTAAGAGGACCCACAGATGTACGGAAGTAACTGAAGCAAACATAGGACAGACAGTCACGGTCATGGGCTGGGTGCAGCGAAGCAGGAATAAGGGCGGCATCATTTTTACCGATTTAAGGGACCGCTCCGGAATACTTCAGATAATATTCGAGGATAAGGACATAGGAGCCGAGGGCTTTGACAAGGCTTATAAGCTTAGGAGCGAGTTTGTTATCGCCGTAGTTGGACGTGTTGAGAAGCGTGCCGGCGAGGCAAACAAGGCACTTAAGACCGGTACCATCGAGATAAGGGCTACGCAGCTGCGTATACTTTCCGAGGCCGAAACGCCTCCGTTCCCCATTGAGGCAGACTCAAAGACAAAAGAGGAATTAAGGCTTAAGTACAGGTATCTTGACTTAAGGCGTCCCGATATTCAGAAAAACATCATCTTAAGGAGCAGGATAGTAAATATCATCAGGAATTACTTCATCGGCGAAGGCTTCCTCGAGATAGAGACTCCCATCCTTCAGAAGAGCACACCGGAGGGTGCGAGGGATTACCTTGTTCCCAGCCGCATACATCCCGGAAGCTTTTATGCGCTGCCGCAGTCGCCGCAGCTGTTTAAGCAGCTCCTTATGTGTTCGGGTTATGACAGGTACTTCCAGGTGGCAAAGTGCTTCCGTGATGAGGACTTAAGGGCGGACAGGCAGCCTGAATTTACGCAGATAGACCTTGAGATGAGCTTTGTTGACGTTGATGATGTGATCGCGGTTAACGAAGGAGCTATCGCAAAGGTATTTAAGGAAGTTCTTGATATTGATGTATCCCTTCCGATACAGAGGATGACATGGCAGGAGGCTATGGACCGTTTCGGTTCCGATAAGCCGGACCTTCGTTTCGGTATGGAGCTTACCGATGTTTCGGATGTTGTTAAGGGCTGCGGCTTCGGCGTGTTTACGGGCGCCCTTGATAACGGCGGGACCGTAAGGGGTATTAATGTAAAGGGCCAGGCTGAGATGCCGCGTAAGAAGATCGATGCCCTTGTTGAATTTGCGAAGGGATACGGCGCGAAGGGACTTGCATATCTTTGCGTTTTACCGGACGGTACATATAAGTCAAGCTTTGCTAAGTTCATGAGTGAGGATGAGCTTAAAGCCCTTGTAAGTGCAATGAACGGTGAGCCGGGAGACCTGCTTCTGTTTGCTGCCGATAAAACAAATGTTGTATGGAACGTACTCGGCGCATTAAGGATCGAGGTTGCAAAGAACCT
>JAILJC010000079.1 GCA_024694965.1 Lachnospiraceae bacterium
GTTTTCTTAGGCGGCGCGGGAGTGTCAACGGAGAGCGGGATCCCGGATTTCAGGAGCAAAAACGGCCTGTATCATCAGAAGAACAGGAAGTTTTCGGGATATAAGCCGGAGTATCTTTTAAGCTACGACTGCCTTAAGCACAAACCGGAAGTGTTCTTTGATTATTACAGAAGCAATCTTGACGCCAGAGCAGTGGAACCGAATGCTGCACATTATAAACTGGCGGAAATGGAAGAAAAGGGGCAGATTGTCGGTATTGTGACCCAGAACATAGATGGCCTCCATCAAAAGGCCGGCAGCAAAAATGTCCAGGAGATCCACGGTACCATATGGAAGAATCACTGCATTTCATGCGGCGCGGAATATGATGTAAATTACATCTTTGACAGTAAAGATAAGATTCCGAAATGTGAAAAGTGCGGGAAAACAGTACGCCCGGATGTGACTCTGTATGGGGAGTTCCTTCCTGAGGAGGCATACAATAATGCTATCGAGATGATGAACCGTGCCGACTGCCTTATAATCGGAGGGACTTCATTGGAAGTGGGTTCGGCATCCCAGCTTGCGCATTTATTCCACGGGCCGCATCTTATCATCATAAACAAAGGGAAAACAAAGCTTGAAGGCCGTGCAGAGCTTGTATTTCATGACAGCATAGGTAAGGTCCTGTCGGAATTGATTCATCTGAGGTGAAATATGAACGCAGA
Source organism: Lachnospiraceae bacterium (assembly GCA_024694965.1). GTDB lineage: Bacteria > Bacillota > Clostridia > Lachnospirales > Lachnospiraceae > UBA2868. Next base: position 708 of record JAILJC010000079.1, read on the forward strand.
AAGAAACCATACAATTGCAAAGACAATGATGATCATCCCCATCGTCCTTTTGGCAGTCACGCTGCTTTCGCTGGCAATCGCAACTGCCCTTGAAGGGCCTACCGGCAGGGGAACTGTTTATTCAATATTTATGATCATAGTGTTGATAGGGTTGTTCCTTGCGCCGCCGGCATGCTTTATCTTTTCGATAATCGCGATTGTCTTTTCGGGGAAGGCGATGAAAGAAGGGAATTCAAAGTCCGTAAAGATACTTATCATAGGTATTATTGAATTAGTATTTTCTGTAGGCGGTGTGATATTGGCAATATTAATGTTTATAGGCGGACAGAGTGTGTGATTCTTGCCCGAATGCGGAGAAACGATCATGAAGAGATTGTCATCAAGGACCAATGATTTTACGGATTCCGTCATAAGGCGGATGACGAGGATATCAAACAAATATGATGCGGTAAATCTGTCGCAGGGATTTCCCGATTTTGATCCGCCTTCGGAGATACTTAACAGACTGGCTGAGGTATCACATGAAGATTTCCATCAGTATTCCATAACTTGGGGAGCCCGGAATTTCCGTGAGGCCCTTGCAAGAAAGCAGACACGGTTTATGGGTATGGATATCGATCCTGAAACGGAAATAGTTGTAACCTGCGGAAGTACTGAAGCCATGATGGCAGCTATGATGACGGTTGCGGATCCCGGGGATAAAGTCATCGTTTTCTCACCGTTTTATGAAAATTACGGAGCCGACACCATTCTTTCGGGAGCGGAACCGATATACGTTCCCTTAAATCCGCCCGATTTCAGTTTTGATCCCGATGTGCTTGAAAATGCGTTTAAGCAGAGTGTCAAAGCGCTTATTCTTTGTAACCCGTCAAATCCAAGCGGAAAGGTGTTTTCATACGATGAGCTTAAGATTATCGCTGATCTTGCCATAAAGTATGATGCATATGTTATCACTGATGAGGTTTATGAGCATATAGTATATGACCCGTACAAACACACATATATATCTACGCTCCCGGGTATGAGGGAGAGGACCATATCCTGTTCATCACTTTCAAAAACATATTCCATCACGGGATGGAGGCTTGGTTATACGATAGCTTCACAGGAGATCACGGACAGGGTAAAAAAGGTCCATGATTTTCTTACAGTCGGCGCCGCTGCCCCGTTGCAGGAGGCCGTGATCCCGGGACTTAATTTCGGGCAGGAATACTATGATAAACTGAAACAGACTTATACTAAGAAGAGGGATCTGTTCTTAAGGGGTCTTGATGATATCGGGATAAAACATACGGATCCTCAGGGAGCATACTATGTAATGCTTGATATTTCAGAATTCGGATATGCAAGTGATCTTGATTTTTGTGAAAAGCTTGCAGAAAGAGTCGGGGTAGGAGCGGTCCCGGGCTCAAGCTTTTTCAAAGAAGATATCAATCATCTTATAAGGCTGCATTTTGCCAAAAAAGACGAAACTCTTAAGGCAGCTCTTGACAGGCTGGCGGATATAAGGATGAAGATGAGCAAAAATGATGCATAATATTGTAAAAGACATTGTAAAGGGAATGTTTATCCTTGTGCTCCTCTGTATGATATCAGGATGCGGGAAAACTGCGGATAATAGTGACATGGAAAAGACAGATGTAACGCAGGATGTAACACAGGATGTAACTCAGGATACAACTATTATCAGGGAACCGATGCAGGAACTTGAATTTACACGTGACGGAAAGAAAATATATGGCAGGCTCTATCTTCCGGAAGGGACGGGTCCGTTTCCGGCAGCTATTATGGGACATGGATTCGGAGCCGACTTGTCTATGATGGAAGGCTATGCAAAGTCATTCACCGAAAATGGGATAGCTGCCTATGCATTTGATTTTATCGGCGGAGGACATGGCATTAAGAGCGATGGTAAGATGACGGAGATGTCTGTACTTACCGAAGCTGCTGATATGAATACCGTGCTTGACGGTATGCGCGCCCTCGATCTTATCGATAAAGAAAACATCTTTGTTATGGGCGGAAGCCAGGGAGGTTTTGTAGCTACTTATATAGCGGGTACACGGCCGGATGATATAAAAGGACTTATCGCGCTTTATCCTGCATATGTACTGCAGGATGATGCGAGGAAAAGGACAAAAGACGGTACTGAGTTTTTTGATACCTTCAGTGTTATGGGCAATACGATCAGCAGACTGTATGATGAAGATGCCCTGTCTTTTGATATTTATGATGTTATGAAGAACTTTAAGGGTGATGCCCTTCTTATACATGGAACAGCCGATACGATAGCACCATATTCGTATTCTGAAAGAGCAGTTGATACACTCCCATCTGCCAGGCTTATAACTATAGATGGTGCAGGACACGGCTTTGGCGGTAAAGATGATGAATATGCTACGCAGTGTGCGATTGATTTTATAAAAGAAGAGTCAGGGATCAAGGGAAACAGCAACATGGATGAAAAGGAGGATATGATGATTACAGACAGGATAAGGCTTTTTACTCAGAACAGCATACGGATTGAATCGGATGCGGGCATCATATATGTGGATCCATTCAGCATGAAGGAAGAGCCGCAAGATGCTGATTTCATTCTGATAACTCACAACCACTATGACCATTTTTCTCCGGAAGATATCCTTAAGGTATGCAAGGACAGTTCGGTCATGATCATTCCCGAAAACATGGAAAGTGATGCCGGGGAACTTACGGATGCAGTGGATATGATATATACTGTAGAACCGGACATGAAAAAGACCGTGCAAGGACTGGAACTTGAGACGATCCCCGCATATAACAATACAAAATCATTTCATCCTAAGAAGGCCGGATGGGTAGGATATATCTTAACGGTAGACGGCAAGAGGATATATATCGCCGGGGATACTGATATGACTGACGATAACAGAAAAGTCAAATGTGATGTAGCCATGATCCCTATCGGCGGGACATATACTATGGATCCAAAACAGGCCGCAGAGCTAATTAATACGATAGGGCCTGAGATAGCGATTCCGACGCATTATGGCAGTGTTGTTGGCTCGCCTGCGGCCGCCGATGAATTTGCCAATCTTGTTGGAGCACCTGTTAAGGTTGAAATAAAGAAGGAGTATTAAGGATCAGTTTATCGATATGAAAGCAAATGAAAAAACCAATGTAATGAGGGTTCTTGACGGAAAAAAGATATCATATGAAAGCCATTCATATGAGCCGGATGCAACGCTTACCGGTGAAGATATAGCAGGCATACTGGGTGAGGAGCCCGATAAAGTGTTTAAAACGCTTGTGACGCAGGGAAAGTCAGGGGCATATTATGTGTTTGTTGTGCCTGTCAAGGCAGAGCTTGATCTTAAGAAAGCTGCCAAAGCATGCGGTGAGAAAGCCGTCGCCATGATAAAGCAGAAGGAATTGCTCCCGCTTACAGGTTATGTGCATGGTGGGTGCTCACCTGTCGGGATGAAAAAGCAGTTTAAAACATTTATCCATAAAACAGCGACCGATCATGACAGGGTATTCGTCAGTGCGGGTAAGGTCGGCTTTCAGATCGAACTTGCCCCGACAGATCTTATAGATGTCGCAGGATGTATTGTTGAGGATATTATTTAGGATTTTGTTTAGGATCAAGTCGGGGATTTGCACACGCTAAGGAGAATTACTTTGCAAAACAACAATGAAATCGAACCGAATATTGAGAGGATTACAGGTTTTGCCGGAGCAAAATTCGGCGGATCCCCGGATGGAAGCAGCATGCGCAAGGACGCAGATAATCCGTTGCGCAGGCTTTTCAATTCCGATAACAGCGAGATGTTTGAAGGATCCGAAAATTTTACCTGGATAGACAGGGAGTAGAAGATATAAATGGAAGAGGAACGGGCATAAGGAGTTAACATGAAGATACTGGGTTATAATCTGTCGCCTCCGAAAGGAGTAGTTGCATCTAAGATAAAGATCCCCGGCAGAAATGGAAATATACCTGCTCTTATAGTCAGTAAGGAAGGAGTATCAGAGCCAACTACCGGAGTTCTATGGATACACGGCGGCGGTTATGCTACCGGCATGAAAGAAATGCTGTATATGGGACGTGGTATAGACCTTGCATTAAGGCATGGCGCGGTAGTCGTAGCTCCCTCGTATACTCTTTCATTCAAAACCCCATATCCTGCTGCTGTAGATGACTGCTATGATGTGCTTATTTACATTAAGGAGCATACGGCAGAGCTGGGGATAAGGGATGACCAGATCATGATCGGAGGAGAAAGTGCCGGTGGCGGACTGACGGCAGCGCTCTGCATGATGGCAAGAGATAAAAAAGAAGTAAATATCGCCTATCAGATGCCTTTATACCCTATGCTTGATGATCATGATACGGAAAGTTCCAGGGATAATCATGCAAAGGTATGGAACACAAGGCGTAATCATATGGCTTGGAAGATGTATTTAAAAGGTATCGCCGACAACGACGTAACTCCGTATGCGGCACCTGCGAGACAGACAGATTATTCCGGTTTGCCGCCTGCATATACCTTTGTTTGTACTGCGGAACCTTTTTACTGTGAAACGCTGACTTTCATTGACAATCTGAATAAGGCCGGGGTAGAGGCTTCCGTAGATGTTTACGAAGGATTGTTTCATGCTTTTGATATGAACGCACCCAAACTGGACATCAGCCGGGAAGCCATAGAACGCTTCAATGAGAAATTTGCCTACGCTAAGGAACATTACTTCGCGGAACAATAACAATGTTATTTAAAATAAAGGAGGATTTATCATGGGATTAATAGCTGGTATCATAGTAGGAGCAATATCCGGCTGCATCGCGGGAGCGATCATGGACAGTAAAGGTGGATTGTTAAGGAACATACTGCTCGGTCTGGTGGGCGGTTTTGTTGGAAGCTTCCTGTTCAGGATCATTGGATTTCATGCGTCCAGTATCATCGGAAGCATAATAACCTCGGTTGTCGGTGCCTGTGTTGTTATATTTGTCGGCCGTAAGTTAATGAAATAGTGCAAGAAGGATACAAAGATATGAAGCAGGAAGAACGGGAAGAAAAACTGGGACAGGCGGTCATGGGCATAAGCTGGATCCTGTTCGCGCTGAGATTTATAGTCGTAACGGGGCTTTTGGCGCTTGCCGGATTGTATGTCCTTAAAAAACCGCTGTGGCTTGCACCTGTGATCGCAATTGCAGCATTTGTCGCATACCGGCTTATATACAGCCTTATCTGGAAACTTATCGAGCTTGGAACAAGGCAGAAATAAGAAAAAAAGTGCCTCCGCTTTCGGTTGATCCTTAAGCGGAGGCGGATGGGGATTATGAAAACAAAGAATGTCATACTACCTTTTTCATATCTGCGGCATTTATCTTAAAAATATATGCCGTTTTGCCGCCGAAAGTACTGCGCCTGTCCTCTTCAAGGTTGTAGTTAACATTTGCTTTGTCGAGCTTTTCGATGAACTCATCCCTCTGAAGTTCCGAATAAAGAATTACCTTTTCTTTTTTAGTAAAGAGTGTCATAACTTAATCCTCCTTTATGATTTATATTGAGCCAAATTTTGGCTGTGTTTTGATTTCGGTTGTAGTATAGTATTGTATATGGGAGTTTTCTTCTCGTTTTTTTATCATGACCATATCATTTTTTGACTGAAAATAATAAACGCGTAAGTCACAGTAAATATATATGGAGAGCAGTTAGTATAAATGGATGTAATATCTTTGATCTCCGGGGAAATCGGAGCAAAAACATGGCAGGTTGAAGCTGCCGTAAAACTGATAGATGAAGGGAACACCATCCCCTTTATCGCAAGATACAGAAAGGAAGTTACGGGAAGCCTCAACGATGAGCAGTTAAGGGCTTTGTCCGTTAAGCTTTCTTATCTTAGGAACCTTGAGGAGAGAAAACAGGAAGTCATTGAACTCATTGATGCTCAGGGCAAGCTTACGGATGAGTTAAGGGCTGCGATACTTGCCGCCGAAAAGCTTGTAACGGTAGAGGATCTGTACAGGCCGTACAAGCAAAAGAAAAAGACAAGAGCCGATGCGGCGAAAAAGCGCGGACTTAAACCGCTTGCCGACTTTATAATGCGCCAGGATACCGATCATCCCGTTGAGGAAGAAGCTGAGAAATATGTTACGGGAAAGATAGAACCTGCATCCGACAGCAAGGAAGATGAAATAAAAGCATCGGAGAAGGAAGTGCTCGATGCAGCGGCTGCGATAGCCGGCGCATCCGATATCATAGCGGAAGACATTTCCGATAATGCCGTGTTCCGTGAATACATACGTAACATGACCCGCAGGGAAGGCAGTATCATATCCGAAGCAAAGGACAGTGAGGCAGAATCAGTATATCAGAATTACTATGATTTTGAGGAAGGGATAACAAAGATCGCAGGATACAGGATCCTGGCGATAAACAGAGGAGAGACGGAGAAGTTCCTTTCGGTTTCCGTTTCCGCACCGCAGGAGAGGATACTTGGTTATCTCGAAAAGAAGATACTCATATCGGACAATCCGTATACGACACCGATAATAAAAGCGGCGGCGGCTGATTCTTACAGCAGGCTCATAAGCCCTTCCATCGAACGTGAGATAAGGAAGGAACTGACTGAGAAAGCTGAGGACGGTGCGATAGAAGTATTCGGGAAGAACTTAAAGCAGCTGCTTATGCAGCCGCCCATTGCGGGGCAGACGGTGCTTGGCTGGGATCCCGCTTTCCGTACGGGCTGCAAGCTTGCCGTGGTAGATCCTACAGGAAAGGTACTTGATACAACTGTCATCTATCCGACGGCGCCGCATAACAAAACGGAAGAAGCAAAAAAAGTATTAAGATCACTTATAAAAGAATATAATATATCGCTCATATCCATCGGAAACGGCACGGCGTCGAGGGAATCCGAGCAGGTTGTGGCAGGATTGTTAAAGGAAATGCCGGAAGCGGGGATACATTATATTATCACAAATGAGGCAGGGGCCAGTGTGTATTCCGCAAGCAAGCTGGCCAATGAAGAATTTCCGGAATTTGATGTGGGCCAAAGGAGCGCTGCATCGATCGCAAGGAGAGTCCAGGATCCTTTGTCAGAGCTTGTAAAGATCGAACCGAAAGCGATCGGAGTGGGGCAGTATCAGCACGATATGAACCAGAAAAAGCTTTCCGACACACTTACAGGCGTTGTTGAGGATGCGGTAAACAATGTCGGAGTTGATCTTAATACGGCATCGTTTTCACTTTTATCATATATTTCAGGCATAACATCAACCGTTGCCAAAAACATAGTTGATTACAGGGAAAAGAATGGCCGGTTCCGTTCAAGGAGAGAGCTTTTAAAGGTTGCAAAGCTTGGACCCAAGGCTTTCGAACAGTGTGCCGGTTTCTGCCGTATAAGTGACGGCGATGAACCGCTCGATGCAACGGCAGTGCATCCGGAATCATATGACAGTGCCAGGGCACTTCTTAAAAAGATAGGCTGCGATGTCAGGGATGAAGGCAAGATAAGTTCCTTTAAGAAAAACCTTAAAAACGGAAAGGCCCTTGCAGATGAGATTGGCTGTGGCGAGATCACGCTTATGGATATTTTGACGGAACTTGAAAAGCCGGCAAGGGATCCGAGGGAGGATATGCCAAAGCCGGTGCTTAGTTCGGATATCCTGGAAATGAAGGATTTAAAGCCCGGTATGAAGCTTAAGGGCACGGTGAGGAATGTAATTGACTTCGGTGCCTTTGTCGATATCGGTGTTCATGAAGATGGTCTTGTCCATATCTCAAAGATGGCGGACAGATATGTAAAACACCCGCTGGAAGTTGTTTCCGTAGGTGATGTGGTTGATGTAACAGTGCTCGAAGTAGATGAAAAGAAGGGAAGGATATCCCTTTCCATGGTCGACAGGAGGTAGATGTATGAGCAAAGTATTAGTGGCGTTTTTTTCGGCAAGCGGGATCACAAAAAAACTTGCGGGTAATCTTGCAGATGCTGTAGGAGGCGATCTGTTTGAGATCGTTCCGGAAAAACCATACAGCAAATTGGATCTTATGTGGATGAATCCGCTCAGCAGAAGTTCTGTTGAAATGAAGGATCGTTCATGCAGGCCGGCCATTGCATCAGTGGTTGAAGACATTTCACAGTATGATGTGATCTTCCTGGGATTCCCCGTGTGGTGGTACCGGGAGCCTTCGATAATTGATACATTTGCAGAGAGCTATGATTTTGCAGGCAAAACAATAGTTCCTTTTGCGACATCAGGCTCTAGCGGGATAGGCGAATCCGGTAAAAATATCGGTGAACTTGCAAAGGGTGCCACGGTAGATGAAGGATTACGGTTCAAAGCAAATGCTTCTTTAGATGAACTCAGATCATGGGCAGAAAAATTCATATAATTTGCCCCTGAAAGTTAAATTGGTAAAGGTTATATAGGAGGCGCAGATATGTATTACGTACCCGATGGGACGGAGAGATGTGGGTTTTATGAATGCAGTGACTGCGGTAACCGGTTTCTTGATATAAGGATAGCACCGTCATTGGTATGTCCATACTGCGGAGAAGAGGTCAGCATGGAAATCGGGCCGGATGATGAGATGCCTATGCCGAATGAAGCAGCAAAGCTCCTGAAGATGCTGGAAGGGGAAGATGTCGAGAAGTATGATGTCCTGCTGAGCCTTGCGGTAACGGGCGGGGATTACGGATGGATATGATTGGAGTTGATAAATATGGGCAGACTTAAAGATCTTAGGAAATACGTTAATAAAGAACTGAATAAGATGGAGGATGAAGATAAGCGTATCAGCGCAGTGTCGCATCTGTATGGCGTTTCTCTTGCAGCAACAATGATAGCAAAGAAGCGCGGTCTTGATCCGGAGCTGGCATCTATGGCGGGTATGCTTCATGACCTTCATGCTTATAAAACCGGCTCATATGATGATCATGCACATAAGGGTGCCGAGCTTGCAAGAAAGATACTTGGCAAGCTGGAACTGACGGATGAGGCTGAAACGGATATCATCTGCTCCGCAATCTATCATCATGATGATAAGAAGAACACAGACAGTCCGATGGATGAAGTTTTAAAGGATGCGGATGTGATCCATCACTGCATGAATGACCTGTCCAAAGAGATAAAGGAGAAGGAACAGGTCCGTTACGATAAGTTATGTGAAGAATTTGGTATGTGAAAGGAAACTGTTATGGAAACATGGTATTATGAAGTGGTGAGCATAGATGGAGATTATGCGAACCTTCGCAGAACTGATATTGAATCGGATGATCTGAAGCTTGTTGCAAGAGCATTGCTCCCACCGGAAATTGTCGAAGGCAGCAGGCTTAAATATGAAATGATGCAGTATACACTGGGAGGAGAAAATGCTTAAAGACAGTTTTGAGAAATATTATTTTGAGCAAAATTACAACTGCGCTGAAACATTGATACGGGCAGCAAACGAGTATTATGACCTGAAGCTTCATGACAGGGACATGATAATGCTTGGAGGTTATGGCGGGGGGTTACAGACCGGTAATACCTGTGGTGCCGTACTGGCGGCGGTTTCTGTCCTTTCAATGAAATATATTGAGCAAAAAGCTCATGACAGCAAGGATATAAAGCCTGTAACCACTGCCCTTATTCGTGAATTCGACAAAAAATACGGTTCGGTATTGTGTAAAGATATCAAGCCTCAGTCATTTGATCCACTAAACAGATGTAAAAAGACAGTCGAGGCAGCCTGCGACATACTTGAGGCAGTTATAGCCGATTATGAAAACAAAGCAGATAAAGAATAGGAGAACGTATGGCGAAAAGACCTAAGAAAAAACCGACAATAGCAACGGTGCTTATGCCGCTAATAACTATTCCGATAGTTGCGCTTATCGATATCGGACTGATCGCATTAGGCGGATATCTGGATGTTGCAATGTACGACCCAAAGCCCGGAACCATCGGTACTCCGGTGCCGTTTTTTACGGCGATATTATCGGTTGGGGCCGGATTGGTCGCCTTGATCGGATTTATCGTTATGATCGTACTGATGATAGTTGGTGCTGTGCGGCTAAGTAAAAGTTCCAAAGAACGGGATGATGAAAGATAATTTTGAAAGATTTGATATGAAAGCGCCGCCGGTCAGAACGAAGTGGTACCTGCGGCCCCTTACATATATCCTCAGTGCGCCGGATGTGATCAGTCATAAATGCATTATCACAAAGACTAACACCGAGGGATTAAAGCCGCCTTTTGTGCTGCTGTGCAATCATAACGCCTTTATGGATTTTAAGGTGGCGACGAAAGCCATTTTTCCCTGGAGTGCAAACTATGTGGTGGCGATAGACGGATTCATCGGAAGGGAAAAGCTGTTAAGAGATGTCGGATGCATCTGTAAACGCAAATTTACTGATGATGTGCAGCTTATCAAACAGCTGATACAGACAGTTAAAAACGGGGATGTTGCCATTATCTATCCGGAGGCCAGGTATTCACTTTGCGGAACAACGGCCGTGCTGCCCGAATCGATAGGAAAATTATGCAAGCTGTTGAAGGTACCGGTAGTAACACTTATCTGCCACGGGCATCATATCAATTCACCGTTTTGGAACCTTCATGACAGAAAGGTAAAACCTACAGAAGCCGAATTCACTCAGATATTTGATTCGGAGACGTTGAAGAATACTTCCGTATCCGAAATCAACGATAAGATATCTGAGATGTTTAAGTATGACGATTATAAATGGCAGAAGGACAGGGGTATAAGAGTCACTTATAAAGGACGGGCCGAAGGGCTTCACAAAGTGCTTTATCAGTGTCCTGCGTGTAAAGCAGAGTATAAAATGTCTTCCAAAGGGACCCTGCTTAAATGCAATGCCTGTGATAAAGAATGGAACATGACGGAATTAGGCAAACTGCAGGCGGTATCGGGGACGACAGAGTTTTCCCACATCCCGGACTGGTATGAATGGGAAAGGGAAAATGTCAGAAATGAAGTTAAGTCAGGGATCTATTCCACAGGTGAACTCCCGGTCCGGGTTGATTCGCTTCCAAACGCAAAAAAGTTCATTCCTTTAGGAAAAGGAACCATGATCCATGATATGAACGGTTTCAGGGTGAGAGTTACGGATGATGACGGTGATGTCTTTGAGATGGAGAAAACTGTTCCTTCCCTGTATTCCTGCCATATCGAATATGAGTATCTGGGGAAATACGGTGACTGCGTAGACTTAAATACACTGACGGATACATGGTACATATATCCCGATCCGGAAAAATGTGATTTTTCGATAACAAAGATGGCACTGGCGACGGAAGAATTGTATTTTGACTATATGTCTAAAAAGAAGGAGAGTAAATAAATGACAGAGAGCCTGACAAAACGCTATTATAAGGATTATTCGCAGGAGTTTTTTGATTCTACCATAAATGCGGACCTGACTCCGTTATATGACCATTTCTTAAAATATGTACCGGTTAACGGATATATACTTGATCTTGGCTGCGGTTCGGGAAGGGATACCAGGGCATTTTTGGATAAGGGTTTTAATGTAGATGCGATAGACGGATCAAAGGAACTGTGCGCACTGGCCGGCGAATATACCGGGATCGAAGTTAAGTGCATGGATTTCACACAGGTTGAGTGCGATGAGAAATATGATGCCATTTGGGCATGCGCTTCACTGCTTCACGTGGGATCGGATAAGCTGCCGGAACTTATAAATAAACTGCGCGGTGCACTAAAGCCGGGCGGGATATGGTATATGTCATTTAAGTTTGGTGATTTTGAAGGTGAGAGGGACGAAAGGTTTTTTATGGATATGACATCTGAGAGGTTCAAAAAAGTCTTAAGCCGGCTTAAAGGATGGGAGCAGGTTGAAGAATGGGAATCCGAGGATATAAGGCGAGGTAAGAATGTTCATTGGTATAACACCATCATAAGAAAAGCATAAAAGCTAAAGCTCAGGATAGAACAGGGATATGAAAAAAGAATTTGCTGTAAAGAAAAAAGACAACAAAAATATCAGCGGCATTATATATCGCCCGGAAGGAGACGGGGTATTCCCTGCGGTTATCTTTTCGCACGGTTTCGGTGCCACATACAGGGATATAGAACACTACGGGGATGATTTTATTCAGGCCGGTATAGTGTGCGTGTTTTTTGATTTCTGCGGCGGGAGCCCGGATTCAAAAAGCGACGGTACAATGCTTGAAATGACACTTGATACTGAAGTTGATGATTTAAGGTGCGTGATGGATGCCGTAAAAGATCTGCCATATGTTGACAACGGTTCCCTGTATCTTATGGGAGAGAGCATGGGTGGTACCGTTTCGGCGATCGCAGGTTGCCGCTTTTATGATGAGGTTAAAGGTCTGATCCTGTGGTATCCCGCTTTTAATATCCCGGATGATGCAGAAAGAAGGATGAAGAAGGGTATACGCGACATTATGGGAATGCGGATATCCGGGGACTTTGACAGTTCGGCAGCGGGGCTTGATGTTGTAAGCATTCAGGAAGGTTTTGATAAACCGGTGCTTATAATACATGGAGATGCGGATGATATAGTCCCGATCGAGTATTCAAAACAGGCAGTTGATGCATATGAGTATGCGCTCATGCATGATATTCCCGGTGCGGGGCACGGTTTCAAAGGTGATGAGCGCATAATCGCAAAGACAGCATCAATTTCTTTTGTTAAGATATTTGAAGAAATGAAGCGATAAAGATACATATAATAATATCAGGCAGGTTACGGGTATCCGAACCTGCCTGATTTTACATAAAACAATATTTCTTGCGGATAATTACAGATTGAGCAGTTCTTTTTTCTTCTTTTCAAACTCGTCCGGTGTCAATGCTCCCATATCGAGAAGTTCCTTAAGCTGTTTTACCTGCTCTATAGCACTTGCACTGTCTACTGCAGCAGTATTTGCCTGCACTGCGCCGGCGGGTGCCTGGCGCTGGCCGGATTTATACTCCTTAAAGCACTGATAAATTTCATTTGCACACATGTAAGCCTTATCAACTTCTGTTTCTGAAGTTGACCATCCGGGCAGCATATCAATGCGGATACGGTCTGCATTAAGAGGATTGGCTCCGAACTTGATCTCAAAATACATTCCGATCACCTTGCAGCCCTGAGGACAGCGCGGCATATCGGGAAACCTTGATCCGAAGTTATCCGAAAGAAGGTAATTCAGTATTCCCATGAGACTGGAATCATTTTGACGCTCCTCTTCGGAGAGAGCTGCCGTATTAAGATCAACGTTGTAGCTTATTACATTATCGAAAGAGAAAATATCGGGCCTTGCATCCTTGATCAATGCAAATTCTCCGCTGTTGTCATCAACAGCCATGATCGGATGTCTTGAATCAAAGTCAAATTGTCTTGTGATGTTAAATTGGTTGTTGAAGCGTTCGTCGTTTTCTTCTTTGATCCTTATCTGTTCCTCAACGTCTTCAACGGACATATTACCGAGGCCCTCGGTATAGGGTGACATCCTGCCGTGACAGTCACCGCAGATATACTCCCCATTGGCGATCTTATAGCGTGTGATAAGCCCTGCTTTGCCGCCGCATAATGCGCATTCTTTCTTTTCAAACAGTCCCATTTCATACCTCCTAAGTGATTGTGTATTAAGACAACGTAATTATATTATCAATCATTATATGGGTCAATAGAATCCGGTGGTACCCGCGGTCAGTATTGTTTTGAGCATTCTTCCGAAATAGGACCCTCCATAAGCGTGGGATTTTCGACCAGCAATTTAATAAGCCTCATAGAGCGGGCGTAATAGAAACCGTCAGATATTCTTTCGTCTATCGTGAAAGCCAGGTCAAGTTCCCTTTTTGTGGTAACGCTCCCATCCCGGTTTAAACGTGTCCGGTTTTGTTTTGATCCTACAACTATAAATAATGAGGTTGTCCCCCAGTTTAACAGATGGTGATATATGGTATTAAGCCCAAAGGAGCCCAGATTTGCAAGAACAACAGAAGACTGGTAAGTATCACCTGAAATAACGGATTCCGGCATCCATCCGTGCCTGTCAAGAAACCTCGCGATCATTCCGACAAGGTGTTTCCCGGGAATCTTTTTGATGAAATTCATGGCTTCGGTAGCGTCATCATCCTGAGTCTTGCAAAGAGCTATCTGCCCTCTGACCTTTAGGATAATACTTTCAAGATTGTCGTCATCGTCAACGAAGATCCTTGCAAGGGTTTCATCCCCGTCAAATGCAGCTGAAAGGTTGTTTCTCTGGTACAAGTTGTTATTTGTGATAAAACGGTTGATATGCGGCCTCAGTCTTATCATTTTAAGTGCTGCGGCTATTACGATATCAAAAACCGAGATGTTGATATCAGGATGGCTTTTATTGAATTCCCTTACATATTGTTCGGTAAATGATATATCTACGGAGAGAGTCAGATGTGCCTCATTATCACACCTGTTTGGCATGATAAGCGGCATGATGTAATGCATTGAATCAATATCTCTTATCAGAGTTCCGTCACGTCTGTCGCCTAATCTGCGCTTGCCCAATTTTAAAGTCCCTCCCAAAAAGAATCAGTTTCAGAAAAACAAATAAAACGAGTGCTGCCAATACATCGGTAAACGAGTGCTGTTTAACAAAACATACCGAAATGCATATAAGTAATGCCCAGACTGTTACGAAGATCCTTTTAGACAGTTTTATGTCTTTTGCAGTAAGCCAGGCAGACAATACCGCGATGGTATACCCCACATGAAGGGAAGGACATACTCCCGTGGGAGTGTCCATTGAATAAATGATCCCAAGGATCCATGTGCAGAGATTGGCATGTTCAAAATGATCGGGCCTTAAGTACTGTACAGAGGGCCATACGATATAGGTGACGATCGCGATTATCTGCATGCCGACTATCAGCTTTTGAGCTTTAACAAAACTCTTTATATCGTAAAACAGAAATTCAAGCAGTGACCACACCATGTAAAAGTACCATGAGGCGTAAAACAGTACGAAATACTCATTAAACGGTATGATATCGTCAACAACGCTATGGATCACATGGCACCTGCTTTCGGGTATGATCCTTTCCGTAACAAAGTACATGATAAAGTAGGCGATCCATCCGATGAGCAGGAGCAAATGGCGATATTCGCGGCTTGTTATATTTGACAAACGCAGTTTTCTGTAATCAACAACGGGTTTCTTCATTGTATTCTTTCGTTAAACGGATAATCTTTTTTGAAACATTTGGATAAGGCACAACGCGGTGCCGCGGCATTTTATAAGCAAGTTCCGAGATACTGTCCTGAAGGTATGTGCATATCCTTTCGGCTTCGTCATCTGATGCAGAATCAGGCGAATAAAGTATCGGCTCACCGAAAACAAGCTTTCCGAGCTTCGGGCATACATACATGGGCACAAACGGGATACTTTGTCCGGTCTGTCTGAAGTAATAATTTGCTACATGGACAAAGCCCCCTTTAAATCTGTGTACAATGTTATTATACTCAATATATTCTTCCGGAAAGATAACGACTGCAGCTCCGGTTTTCAGCCTTTCACAGGATAGCTCAAAAGTTTTCATGATACGGTTATCATGGTATACCGGTATTGTTTCGGCATTTGTAAAAACTATCTGTGAAGCCTTTGGGAGCATGTACGAGAACAGTCTGAAAACAGGCCTTATAAGAGCCGGTTTATTTGACCAGAAATCCCTGTACGCATAATCCGCCACCTTGTCCTTTTCCATCATATCACTTACACACCAGGTGGAATGTTCCTTTGGAAAGTATATTTCAGCCGCTATGGGACCAAAGGCCTGAGAGTGATTGCCTACAACAACAGCAGGTCCGTCAGGGAGATTTTCGCCCCCTTCTATCTGATATACCGGCGTAACAGCGGACGCTATTTTCCTTATCACCAGAAATACAGGATGTTTCACCGGATGCCTCCCCAAAAGGAATTTTCTATCCAAATACACAGTATATCACATACACCCGTATATGTGGTAAAATAATTGATAAGGTATGATTAAAATATGGGTTAAAGACGCACTTCGCAATATCTGGAAAAGAATAGTATCATGGCTGTCCATTGTTACGATTGTTTTCATCGAAACAACTCTTATCCTTGGGCTTTATTTTGGGTCGGCAACCGTGACCAAAGCCGGCAATGCTTTTATTGTCGGACAGAATTTCAAGGATTTCGATGTGTCCTTCAATATAGGTATTAAAGAGGAGGAGATCGGGAGGATAAAAGAGCTTGAACAGATAGTTGACGCCGAAGGTCAGATTTCAGTATCCGGAATTGCAGCCTTTGAAGAGAACAGCGCAGGAGTGACTCTGATATCCATAACCGATCGTATAAGCGTTCCTACGGTAACACAGGGGGAACTTCCGTCAGCTCCTGATGAATGCGCTGTTTCATACAGTGCGATCGGCAAGATAGGAGCAAAATAGGCGACGAGATTGAAATAAACATTTCCGCAGACCAGTTTGAAGGGGTTTTATCCAATAACAGATTCAGGATAACGGGAGTTGCCGCGCACCCCGATTACATGGTCAACATTTCCACTGATTATATCGTTATTCCCCTTTCGTGTTTTGATACCTCAGAACTGTCTTTTGATTATTCCAATATCCTTGTAGACGCAGACATTACGGAGAATACTTTTAAGAGTGCCTACAAAGCAAAAAAGCAGCGGGTTAAAAGAGATCGTTGAGAGAGAAGCCGAGGTCATGCTGGGACTCAGGGGCGACGAGGTTTACGGGGAACTTGACAAAGAATATGAAAACGCGGTGCAAAAGGCAGAGGAAGAGCTGGCTAAGGGAAAGAGCGAGCTTGATGATGCGGTGAAGCTCTTTAATGACACCGATGTCGCTGCGCAGGAACAGATAAAAGACGGTGAAGAAAAAATAAAAACCCTGAGGGAAACGGCCGAGAAAGAGATCGCTGAAGCCGAAAGAAAGATAGAAAAAGGTGAAAAAGAATATAAAACCCTGTTGGAAGAAGGAGAAAAGCAGCTGGCTGATGCGAAAGTTCAGATGGAAGATGAGCTTGAAAAATACAGAGAGAAGCTTTCGGAAGGCCGCTTAGAACTGGAAAAGGCCGAGAAGACCCTTAAGGAGAAGGAGGCAGAGTATAGTGCCGGGAAGGAGAAACTTCTTAAGGGAAAGGAAGAACTGGATAAAGGCTGGGAGGAATATTACAGTGCATTAAGGCAGATCGACAAAAAGCTTAATGATTCTATTATCGATCAGATAATCCGCCTGTTAAGGGCGATCATAGACCCGTACGATTCCGCTGTCGATACAGATGATGAGCTGATCGATTCAAATATTGACATGATAGTCGATGAGCTTATAGAAATGACGGATCCGACTTATTATGAAATAGAGGAATTAATAGATAAGCTTGAAGGATGCAAGGGAAGAGGTACGGTTTCAAGGTGCTCTGCTGTGCTGCGCATTTATGATGACCTGACTTCAGGTCTTTCAAGGTCTGTAAAAAAAGATTTTGAAAAAAGAATGGGAATAGATGAATTCAGAAAAGGGCTTAACAAGCTTAAAGAAGCGATAAAAACGCTTGATGATTATCAGAAACAGTACGATCAGGGAAAGGAGCAGCTTGAAGAAGCCAGGAGTCAACTGGATCAGGGATGGGCTGCTTTTGAAGACGGTGAAAGGCAGCTTAAAGAAGGGCAGGCCGAGTTTGACAGTAAGGAGGCGGAAGCAAGGCAGCAGCTTGAGGACGCCCAAAATGAGTATGAGCAGAAAAAGGCAGATGGCGCAAAGCAGCTTAAAAATGCCAAAGCGCAGCTTAGCTCAAAATCCGCGGAAGCTGATTCTACCTTAAAGGACCTGGAAGAAGAACTTAAAAAGGCAAAAGAGGAATATGCTGTTCAGAAAGAGGACGGAGAGAAAAAGATAAGCGAAGCCACACAGCAATATGAAGATGCAAAAAGGGAAGCCGATGAGAAGCTTTCCGAATTAAAGGCGCAGATCGATAATATGAAGAGTGCGGCGATAAATCCCATTGTCCAGACAAGGGATGTCAATTTTCCGTATGTCCAGACCAAGTCCTTCATAAAAGCGCTCGGCGGATTCTTTGGCGTATTTACACCTTTGTATGCCGCAATAATAGCGATAGTATGCTTTTTCACCATGACGATCATCATATCGGAGCAGACGAGTCAGATAGGAACCTGCAAGGCTTTTGGCATGCATGAATCAGAGATCATGAGAAAGTATCTCGTATTCGGTGTTTCAGCCGCACTTATCGGAGCGCTGACGGGTGTTCAGGGAGCCTTTGCCATAGAGAAGTTTCTCATAAACACCATGAAAAGCAATATGGCATTCCCGATGGACAATACGGGACATGACATAATAATGATAATACTTCTGCCTGCAATGGAAGTGTTTATAACCGTACTGGCTGTCCTCTGGTCATGCCACAGGTACATCAGGTGTTCGGCCGTGGGACTGATAAGCGGGAATGAACCGGTCGCAAGATACAGGAAAAAAGCAGGCGGATCAATTTCAAAAAGCATTTATCTGAATCTTATCATAAACAATCTGTTCACGGACATCGGGAGGGAAGTGGTTTCCGTTGTCACCATTGTCGTGTGTGTGTTCCTTGTCGGTTTCGGAATCGATATAAAGCTTGCCTACGAGGGGGCCCTTGGCAGGCAGATGCATGATATATGGCAGTATGACATCACGTTAACGGAATCGGGCACAATAACCGACGAAGAAAAAGAAGCGGTAAAACAGGCGCTGGCTCCGTACGACACGCTGTATCTGCCTATTACCGCGGGAGTGATATCCGACGGAGATTCACAGATCCTTACCAGTATGATCTGTGTTGATGACAAGGACGAGTTCGCAAGATTCTATGTGCTTAAAAACCCGAAGGGAAAAAATACAGATGTTTTTGATGACGGCGTTCTTGTGACCAAGGAAATGTTAGACAAAAACGGTCTTTCGACGGGCAGTACCGTCAGTCTTGTCAGCGAAGACTTAAAGTATTCGGATGTTACCGTAAAGGACATCTTCATGCTCTATGCGGGAAAGACCATGATAATGACAAGTGATTACTACAGGGAACGGTTCGGTAACGATCCCGTGTCCAATACCTATTATATCAAGGCGGGAGAAACAGGCGGCGCGGCCACACTTAAAGAGAGGCTGTCAGAGCTTCCGGGAGTTTCATCGGTTGAACTGACAAGCAATCTAAGGGACAGGAACCTGGCGGTTGTTAATGTTTATAATGCCGTTGTTGTCATAGTCATTCTTTTTTCGGTCATGCTGTCGTTCATGATCCTGCTTAACCTAAGCAATATCCTGGTGGCACACAGGATGAGGGAGCTTCTTACGATGCGTGTAAACGGATTCTACGACGCTCAGGTCATCGGATACCTGACAAGAGAAGTCATAATGACCGTTACGCTGGCTGTGGTGACGGCACTGGCAGTGGGACTGCCGGTTACGGGCATAATAATAAAGAGCATAGAAACAGATGCGTTCATGTTTGTAAGACAGCCGTACTTTTTTGCCTGGACGGCATCGGTTGTGATAAACGTTCTGTTTTCGGCGATCATAAACTTTATTGCATTCAGGAAGGTAAACAAGGTTCCACTTACGGATATCAGTAAATATTGATGGAGGGTATTTATGGCATTTAAAGCAGAAAACATTCAGGTCCTGTATAAGATAATGCAGCTTTTGGAAGGGGATCAAAGCGACACCCTTGAAAGCAGCATTTCCGATGCTATGGAAATTCTGATAAGGGAATTTAAAGCCGAGTCGGGAGCACTGTGGCTTAAGAACCGTGATTCTCAGCACATCTACAGTATAGTTTCCATAGGTGATGCGAACATTACGGGTTTTTCGATCGAAAACGGCCAGGGGCTCATAGGGGCGGCTTGTGAAAGCTTTGAACCTGTAGTGATATATGATGTATCCGGAGATGACAGGTTCCCTGCGGGCAAGGATGAGATAACGGGGATCGAGGTAAAGAATATCCTGCTCATGCCAATGCAGCTAAGAAAAGAAGTGATCGGCTGTGTCGAGATATTCAACAGGACCGATAATGAGAAGTATTCGGAGGATGATATTTCACTCATACATTCTTTTGCCGGACTGGCTTCGCTCCTCATGGATGAGAAGGGATACAGTTATGCGCCCGATGTAAACAAAAAACCGATAATGTCCCTACGGGGAATAACAAAGGATTATCCTTCGGGACTTGAGGTTGCGCATATCCTTAAAGGGATAGATCTGGATATATTTGAAAATGAGCTTTTGGTCATTCTTGGTGAGAGCGGATGCGGAAAGTCAACACTGCTTAATATTATAGGTGGAATGGACAGCCCGACAGGTGGTAAAATATCATTTGACGGAAGAGATTTTTCCCGCCCAAGCACGAAGGAGCTGGTGGATTTCAGGCGGGATTCCATAGGATTTATTTTTCAGGCATATAACCTTATGCCTAATCTTACGGCACTTGAGAATGTACAGTTTATCGCGGAACTTTGTAAGCATTCGGGAAGCGCAAAAGAAGCCATTGACATGGTGGGACTTTCGGACAGGGCAAATAATTATCCTTCCATGATGAGCGGCGGGCAGCAGCAGAGAGTTTCCATCGCAAGGGCGATCGTTAAGCGGCCGAGGATAATCCTGGCAGACGAGCCGACGGCAGCGCTTGACTTTTCTACCGGACAGGAAGTCCTTGAACTTATTGAGAGGCTCATATCCGAAAAGATAACTACAGTGGTGATGGTCACCCACAATGTTGAGATCGCAAAGATGGCCAACAGGGTTGTAAGGGTACGAAACGGAAAGATCTCAAGCATAAGGATCAATTCGTGGCCGATGCATGCGGCGGACCTTGTCTGGTAGTTTTTGTATTTGGGGGTAAAGGCTTAAATGGCAAAAATTTATGAAATATACGGGCATGATGCGCATGAGATGACAAAAAGCCTGATGAGCGCGACATCAATTGCAGATATCATCCCGAAGGATGCGAGTATAGCATTAAAACCGAATCTCGTGGTTGCCGATGTGGCCGAAAACGGAGCAACTACGCATCCCGGCGTCCTTTCGGGCTGCATTGAATATCTTAAGGAAAACGGTTTCAATGATATTTCGATAATAGAAAGTTCATGGGTAGGTGAAACCACTGAACGCTCGTTAAAAGTCAGCGGTTGTGACAGGATATGTGAAAAGTACGGTGTTCCCTTTTATGACCTTAAAAAGGATAAGGTAAGGCGGGTGGATACCCCTTTTCGCACTATGGAAATAGCATGCAGGGCAATCGATGCGGATTTCCTTATCGATCTTCCGGTACTTAAAGGGCACTGCCAGACTGTAATGACCTGTGCGCTGAAAAACCTAAAAGGCTGTCTGCCGGATCATGAGAAGAGAAGGTTTCATACAGACGGACTTTTAAAGCCCATAGCCGCGCTCGCATCCGTATTAAAGCCTGATCTTGTCATAGTAGACAGTATCTGCGGAGACCTGGATTTTGAAGAAGGAGGAAACCCTGTTCAGACCAACAGGATGATGCTCGGGACCGACGCCGTACAGATCGATGCCTATGGTTGTACACTTATGGGTCTTAAAGTGGATGATGTTCCCTACATTAGGCTTGCAGAATCATGGGGCGCGGGAAATACAAAGGTAGATTCCGGTGATATAATAAGGGTAAACGAGCCGACTCAGTCGCATGATTATCCGGCCGCATCCGGTAAAGTAAAAAACCTGGTACGAAACGTAAGCGCTGATTCTGCCTGCTCTGCCTGTTATGCGTCATTGGTCAGGGCATTATACAGGGCAGATAAAGAAGGAGTGCGTGTTAATAAAAAGATATTCATAGGGCAGGGGTATCAGGGGAAAGAACTCAATGGTATCGGCATCGGCAGATGCTGCAGGGGTGCAAAAACCTGCATAATGGGATGCCCGCCCACCGCAGATGCCATACTTGAGCACTTAAGAGAAACCGCAGTTTTGTGAATTGAAAGGAGGAAGCATGACTACAGCAATAGTTTATTATTCTCAGCACCATAGCAACACGAAGAAACTGCTTGACGCCATCTGTGATGTTGATATGACGGTAACGCTCATAAATGCGGCGGAAAAGATAGAAGTGGACCTTCGCAATTTCGACCGCATAGGCTTTGCTTCCGGTATCTATTACAGCAATTATGCAAAGCAGGTCCTTAACTTTGCATCCGTAAATCTCCCCGCACAGAAGCCGGTATTCTTCATAGCTACATGCGGGGCCAAACGCGATAATTATTTTGATTCAATAAAGGAAATAGCAAAAAAGCGGGACTGCACCGACCTTGGAAGCTACCTGTGTTTCGGGTATGACACCTTCGGACCGTTCAAGCTGGTAGGCGGCCTTAAAAAGGGACATCCGACAGATGAAGAGATACAGGGTGCGGTTGATTTTTACTGTAACTTAGGGCGCGAGAGCTAGATCCATAAAGCAGAATCATCTATATCCGCAACCTTTGCAAAGCCGGTAAAGCTCATTATGTATTTAAGCTCATTGCCTACTTTGGTTAAAAATTCACGGGCACCGGATACGCCATCCTTCTCAAGGGAGGGCAGCATCGAACGTCCGACTGCTGCAGCATCCGCACCGAGGGCAAGGGCCTTGTATACATCTGCGCCGCTTGATATGCCGCAGTCAACGATTATTTCGACATCCCTGTCCGCAAGAGCTTCTTTTATGTCGGGAAGGATCATCACAGGCGGTACGGCATAAGGAAGCCTGCCGTGATGATGGCTCACGATTATGGCTTTTACTCCGGCATCCGCACATTTTATTGCATCCTGCACACTGAGTACTCCCTTAATAACAAAAGGGAGGTCATATGACTCTGCATAAGAAGCGATCATGTCTGAAGTCTGGGCGGCCATTTTTTCGCCGATCACCACATCGTACCCGTCCTCTCCGAAGATGTGGTCTATATCCATGCCGATGGCGAAAGCTCCGTGTTCTTTGGCAAACGCCATCTGGTCCCTGACTTTGCCGTTATCGGCATAGGGCTTTACGATCCTTACGGTTTTTGCACCGGTATCCGCGATCTTTTTGAACATATCATTTTCCATCATTCCGACGAAATTCAGGATATTAAGTTCCTTTGCCGCAATGGAGTATTCTTCAAGCCCGGTCAGTTCGCGGCCCGCATAATTTCCAAGATGGGAAAAAGCGGGTGTCATTACGGGCATGCTGAATTCGGAACCTAAAAAACTGCAGGTAAGATCGGCCTCAACCGAATCTATCAGCCGTTCCTCGATAAGTATGGAATCCAGATACTGTTCGTTGATCACGTTTGCATCAGAAAGTTTGGTATAAGCCATGTAATTCCTCCTTCAGATAACCTAAGTATTTTATATATTCTTCATCGGTGTTTAAGTGTTCCAGTATGACCGGCATGTCTTCATCCGCTTCATTTGCCTTTGAGGCATAATAACGCAGCGGCAGTTCGCCTTTTCCGGGTGCGCATTCCTCAAGCCTGAAAGTATATTCCTCACTGAGATGGATGTCCTTTATATGGCAGCTTTTTATCCTGTCGCCAAACAGATCAAAACATTCATCTATGAATTCCTCCATGGCAAAATATCTGTCGGCCGAATTGATCATATTTACGATATCAAGATGAACGGCGAACCTGTCCCTGTCAACCGCCTCGAGCAGCTTAAGATATTCCTTTGGTCCCGTCGGTATCATCCAGGGCATCGGTTCAAGAGTAAAATATGTACGCTTAACCTCCGCCCTGTCTATGACTGTCTGCACCATCTTCACTGTCTCGGAAAATGCTTCTTTGGAAAAGTTTTCCTTATAGTGTCCGTCCCAGCGCGGACCGAAGGAACCGGCCACATTGACGGCACACCTTGCACCGATGTGATCGGCAAGCCTTAACTGCTCCACGCTGTAGTCAAGGTTTTGCTTTTGCTCGTCGGGATCCCGGGAGATCGCATTGCGCCATATGCCGACTTCCGCGATAAGAAGGTCATTTTCGTCAGCCGCCTTTTTATATGCGTCTGCCTTTTTAATGTCTTCGTTGCTCTGTACGGGAAAAACCACTGCCCTGCAGCCGAGTTCTTTTTGCTGTTTTGCCCATTCTTCCGCCGTGCCATGGCTGATGGGTGATGATGTACCCAGTCTCATTAGTACCTCCTGAAGTTCCTATAATTTTAAACCATCATACGGTATATCTTTGCACAGTCATCTTCGTTAAGTGTTATGAATCCCGAAATGGTGCCGTCCCTTCCGTCTCCCCTGCACAGTACTTCAACAAGCTTGGGTATATCCTCTTCCTTTGCGCCAAGCTCTTCAAAATTCTTGGGCATTCCAATGGAAATAAGGTAATTCCTGAACGCTTCGATACCTGCTTTTGCAGTGACCTCGGGATGTGCAAAATCCATCTGACAACCCCAAACCCTTACAGCCGCCTGTGCGAACCGCATAACATTGTGGGATAGTTCATATGTGAATACTGCCGGCATGGTTACTGCCAGTCCTGCCCCGTGTGCACAGTCATACAGCGCCGATAATTCATGCTCGATGGTATGGCTTAACCAGTCCTGGCTCCTTCCGACTCCGCATGAATTGTTGTGTGCCATGGTCCCGGCCCACATGATATTTGCCCTTGCCTCATAGTTATCCGGATCGGCAATGACTCTCGGACCTTCATGTATCATGGTGAGAAGAAGTGCTTCGATGAGCCTGTCGGTAACCTCGACTTCTTCGGTATTGGTAAGATATCTCTCATACAGATGCGCCATGATATCCGTTATACCGGCTGCAGTCTGGAAAGCGGGCAGAGTCTGTGTGAGTGCGGGATTGAGTATACTGAATTTCGGACGTATGGCATCACCGGTGGCTCCGCGCTTAAACATGCCTTCCTCTTTAGTGATAACGGAATCGGGACTTCCCTCGCTTCCCGCAGCGGCGATCGTAAGCACTGTTCCGATACCCAATGCGTTTTCTATCCTCTTTCCCCTGTAAAAATCCCAGAAATCACCGTCATATACAACTCCCGCCGCAATAGCCTTTGCAGAATCAATAACGCTTCCGCCTCCGACAGCGAGAATGAAATCCACATTTTCCTTTTTGCAAAGATCGATACCTTCATAAACAAGGCCGCTCCTTGGATTGGGCTTAACACCGCCTAATTCGACAAAAGGTATACCGGCATCATTCATCGATTTTTTCACCCGATCAAGCAGGCCCGAACGGACTACACTGCCACCGCCATAGTGGATGAGCACTTTGGTTCCGCCGAAACGCTTAACATACTTTCCGGCCTCCAGCTCGGTATCCTTTCCAAAAGCAAAACATGTGGGTGAGTAGAATTCAAAATTATTCATATAGCAGTCCTTTCCGCCTTTAAGGCCCTTTGTTTGTGTTAAACCTGATAAAAATAAGTATATATTATATGACGGGCGGTTACTACTTATTTCTTTACGGTGGATATATCATTTTTTGATTGTCCTTTCAAATTTTGAAATAGTATAATAGCATTAAAAAAGGAGGGATATGCTCTTATGGATAAGAAAAGGATACTGTGTTTTGGGGATTCGCTTACATGGGGATACGATCCCGATAAGAGGATCCGTTTGCCGGAGGACAGCAGGTGGCCGATGGTGATGCAGGAGCAGCTGGGAAGCGGTTATACCGTCATCGAAGAAGGGCAGAACGGACGTACCATAGCAACGGAGGATCCGGCGGAAGGAGAAAAGAACGGCCTAAAGTATATCGGTCCCTGTCTTGAAAGTCATTCTCCTCTCGATATAGTGATCATCATGCTTGGGTCAAACGACTGCAAGCGTAAATTCGCATATTCTTCAATGGATATAGCAGGTGAGATGCAGATACTGCTGGAAAAGGTTTCTTCCTACAATCATTTCAGGTGTTCGGATAAATTCAAGATCATCCTCATCTCGCCGCCTCATCTCGCCGAATCGATAAAGGATTCATGGCTTGGCGACAGTTTTGGATACGAAAATGCAAGAAAGCTCTCGATGGAACTGGCGGAGTGGTATAAACAGCTTTCACAAATGTACGGATGCCTGTATATTGATGCTTCCGAATATGTGAAGGCGAGTGATTCTGACGGATGTCACCTGGATGCGGAAAATCAGCGTATACTTGGAAAGACAGTTGCAGACTTTATAAAAGCTTTAAGTTAGGATAGGCATAATGGAAAAGATGAAAGTACTGATACTTAACGGAAGCCCTAAAACAAACGGAAACACGATGGTCTCGGTCAATGAAATGGTAAAGGTTTTCCGGGAAGAAGGAGTTGAAACGGAAGTCGTTCACGTTGGAAACAGGGATATAAGAGGCTGTGTTTCCTGCGGGTCATGCCGGAACAGTGGAAAATGTGTATTTGATGATGCGGTCAATGAACTGGCTCCGAAATTTGAGGAGGCTGACGGACTTATTGTCGCTTCTCCCGTTTATTATGCTTCCGCAAATGCCACTCTGATCGCCTGCCTTGACAGGCTGTTTTACAGTACCGGATTTGACAAGACGATGAAGGTCGGGGCAAGCGTTGTTGTTGCCCGGCGCGGCGGATGCTCGGCCACATATGATGAATTAAACAAGTATTTTACGATAAGCGGCATGCCCGTAGCTTCCAGTCAGTACTGGAACAGTGTGCACGGAAACGAACCCGGACAGGCCGAGCAGGATGCTGAGGGACTGCAGACAATGAGGACACTTGCAAGGAATATGACTTTTCTTATGAAGAGCATCGAGCTCGGAAAGGAAAAGTACGGCCTTCCCAAGAAGGAAGAGCATTTATGGACACATTTTATAAGATAGGGGATAAAACAGATGGAGTTGTATAAAGGAAGGCCTGATAATACGGAAGGAAGGCTGCCGCGTGAGATGCGGACATATGATTTCCTCGACGGGCTTAACATTGAGTATTTCAGGACGGATCATGAACCGGCAAATAACATGGAAGCGTGCAATGAGATAGATGCGGTGCTCGGCGTGATCATTTGCAAGAACCTGTTCCTGTGTAACAGACAGAAAACGGATTTTTATCTTTTGATGATGCCCGGAGACAAGAAGTTTAAGACAAAAGAACTGTCATCGCAGATAAATTCGGCAAGGCTGTCTTTCGCATCTCCCGAGGATATGCTTAAATACCTGGATATCGAGCCCGGTGCGGTAAGCATAATGGGACTTATGAACGATAAGGACAAGGCGGTTCATTTACTTATTGATGAGGATGTACTTGAGGGCGAGTATCTTGGCTGCCATCCGTGCGTATGCACATCAAGTCTTAAAATGAAAACAGAGGATGTTGTTAAAAAGTTTCTTCCGGCGACAGGACATGATTTTAAGACAGTACATCTGGTGGGAGAGGATTAAGAGTCGGGGAGATGACCTATGGCTTTTCGGATAGTAAGAGACGACATAACAAATGTATCGGCCGATGCGATCGTAAATCCGGCTGATGAGGATTTCACTTACGGTGTGGGGCAGGCTGTGCTTGCGCCTGCTTTCGGGCATCCTTCGAAATATATCATCCACACCGTTGCTCCGGAATGGACAGACGGTGAGCAAGGTGAACGTGAGGCATTAAGACTGTGCTATGAGAACTGCCTTAACCTTGCCCTTGAAAACGGATGTGAGAGCATCGCTTTTCCGCTTATAGCGGCCGGGTCAGGCGGCTTTCCGAAGGAAGAGTCATTACAGACGGCGGTTGCTGTGTTCGGTGATTTTTTATCCCGTGAAGATATGCAGATCATACTGGCCGTATCCGAAGAAGGATCATTAATCCTGCCGGGTAAGATATTCAGCGGCGTTGATGCATATATCGATGAAAACTATATATCTGAGCAGCCGGAGGAAGAGTATGAGGATACTCATCCACATAGGGAAAAGAGAAAACCGCGCGGGGTAGGGAAACTGCTTTCATCGCTTCTTATGCCTCGGGATGACTGGGTCGCAAAGCACGCCGCCAAGATAGTGGAAGATGAACCGGAAGAAGATACAGTAGAGGATGCGGCCGAATTCTATTATGAGGCTGCTGCGAAAGATGAAGGGCCGGTCGGGAGTGCGGGTATGTTCATGGCACAGCCGCAGGCTGCCATGTTCGGCGCAGCAACAGCCATGTCGGCGCCGTCCCTGGATGAGCGGGTGACCCATGTGGCGGATACCTGGCAGGAGAATCTCCTGCACCTTATAGATGAGCGGGGGTACACGGATATCGAGGTATATAAGAGGGCAAATGTTGACCGGAAGCTGTTTTCCAAGATAAGGAGCAATGCATCATACCAGCCCAAGAAGATAACCGCTCTGGCTTTTGCGCTGGCACTCAGGTTAAACCTTGATGAAACGAAAGACTTCTTAAGCCGCGCGGGATATGCATTGTCTCCGAGCAGTGTTTTTGATCTTATAATAAAGTATTTTATAGAACAGGAGGTTTATGATACATATTCGATAAACCTTGCGCTATTTGAGCATGACCAGCCGCTGCTGGGCGAATGATTCTTACATATGATCAATGTCGCCTGCCATGCGACCAGACGATCTCCCAAATATCCTATACTTGCCTCAACAGGAAAAAAACAGGCCGGAAGGCGGAAAGAGAGGTAAGGTATTATGAAGAAAGGATTAACGGAGATCGTTTTTATTTTGGACAGGAGCGGATCGATGGGAGGACTTGAAGCAGATACGATAGGCGGATACAATTCAATGCTCACAAAGC
The DNA here is from genome assembly GCA_024694965.1 of Lachnospiraceae bacterium. Taxonomy (GTDB): domain Bacteria; phylum Bacillota; class Clostridia; order Lachnospirales; family Lachnospiraceae; genus UBA2868. Next base: position 29,405 of record JAILJC010000079.1, read on the forward strand.
AGAAAAGTGAGGAAGGTGAAGCGATCATATCGACGGTTTTATTTGATGATAAGGTTGAGGTCCTGCATAACAGGAAGAGCCTTGAGCAGATGAAGCCCATAACAAATAAGGATTACTACGTCCGCGGATGCACGGCACTCCTTGATGCGGTGGGAAGCTCCATAAAGCATATCGGCAAGATCCATAAGGAAGAGGGCGATGAAAGCCCTGAAAAGACCATTTTCATAATCACGACCGACGGCATGGAAAATGCAAGTAAGAAATATACCTATGACAAGGTTAAAAAGATGGTCGAAAAGAAGAAAGAAAAGAATAACTGGGAATTCATTTTCATGGGCGCGAATATGGACGCCATAAACGTTGCAAGCCGGTTCGGTGTTGCGGCCAACAGGGCAGTCCGCTTTGAGAATGACAGCATGGGAACAGCACTTAATTATTCGGTAATGTCAAAACTGGTAAGCTGTGCGAGGGCAGCAGGATCGGCAAAAGAGATGGGCAAAGCTATCGAGTGCGAAGATGCTCTTGAAGAGATCCGCGATGATTACGCCAGACGGCATCAGGGATCATGAGAAGGACACTTCGTTTTTGTTAAATTTTGCCATGTTTAAACCTTGTATGAACAATATGTATGCTAAATAATTATAATTTATGCAGGGTTTTATTACAAGCTGAATGTCAAAGCATTTAAAAGAAAACAGAGTCAAAAATGTGTTATACTGAATATTATAATTAAAATGTTGGAAGGCACGGCTTCATAGTGATGAATATTTACGTTGATTTTGATGATTGTCTGTGTGAGACTGCCAGGCACTTTTCGGGGTTTGTTGCGGAGCTTTTCGGGAAGGATATACCATACGAAAACATTAAGTACTTCAATCTTCAAAAGTCGTTTTCCCTTACGGATGAGCAGTATGAGATCATGATGATAAAAGCACACAGTCCCGAAGTACTCCTTTCATATGAGGAGACACCGGGTGCGGTGGATACGGTCAACGGCTGGATCGACAGCGGATATGATGTGTCGGTGATAACCGGACGGCCGTACAGCGCTTACGCGGCATCACGCAAATGGCTTGATGAGCATGGGCTTTTTCGTGCAAGGCTTTACTGCCTTAACAAGTACGGACGGGACAGCTTTATAAAAAACAGCGATTTCAGTCTTGAGCTTGAGGATTACCGTAAGATGCATTTTGATTATGCGGTGGAAGATTCGCCCTCGGCATTTAAGTTTTTTGATCATCTGCCGGAGCTTAAGGTAATGGTCTATGACCGCCCGTGGAACCGTGAATGCGAGTTGCCGGGAGATAGATACAGCCGCTGCCGTGATTGGGATATGATAAGGAAACGCCTCCGCTTTCGGGACTGACCCGGGCGGAGGCTTGGTGGAAGTATTGTAAAGCTGAAAAAGCTGTACAACTATAATTTTGTGATTATAGTATATTATTAATCAAAAAATAATACTTCTCGTTTTTTTACAGGTCATATATCATTTTTTGATGTCAATGAGGTGTAAAATTGAACACACATGATATTTTAATTTCAATACAATACGTGACGATAAGCGTTTTGTTCATTGAAATATGTATTGTTTTCCTAAGATGGAAAAATTCTATCCATTCATATCTTTTTCTGGCATTGATGGCTTCGTTTATAAGCAATGTCGGTTATCTGTTCGAAATGAAGGCGGGATCGGAGGAGACATATATCACGGCCCTTAAGTTTTCATACATAGGAAGGGTATGGATCGTTTTTGCATTCTTCCTGTTTGCGGCAAAAATGTGCGGGATAAAGATACCGAGGGGAGTTGTACTGTCTCTGGTGCTTATACATATCGGGATCTTTATTTCGGTACTTAACATCGGAAGTAGCAGTTTATACTATACGGATTACCGGTTTGTTCCCGATCCGGTATTCCCAAAGTTCTATCACGGCAACGGAAGCATGCATGACCTTTATGTGGGACTCAACGGTATCCTTATCGTCCTTGGCATGACGTGGGTAATAAGGGAGTTTGTCAGGGAGAAGAATAAAGCATCAAAGTCAAGGTTCCTTATGCTCATCATGGCATTTGGTGTTGAGGGCTTATCTTTCATATTGCAGATGACGGGTGTGTTCGGTATCAAAGAATACTACGACCTGACAATACCGGGCGTTTTGTTCGGGACCGTATTCATGCTTATAGGCATCCTTGGGTTTGATCTCCTGGGCGCACGGGAGATAGCCAGGGATTTTGCCATAGACAGGATTCCCGAAGGTATCATAGCCGTGGATAACGATGGCAGGATTCAGTACTACAACGAGCCTGCCGCAAAGATATATCCCGAGTTTGACAGCTTTTTCAGGAAGGGTCCGTTAAAGTCGGCCGCAAAAAGCATGTATACCCCGTATGATATCATTTCATTTATTTCGGATGCAGTTACGACGGGTGATACGCTTAAGGTGGATGACAGGATATATACTCCCGAAGAAAACGACTTAATGTACAAGGGAGAAAATTACGGCAAGCTGTATACCCTGGTTGATGATACGGAGCATTATCAATACATGGACGAGCTTCAGAAACAGAGGGACATAGCCGACAGCGCAAATGCGGCAAAGAGCAGGTTTCTGGCAAACATGTCCCATGAGATAAGAACACCCATAAATGCGATCCTCGGAATGGATGAGATGATCCTGCGCGAATCGGAGGAAAAGCCCATCCGCTTATATGCCTCGGATATAATGTCGGCGGGCCGGACGCTTTTATCCCTAATAAACGATATCCTTGACCTGTCAAAAGTCGAGGAAGGAAAGATGGAGATAATCCCTGTCCAGTATGATCTGTCTTCCCTTATAAACGATCTGGTTCATATGACCCGTGACAGGGCGGCCAAAAAAGGACTTAAGTTCAGCGTCAGTGCAGATGAACATATACCGCATCTTTTAAACGGCGATGAGATCCGTATAAGGCAGTGTGCGATGAACCTGCTGACAAACGCGGTAAAATATACCGAAGAAGGAGAAGTATCGGTTACGGTTTCATTTGAAAAGGCTGATAAAGATCATATCCTTCTTTCATTTACGGTCAAGGATACCGGGATAGGTATGAGGGAAGAGGATATAGATAAGCTCTTTTCTCCTTACAAGCGAATTGATGAAAAGAGAAACCGTACGATCGAGGGAACGGGACTGGGCATGAGCATCACAAGACAGATGCTTGAACTTATGGGAAGTTCTCTTTCGGTACACAGTGAGTACGGCAGGGGATCGGAATTTTCATTTGCCGTTAAGCAGGAAGTGGTAAAATGGGATGAGCTCGGAGATTACACCGCCAGGTTCGGTGATGATCACGCTCTTTCATATGAGTATCATGAACTGTTCCATGCGCCCGATGCAACTATCCTTGTTGTGGATGACACGGAGGTTAACCTTACCGTCATACAGAACCTGCTTAAGAAGACGAAGATCGGGATAGATACCGCCTTGTCGGGAAAGGATGCATTAAAACTTGCTTCCGAAAAGCTTTATGACGTGATATTCATCGATCATATGATGCCTGATATGGACGGCATCGAGACATTAAACCATATACGGGATTCTGGAATGAGCAAGGATGTTCCCGCTGTGGCGCTTACGGCCAATGCGGTTTCGGGTGCGAGGGAAATGTACCTTGAAGCGGGATTTGCGGATTATCTTTCAAAACCGGTTGACGGTGAAAGGCTGGAGAAGCTGCTTAAGAACATGCTCCCTGATGATAAGCTTAAGGAGCCTTCGGACGAACCGGACAGGGAAGAGCCGGAAAAGGAAGATTCACACGGTGAAGGACCGGCAGCAGGCCTTATGTCATGTCTTAAGGACATTGATGAGATAGATGAAGAAGCAGGCCTTAAGAACTGCGGCTCGGAAGAAGGATACTTATCCGTTCTTTCCGTATTCCGGAAGACTGCCTTATCAAAAGCGGATGAGATTGAGAAGTTTTGCGGGGACGGCGATATAGAGAATTACACGACCAAGGTCCATGCGCTTAAGAGTTCAGCAAGGATCATAGGAGCGGCTGAGTTGTCCGAACTGGCAAAGGATCTTGAAGATGCGGGAAAGAGAAAAGATATCACCTATATAAACGAAAATACCGACAGGCTTCTTAGCATGTACCGTGAGCTTTACGATAAGCTGTCGCGGCTTGATGATGAGGATGAGGACCTGCCTCCTATCGGTGAAAAAGCACTTAAGGAAGCATATCAGACCATCATTGAGATAGCGGGCAGCATGGATTACGGTATGATGGAGGGCATACTTAAGGACCTTAAAAAATACAGTCTTCAAAAACCGGATAAGGAGAAGATATCAAAGATTGAATGCATGCTTACGGAGCTTGACTGGGACGGTATTATAAAAACAGCAGGTGAAGGATTATGAATAATACATTTTTAAAGAAAGTAACTGTCATAACGGGTACGATAAAAACAAGCCTGGCAATGGTGATCCCCATTCTGTTCATAGGAAGTATCACGGTTTTGCTTAACGGCTTTCCGATACAGGCCTATCAGGATTTTATAAGTACCTTTATGGGAGGGGCATTAAGGAGCATCCTCCTTATGGTCCAGACGGCGACCGTAGGGATACTTGCCATATACATAACGGTAGCATTAAACCTAAGCTATATGCACCGGACGGACGAAGGAATGAGGCTTGTTTTCAGGTTCGGAAGCCTTCTCGGATGTCTTACGGGATTTCTTATCATTACGGGATTGTTTTCCGGAGAGCCTGATCTGTCGCTCCTTAGCGGGCAGGGTGTGTTCAGTGCTCTGGTGGCAGGCATCGCCGGTTCGGTCCTGTTTAAAAAATTTGAAGAACTTTTCAAAATGCGGAAAATGGTTTTTGTTGACGGTGCGGATTCGGAGTTCAATGCTGCCCTTCATGTGATCCTGCCATTCCTCAGCGTGACTTTAGTATTTGCCGTGGTAAATTATCTTATCACAGTCTGTTTTCAGGTCCAGAGTATCCAGCATCTTTTCATGAAGGTTATGGATGCGATCTTTTTAAGGATGCACAGGTCCTATTCAAGCGGTCTTTTGTTCACCACTCTTACCAGTATAATGTGGTGGTTCGGGATCCACGGGAACAATGTCCTAAATCAGGTGGCGGTGGAGATGTTCACCGAGATAATCCCGGGTGAGATAGTTTCAAAGAGTTTTATTGATACTTTCGTCAATATGGGCGGGACCGGATGTACGATCGGTCTTCTGTTTGCGATGATGGTGTTCGGAAAACGAAGCTCCACCAAAAAGCTTTCGGGCATGGCGCTCCTGCCGGGCATATTCAATATAGGGGAGATGATGGTCTTCGGTTTCCCGGTAATTTACAATCCGACCATGATAATCCCGTTCATCCTGGCACCGATCCTTTGTTTTTCATGTGCTTTCCTGCTTACTGTCACAGGATTTTTACCGCCTGTTGCAACTGAGGTTGTATGGACAACACCTGCGCTCATGAGCGGGTATCTGGCTACGGGTTCGGTAAAGGGTATCATTGTCCAGCTTCTTAATATCGTTATCTCAACCGCCTGCTATGCGCCGTTTGTGATAAGGTATGAGAAAGAATCACTCGATGAGTTTTCTTCCGCTATGAATGAACTTGTATCAATACTTAAGAAGAGTGAAGAGCTTGCGGAAGAAGTTGTGCTGACGGAATGCGAAGGAAATGTGGGAAGGCTCGCCAAGCTGCTTGCGACGGACCTTGATGCGTCACTGTCAAAGTCGTCGCCCGATGCGGATCATGAAAGGGCTGAAAGCCCGCTTATTATAAAATACCAGCCGCAGTATGATAATCTTGGCCGGTGCATGGGAGCGGAAGCGCTGCTTCGGTGGAACCACGTAAGGTACGGGATAATCTATCCGCCGCTTGCCGTTCAGATAGCTAAGGAAAGCGGTGCGCTTTACAGGCTGGAAACATATATCATAGAAAAGGCTATACGCGATTCGGCTTCTTTAAGGGAATGCTTCGGAGATAAGTTTAAGTTAAGCGTCAACGCTACGGTAACGACTCTTTATGATAAGAGATTTGTTTCGTTTCTGCAGACGATGGCGGACCGTTATAAATTAAAGACGGGAAACATCTGTATAGAGATCACGGAGGAGACCGAGCTTGTGACGACGGAGGAAACCGGTGAGCTTATTAAGAATATAAGAACTTTCGGATATACCTTTGCCCTGGATGATTTCAGCATGGGTCACACTTCGCTGCAGTATCTGCAGCACAACCAGTTTGATATAGTAAAGCTTGACGGTAACCTTGTAAGGTCGATACTTACGAACGACCGCACAAAGGAGATAATCAACTCGATCGTATATCTGTCAAAGTCTCTTGATTTCAAAGTCCTTGCCGAGTTCGTGGAAACTCCGGAACAAAAGGAGGCGCTTGAGCAGATAGGATGCCTGTTGTATCAGGGATACTTATTCAGCCCGGCGCTTGATAAGGATGTATTGATCTCGGAGCATGGTAAAGACAACGGTAAATGACTGAGGCAGAAAAGATATTTGCAGCTGAGGGTTTAAATGGGACTGTTTGATCGTATAGAAGAAAAAGAACCTGACAGCAGGCCGCCTGTTGTCATGGCGGGTATCAGGACAAACGAGGATGACGAAGAATT
>JAILJC010000086.1 GCA_024694965.1 Lachnospiraceae bacterium
GTTTGAACACGCATATGTCAAAGTCAGGGGAAAAATATGAATGATTATTTGAAGACTCATTTATGTGACATAGGAGTAACAACGATAAGGGATGCCTTCAGGATACAGGACGGTCTTGAGCACAGGATCATTTTCCTTACAAACGGGGGAAGGCTTGCCGCTTCTTTATCTGACGGAGATATCAGAAGATTTATATTAAAGGGCGGGAATATAGACGGACTTGCTTCACAGGCTGCAAACATGGATCCCGTTGTATGCAGGGACCGCAACGAAGGACTTGCGATCCTGAAAGAACGGCCGAACCTTAAGATTATCCCGGTCGTTTCGGACGGAGTCATCGTAGATCTGGTTTATGAATTCGGAAGCGCCGCAACCGATCTTAATCTTCCCGTAGTTATAAATGCCGGCGGAAAAGGAGCAAGGCTTGATCCGTATACGAGGATATTACCCAAACCGCTCATACCGGTAGGAGACCGGCCGATCATAGAACTTATAATGGATAAATTCCGGAAGTATTCATGTGATGATTTTTCCGTGATCGTGAATTATAAGAAGGAGCTTATAAAGGCGTATTTTAAAGACATCAACAAGGATTACCGGATCTCGTGGTTTGACGAGGAAAGGTTTCTTGGGACCGGCGGCGGTCTCAGGATGCTTAAAGACAGGATAAGTCAGACATTTATCTTTACGAACTGCGACGTACTTATAGATACCGATTACGGCTGCCTGTTGGATCATCACAGGAACAATAAAAACCTTGTAACGATGGTATGCGCATATATGAGCATAAAGGTTCCGTATGGCACGGTTAAGACCGATTCTGACGGCCTGATAAGTGAGTTTAAGGAGAAACCGGAATTTTCATTCCTGACAAACACCGGATTATACATCGTTGAACCCGAAACGATCGGATACATAAATGAAAACGAGGAGATTGATTTTCCCGATGTTATCGAAAGGCTCAGGAAGAAGGGACTAAGAGTTGGTATTTATCCCGTGAGCGAAAGAGAATGGCTTGATATGGGACAGCCGGAAGAGCTGGAGAGAATGAGGGATATTTTGTCAGAAAACAGAGGGCATATGTACTATGGGCAATAAACTTGTTTTGTTCGGGGGCGGCGGACACTGCGTCTCTGTCCTTGACAGCATATTAAGGACCGGCAGTTATTCGAAGATCGTTATCCTTGATGCGGGTATTCCTGCCGGCACAAAGATAATGGGCTGTGAGGTCATGGGTGATGATTCGCTCATGGAAGGACTGCGTCAGCAGGGATTTGACAATGCGTTCATTACGATCGCCGGGATGAAGAGTGTCGATGCAAGGCGGAAGATATATGAAAATGCAAAACGCCTGGGGTATTGCTTTGTAAATATAACGGATCCCTCGGCGGTAATATCCGAAACCGCTAAACTGGGCGAGGGCGTGTACGCCGGCAAGAATGCTGTCATCAATGCCCTTGCAATTGTAGGTGATATGGCGATCATTAATAACGGAGCGATCATTGAACATGAATGCCGGATCGGTGACTTTACCCATGTTGCACCTGGTGCAGTGATATGCGGCGGATGCAGGATCGGAAATGACTGTTTTATAGGCGCGAATGCTACCGTGATCCAGGAGATAAGTATCACTGACTGTTCACTTGTCAGGGCGGGGGAGACAGTCACAAAGGATGTATTATAAAACGTCCGGATATATTTCGATTATTACTTAAGGATGGCTTGAAGATATGAAGGTCAGAGTTGCGGATAAGATCATGGATACACTGGTCGGGCTCGGGATAGATACCTGCTTTGGTGTAGTGGGCGGCGGGGCAATGTTCCTTGACGATGCCCTGCGCAAATGCGAAGGGATGCGAAAGGTATTCAACCATCATGAACAGGCTTCTGCGATGGCTGCGGAAGGTTATGCCAGGTTATGCGGAAGGCCTGCACTTGTATGTGTGACCTGCGGTCCCGGAGCGACCAACACGCTGACCGGAGTTATGGGGGCATGGGAGGACAGCATTCCGATGGTCGTTGTTTCGGGTCAGGTAAGATATCCCGTTTCCGTACCCGAGAGCGGACTGGATCTGAGATACCGCGGTATCCAGGAATATCAGGTCATTCCCGCAGTTAAGCATATGACCAAATATGCCGTCTCGATAACCGACCCCAAGGAAGTCGTAAAAGAGATACATAAGGCATATAATATCGCAATGGACGGAAGAAGAGGCCCGATATGGATAGAAGTCCCGCAGGATATGCAGAGTGCCATGGTAGAGGAGGATGAATTTTATCCGGCAGAACCCTATTCAAGCGACATTCCACTTCCCGATCCCGGAATGCTTAAGGGAGCGGCCGGATTGCTTGCAGATGCAAAGAGGCCATGTATACTCACGGGCTCCGGTGTAAGGAGCAGCGGTCTTATGGATGAGTTCTATGAATTCATAGAAGCGGCAGGTATTCCTTTTGTGGGGGCGGCATGGGTCAGCGACAGCGGATACGATGAGCATCCTCTGTATTACGGACTTTCCGGAAATATAGGACCAAGGACGGGCAACTTTATACTTCAGAATGCGGATGTTATCCTTGTTCTGGGAAATAGCCTCGGATACCGGCAGACAGGGTTTAACAATTCGGGATTTGCACCGAATGCCCGCATAATAATGGTTGATGCGTGTGAAGATGAGGCGAGGAAGCCAGGGCTTAATATACACACGTTTATTCATTGTGATCTTAAGAGGTTTTTTGAGGCATTCAAACAGGCCGGGTGCAGAATAGAAGCAGACGAAAAATGGATGGATTACTGCAACGGACTGAAAAAGCGTTTTACGGCCTTTGAAGGGGCGGAAGGCAAATCCCCGGATGAAGCTGTTTCTTCGTATGTTTTCTGGAAGGAATTT
>JAILJC010000089.1 GCA_024694965.1 Lachnospiraceae bacterium
TACCGTAAGAGCATACTCCTGTCATACTGATTCAAATTAAGTATAACACATCTGCCGAAAAAAGTATTAGTCGTATCGGTGTTGGCAGCTGATACAGAATTCTGGTGCAAGTTTGATTTTCTCTGTTATAATGTTTTATAAATCCGGAGGCACTGATGATTCTTTATCATGGATAAAAAAACGGAAAAAGGCTACTCATCCGAGGATTTTATCTCTAAACTGATGAACTCGGAACTTGCCCGGCATCTTTTTGATAAAAACCCGCAGAAATATATATGTAGGCCCCCTATGAAATGGCTATCGAAGATCTGAAATCCTTAAGCGGGTCAGGGGCGTGCGCTTGAAATACGTATGATTCTTATGTATTATGATCATGGAGGAAATGCTATATGGGAGTTCTTGCAAACACGGTATCAAGGGAAAGTAAACGGATAGAATATATGATAAAGCGTTACGGTGAGTTAAAGGCCGTGCTTCCCAAGGGCACGATATCGCCCAAAAAGCTCGGAAACCAGACCTACTACTATTTAAAGTACAGGGACGGTGACCGTATTGTTTCGGATTACATCCACAAGGATGATCTTGCGGAGCTTACGGAAAAGATCGAGCACCGCAAGCATATAGAACTGATGATAAAGTCCTTAAAGGACGAACTTGCAACCGCACGAAAGCTGCTTCGCGGCAAATAACATCGGGCAGGGAGACGGATATGAACAAAGAAAGCTACCGTGTAATAAGGATATTGCTTATACCTAAGGTTGTGGGGCTTATTGCCGAGGAATTCGGCTGGGATGAGGTAAAGGCCTGCACCGCCTTTTACAATTCGAAGTTAAATGAACAGCTCGAACAGGATGAGAATGACCTGTGGGCCTGCAGCGAGTACAAGCTGCTTGAACTGTTCCGCAAGGAGGTGATCCAATGACAAAAGAGGGCAACTTCCTTACCTACTGTGTTGAGCAGTACAAGTTCGAAAAGTCAATGAGCGGCCGTCAGGTCATGGATCTGTTCACCAAGTACGGCGTTCTTGAGTATATCTACAGCTCCTGCGAACCGCTCGCTGAGCATAAGTCAAAATTTATAGTTGAGGATATCGACATTTATATTGAGGCCTGCAAGCGCTGCGGGTAACCGCAGCGCTTTTTGGTGGCATGGGGTGGTGGCATGGGGACGGTTCTTTTGCCACCCGTTTTTGCGGTGGCAAAAGAACCGTCCCCGTGGCTGTTATTTAGCATATGTTAAGAAGCGGTTTCCGTTAAGTGCAAACCATGCGGAAGCATCCTTTCTTCCTTTCTTTTCTATCTTACCCGCTATCGGATCGTAGATCATAAGGTTATGCTCGTCAAAGCCGGCTATAAGAACCGCCATATCATCTTCAACCATCGCCATAACCGGTGCCCCGTTATCAACATAATAAAGCATAGCCTCGGTCGAGCATCCGGAAAGTGCAAGAGGGATCGCATCGACCAAGCTCTCCTTCATTATATCAAGCGATGTCTTTCCTTCACCCAAAAGCTTAACCGTATCCACATACACACCCGCGGTCTTTAACATCTCATCCAGACATACCGATACCGTTGTGTCATTGGGATTGATATAAACTTCCTCTTCTTCTTTTTCGTCTTTTTCTTCGCTTTCCTCACTGCCTTCTTCACCCTCGGGAGGCTCGCTGGTGTCATTGACCTTCCTGGTCACTATCGTGTCTATACTGAATTTACTCTTCCGGTCACCGTTCCTCCAAATATAGCGGCAGTCCTTATTGGTAACCGTTCCTCCTTCGGTCTCGGCCTCATATACGGCATCCGAAGCATCGGTATAGATCGCGACTATCTCGCCCTTTGAATACACATAGTAGCGGTCCAGTACATCCTTTACATTAAGATGGAAGTAACGTTCGCCTTCGTACAATACGACTTTGGAAGTCAAGATCTTCGGATTATCGCCTGCATTGCTGTTCTTAAGCTCGGTCTGCCAGGTTGTTTCCATTTCCTCGGTAACAACGCTCCTGTATTTGTTAAGCATTGTTACATGCTCCGAATTGTTCATTATCTGGTCGTCACTCGTCCTGTACATAAGTCCGGTATCGTCATCAATGACTATCCTGGTCAAATTCATCATGTTGTCTTTAAACTCGACATCGGTGATATAAATCCCGTCATGATGATACGATTTCAATACTTCACCGTTAATATTCTGGATATAAATGTAATCCATCGGAAGGATATTCCTTCCTGTAGAATCAAGCCTGATGTCATTCGTCCTTACACTGCCGTATACGAAATCATGATTGAAAAATCCGAGCGGTATGAGGATATGTCCCTCGGCAGCATCAATATTGACCGGCACGGTTGTATCAAGTGACATGAACTTAAGCGACTTATAATCATACAATATATCCGAAGGCTGCCATCCTATCATGCTGTTATCCTCGGATGAAACGAAACGGGTCTCGTTAAGTCCGCTCGCCAGAAGATCAGCCTTGCTCATACTAAGGTCGATACTGTATATCGTTCCGTTAAACATAAGATACAGGGTACCTTTATGGTTTACATAACACAGCGATTCCACATCATGCTTAAGCATCTCGTACGACTTGGTATATGGTATGAACAGAAGCTCCTCGATCGTATTGTAAACACTGTCGTAATAATAAACGCCGATACCTGTCTCACCCTCATGCATTCCGCGGTTCATATAGCCGTATACCGCGAAATTGATATTACCCTGGACATCCACGTACAATATCCTTATATTATGCGATTTAAACGAAGTCCTTACGTCATCATTGTTCTTATCCCTGAAAGAATATATCCTCGCAAGCGCCCCGGTATCCGAATTATATCCGTAAAGGCTTCGCGACTGGACAAAGCAGAATACCCCGCCTTCCTCATTTTCCATATAATCGATCGGCTCGCTCAAAATACCGTGGAATATCTTCCCGTTTCCCACTACAACGTTATTCTCGTTTATTATCTTATCCATGGTCCGCTCATAGTCCATAAGGTACATACGGTCGGAACCTCGGGTTAAGTAGAAATACTCCTCAACATCATACATCTCACCGCGTGCGGATACGGTATAATTGAACTTTATCGCGGCATTACGGCTGTCGATATCAAGTATCCTTAACTCCCTGTCACTCTCAAGCGTCGGCTGAAGGTCGCCCCAGGTAAGCTGATTGAAGCTTGAATGGATGTTTACATACCCGAAACTTGAATTATCACCCTCTGAATTTGACTCCATATAGGGCTTGAGCTCAAGCGCAGCCTCCTTATCGAAGGTTTTCGAGCTAAAATTGTGGACAAATTCAAGCTTTTCCGTAAGGTACAGCTCCGGTTTGTCTATGAAACGGCAGTAATATGATGCCACACGGCCATCGGATAAGGTCAGCTTGACAACGAGCATGTACTCCTGCTCATCCTCGATAAGGTCCTTTACCGGTATGACAGCCGTGATCTCGTCTCCCATATACTCGGGATCCGTAACGGCACCGTTTTCAAGCAGGCGCTGCATGTCTATGGTCCTTACTTCGTAATCAACATTGGTGACTACGCTGTCGAACGTTTTTACTTTGATGGGGATGGTACGGTCTGCGGACATGGGTGTTATGGTCCCACGCAGATAACTGCCTTCCATATCACATAAATATCCATGGAGGCAGTTTATATATTCACCGTTTACATTAACATGTATGACCGGCAGGGTGGCACCCTTCATATCTGCCGTGAGATCCGTATTACCCTTGTTTATCACCCTTGAAGTGATGACAACGGTAATAAGGAATACCACGAACATTATGGAAAGGCGTCCCAATGCCTTAAGTAGCTTTTTTCTCACTTATTTCTTCGCAGCTTCGATACGTGCAACTGACCTCTGCAATGCCAGTTCGGCGCGCTTTAAGTTTGTCGTTTCCGCCTTCTCGGCCAAGCGGCGCTCCGCACGGACACGCGCCTCCTCGGCACGCTTAACATCTATCTCGTCAGGCCACTCGATAACCTCCGCAAGTATGGTAACACAGTCCTGAAGTATCTCGACAAAACCGCTCATCAATGCGGCTGTTTTAACCTCGGTATCCGTTTCCCTTATCCTCAAAAGTCCGGGTGCAACTACGCAGGTTAACGGGATGTGATTCTTAAGGACTCCGATCTCGCCTTCCGTCGTCCTAAGCTCCACCATTATGGCCTCACCCTCATAAAATACACGGTCGGGTGTTATGATCTTTAATGCAAAAGCTCTTTCGTCTGCCATTGCCGCTCCTTACTTATTTGCCTTAACCTTGGCAAGTACGTCCTCGATACCGCCGCAGCTTAAGAAGTAACTCTCGGGGATATCGTCATGCTTGCCTTCAAGAATTTCCTTGAAGCCCTGAACCGTATCGGAGATCGATACATAACGGCCTTCAAGTCCGGTGAACTGGCCGGCTACGAAGAAAGGCTGTGATAAGAACCTCTGTACCTTCCTGGCACGTGAAACGGTAACCTTATCTTCCTCCGAAAGCTCGTCCATACCGAGGATCGCGATGATATCCTGGAGTTCCTTATACTTCTGAAGAATTTCCTGAACACCCCTGGCAACCTTGTAATGCTCCTCACCTACGATACGGGGATCAAGGATCCTTGATGTAGATTCAAGCGGGTCAACCGCGGGATAAATACCAAGCTCAACTATCTGACGCGAAAGAACCGTTGTCGCATCCAGATGTGCAAATGTTGTTGCCGGAGCAGGGTCCGTAAGGTCATCTGCGGGAACGTATACGGCCTGAACAGATGTGATCGAACCGTTCTTTGTAGATGTGATACGCTCCTGGAGCGCACCCATCTCGGTCTGCAGTGTAGGCTGGTAACCTACGGCACTGGGCATACGTCCGAGAAGTGCCGAAACTTCCGAACCTGCCTGTGTGAAACGGAATATATTGTCAATGAACAGGAGCACGTCCTTACCGCCCTGATCACGGAAGTATTCAGCCATCGTAAGTCCCGAAAGACCAACCCTCATCCTGGCTCCGGGGGGCTCGTTCATCTGACCGAAGACCATCGTTGTCTTATCTATAACGCCCGATTCCGACATTTCATGATACAGGTCATTACCCTCACGGGTACGCTCTCCAACACCTGTGAATACCGAATATCCGCCGTGCTCGGTCGCTATGTTACGGATAAGCTCCTGGATAAGGACTGTCTTACCTACGCCCGCTCCACCGAACAGACCGATCTTTCCGCCCTTCTGATAAGGACAAAGAAGATCAACGACCTTGATACCCGTCTCAAGAAGCTCGGCATTTGTCGACTGCTCCTCAAATTCAGGTGCCTTCCTGTGGATCGGGAAGAACTGAACGTTGTCGGGAGCCGGCTTGTTATCGATCGGCTGACCGAGTACGTTAAAGATTCGTCCGAGAGTATTCTCACCTACCGGAACGGTAATGGGTGAACCGGTTGCGATCGCATCCATTCCCCTTACAAGACCGTCCGTAGGACCCATGGCGATACATCTTACCGTATCATCTCCTAAGTGCTGTGCTACCTCAACGGTAAGCTCCGAATTATCCGCCTTCGGAACCCTGATAGCTTCGTTTATTTCGGGAAGAGAACCCGATACAAACTTAATATCAAGGACCGCACCGATGATCTGGGTGATTTTACCTTTATTTTCTCCTGCCACTGTTTTCTCTCCTTCTATAAATATATTATGTAAGAAGTACTACGTACTTCTTTTGATACGCTCGCCGCTAAGGCATCATAAGGAATCCTCCCAGCGGGTCCCTCCTTATGATCTTTAACTGCTTAACGCTTCGGCGCCGCCGATGATCTCGGTAAGCTCCTGAGTGATATGACCCTGACGTGCCCTGTTGTACTGAAGTTCAAGGGTGCCGATCATTTCCTCTGCGTTACTCGTAGCCGAATCCATTGCCTGCATCCTCGCGCCGTTTTCACTGGCAACCGCTTCGATAAGCGCACCGTAAATAAGGCTGGATACATACTTGGGGATGATAAGCTCAAGGGCTTCTGATTCTTCAGGCTCATAATTCATAAGGGTTGTAACAGTCTTATGTTCCTCGCCGTCATCCCCGGAAAGCTTTCCGTCAACCGGAAGCAGCTTTATTAGCGTCGGTATATGGCTCACGGTGTTTTTAAATCCCGTGTAGGCAAGCCATACTTCGCCGACTTCCCCGGCCTTGTATGAACTGAGAACCTCCTCGGTTATCTCCATGGCATCCTTATACAGGGGCTCGTTGATAACCTCCGAATGATCGGCCTTTACATTATAGCCGCGGCGCTTAAGAAGATCCCTTCCCTTTTTACCGACAGCATAAACATCGACCTGTTCCTTCTTAAGCTCGGAACCTGCCACCAGCTTAACGATGTTTGAGTTGTATCCTCCGGCAAGACCCCTGTTTGATGTGATAACGACAACTGCTTTCCTGTCAGAATCACCCTTTACAAGATAGGGATGTTCAACATGCCCGGTCCTTGCGATGATACCCTGTATCGTCTCATACATACAGTTAAAATACGCCTTCGAACGTTCCGCCCGGGTTTTTGCTCTCTGCAGCTTCACCGTTGAAACAAGCTTCATGGCCTTGGTGATCTGCTGCGTGCTCTGTATGCTTACTTTACGCCTTTTTATGTCCCTCATTGAGGCCATTATCAGTCACCTGCCTATTATTTTTCCTTAAGAAACTCTTCCTTGAAATCCTCAACGGCCTTACGCAGCTTGCTCTCGGCCTCATCCGAAATAACCTTGGTTTCCTTTATCGATGCGGGAACCTCGGGTATGTTCGTCTTAACATACTCAAAGAAGCTTTCCTCAAACTCAACGATCCTTGAAACGGGGATATCAAGCAGATACTTGTTTACCGCAACAAAGATGATCATTACCTGATACTCAACCGGCATCGGCTTATACTGAGGCTGCTTAAGTATCTCCTTGATACGTTCGCCCTGTGCAAGCTTTTCCTTGGTATCGGCATCAAGCTCGGAACCGAACTGTGCGAATGCCGCAAGCTCCCTGTACTGTGCAAGCTCTGTACGTATGGGAGCGGCGATCTTCTTCATGGCCTTGATCTGAGCCGCGCCGCCGACACGGGATACCGACAGGCCGGCATTTACGGCAGGCCTGAAGCCCGAGTTGAACATTTCGGTTTCAAGATATATCTGACCATCCGTGATCGAAATTACGTTGGTCGGAATGTAAGCGGAAACGTCTCCCGCCTGGGTTTCGATGATGGGAAGTGCCGTAAGCGAACCTCCTCCGTACTCCTCGCTCATCCTGGCAGCACGCTCAAGCAGCCTTGAATGAAGGTAGAATACATCACCGGGATATGCCTCACGTCCCGGCGGACGACGAAGCAGCAATGACAGTGTACGGTATGCAACGGCGTGCTTTGAAAGATCATCGTAGATAACAAGCACGTCCTGTCCGTTTTCCATCCACTCCTCACCTATCGCACAGCCCGCATAGGGAGCTATGTACTGGAGGGGAGCCATTTCACTGGCTGTTGCCGCAACAACCGTTGTATATGCCATGGCGTTGTATTCCTCAAGTGTCTTAACGATCGCGGCAACCGTCGATGCCTTCTGTCCGATCGCAACATAGATACATTTAACGCCCTGACCCTTCTGATTTATGATCGTGTCGATGGCGATAGCCGTCTTACCTGTCTGACGGTCGCCGATTATAAGCTCACGCTGTCCCCTTCCTATCGGGATCATGGAGTCGATGGCCTTGATACCCGTCTGAAGAGGAGTATCAACCGACTTCCTCGTGATAACGCCAGAAGCGACACGCTCTATCTGACGATATTTATCGGTCTGTACCGGACCCTTGCCGTCTATAGGCTGACCAAGTGCATTTACAACACGGCCTAGCATCGCATCACCTACGGGAACCTCAACAACACGTCCCGTGGTCTTAACCGTATCGCCTTCGTTTATGTTCTTGTCGGCTCCCAGAAGAACCGCACCGACATTATCTTCCTCGAGGTTAAGCACCATGCCGAATACACCGCCCGGGAATTCAAGCAGTTCGTTCATCATGGCCTTCTCAAGTCCGTGAACACGTGCGATACCGTCAGCAACCTGGATAACTGTACCAACCTCGGATACTTCCAGCTCACCGGCATATCTCTTGATCTGATCCTTAATTACAGAACTTATTTCTTCCGGTCTTAAATTCATGGATCTATACGCACCTTTCTTATAATTTACGCCCTTTTCAACTGAATGGACTTAAGTTCCTTCTCTATACCCTCAAGCTTAGTCTTTATGCTTGAATCAACAACCCTGTCTCCGATCCTTATGACCATGCCTCCGATAAGCGACTTATCAAGCATGTAGTTCATCTCCATGGAAACATAATCGGTTGTCTTAAGAAGCCTGTCCTTAACGGCCTGCTTCTGGGTATCCGTAAGCTCAAGCGGCGTAGTTACATATGCAATACCTATCTTCTTATGCTCCTTGACCTTAAGCACAAAGCTTTCAAGGATATGATCAATCTCGGGATACCTTTTGTTGGTAACGATGAGCTTAAGGAAGCCCGCAAATTCATCGCTTATACGTCCCTTAAACACGGACTCGATGATCTGCTCCTTCTCCTCCCTAAGTATCTTGGGATGATTCATGAGCCTTGAAAAATCAGGATTGTCCTTAAGTATCTGCTGCACCGTGAGGGCTTCCTCATACAGAGTGTCAAGCGTTCCGTCTTCGATACCCGTTTCAAACAGTGCCTCAGAGTAGGTAGCGGCAGCTAGCTTCGCCATGTATCATCACCTACTTCTTTTAACGTCTCTTCAACGAGAGCATCCTGTACGGTAGTGTCCATCCTGTCTCCTACGACCTTGCCGGCCATGAGGGATGCTATCTGGATCATCTCGTTCTTGATCTCATCCTTGGCCTTATCCTTCTCAAGCTCGGCCTCAACATGAGCCTGTTTGATGATCCTTGCGGCCTCCTCCTTGGCTTCGGCGATTATGTGATTTTCATTGGCTGTCGCACGCTTCCTTGCATCTGCAAGTATTGTGTCCGCCTCCGCGTCCGCGTTCCTTAACTTATCCTCGTACTCGGCCCGCATTGCATCCGCGGCTTCCTTGTCCTTTTTAGCGGAATCGATATCGTCCTGTATCTTTTCCCTGCGCTTTTTAAGCATGTCCCTTACGGGATTGAACAGAAGATAAGACAGAATCAGGAACAGAAAGAATACTGAAACCGCCGTAAGGATCGCATCATGCAGCAGCTGGAAATCAAGATCAAATAACCTTTCCATCCGGCTAATTGCCTCCTTTCGGTCTACTAATGATTCTTATTTTAAAAGAGGCTTAACGAACAGCAGTAACATAGCTACCAGAAGACCGTAAAGACCTGTCGTCTCCGCAACGGCCTGGCCGAGAAGCATGGTAGAAGTTACGTCTGACTTTGCACCGGGATTACGTCCTACAGCCGATGCTGCATGACCTGCGGCAATACCCTGGCCGACACCGGGACCGATACCGGCAATAAGCGCAAGGCCCGCACCGATAGCCGAACAACCTCTGATGAAATCATCTCCTGAAATATTCATGAAAATGTCCTCCTTAAACTTTTATATTCAACTTAATTATGACCGTGATCAATCGGTACCTATCGCATCGCTCACATACGTCATCGTCAGCATACAGAATACGTACGTCTGTATCGCACCGCTGAACAGATCGAAATAGATGTGAAGGAACGACGGTATACCTATCTTAACAAATATCGGAAGCAGGCCGTAATAAAGAGCCATCATGACCGTTCCGGATAAAACGTTCGCGAAAAGACGCAGCGACAATGAAATCGGTACGGCAAAATCACCTATAAGGTTGATCGGGATCCAGAATACCCACGGATCGCACAATCCCTTGATGACTCCGCTGACCTTCTGATGTTTGAACTTGTTAAAGGTGATAAGACAGAATGTAATGACACCTAAGGGGAAAGTCACACCGTAGTCTGCCGTCGGCGGACGCAGCCCCATAAGGCCCGAAATATTGCTTAAGAAAATGAACAGGAACAAAGTAAAGATATAATTGGCGAACTTCGCTGCATTTTTCCCCATAACACTGTTGATGATGCCGTCGAGGAAGTCGATCAGAAGCTCTACTATGTTAAGAAAAGTACCGGGTGCCTCATCTGTGTTTGCCTTCTTTATCGCCCTGTTTGCAAACAGAGCAAAAACAATAAGGAGAAGCATCACGATAAGAGTGCACACGTGCGTTGTCGTGATCCATACTTCCTGACCGAAACAGTTATAGGAGAATATCCCCTTGATCATGAAATCAACGTCGCCTGATAAGAGCACCGGATAATTACACATTTGTCTAATTTACTCCTTTGATCTTTTCGATAAGCCTGTGAATAAACGGCTGGATGTAAGCCCCGATCTTAAGTCCCATAAGTCCGGCAAAACATGTTAAGGGATTGCCGAAATCAAACACCGCAAGGATTATGATGCCTGCGCATGCCAGAAGGTAACGGATTGCCGCCTTCCTTTGTGTGAACGCCCTGGCACTCTTTTCGTCGAGAGTCACGGCAACGGCGATCGAACCGGCCATGCTGACCGCGAGGATAAAGCATATCACAAACCCGCACAGAAGTCCGACGGAATGATAAAGCTTCCTGTCGGTAAATATGAGAAGCGCCGCCTCCCATAATGCACAATAGACGGCTGCGCCTAGAATCAGTTCCCTTAAAGTAGGATTATTCCGAAGCTGATCCATCATCGCCACCGATCTTCTTACTGTCGTCAAAGTTCTGCTTTCGAACCTTGACTTCATCATGCACCGGCGGCCTTGAATATATCTTTTTGGCGAAAATAAAAACATTCCGCCCACCTGCGGCGGCACCGATGAAAAACATTATTATCACAAGAAAGGACGTACCCAGATATCTGTCAAGAAATATCCCAAGAAAAGTACACAGCATGATAGGCACGAGCATGTTGATCCCGAATTGGATTATCTGTGTCATTGAGCGGTATACACCGTTATCGTACTTCACGCGTCCGCCCCTTTCAATGTTATTCTATAAATATATCAGTTTTTTTCAAAAAAGTCTACAAAATACTTCAATATGTTGATATACTGTGCATATATCAAAAGCTCGGGGGAAAACATATGGAAAAACCGCTCTTTTACCGTAAAAGGATAATCCCTGAGGAATGCATTCCCCTTAAGGATGACATTATCCTCGAAATGAATGAGGATACCATAATCACGCAGTGGAACACCCTGCGCCCGAAGAAGAACCTGCATCACGGATATTCATGCTATTTCTTAAAGGAAGGCTACAAGGTGAGCAAGTTCCTTAGGGAAGACAACTCTCTGCTTTACTGGTACTGCGACATAATAAAAACCGAACATGACCCCGAAACGAACACCTATGTTTTCACAGATCTGCTCGCCGATGTGATCATGTACCCCGACGGGTTCGTCAAGGTCGTTGACATCGACGAAATAGCCGAGGCTTTAAAGGACGGCAAGCTCCCTAAGGAAGATGTCATCTCGCTCCTTATAAGCTTCGATAAGCTGTTAAAGATCGTATACAGTGAGGAATTTGAAAAATATAAACATATGATCAACAAGTATGCGCTGGGGGACGAAATATAGAAGGACCTTAATCGAGCCCCTCCTTATGATCATTAATAAAATACATGCCCGCCGATTATAGTTCCCTGTATCTGGGGAATGACCGTCCTGAAGAACAGGCAGTTGCCAACAGGCTGTACGCCCGCCATTGCCTCATCCGCAGCGCGGTAGCATGATTCGTTTGCTCCCAGTGAAAGCCTTGTTGCCAGACGTCCGCTTCCCGCGGGCGTAAATTGTCTCTTCTGATATATGACTCCGACCATGGTATTCGGAAATGCCGCACTTCTCATCCTGTTTATGACGACAGAACCCACCGCGACCTGACCAATATACGGCTGGTTTCCCGCTTCACAATGTATGAGGCAGGCAAGAAGTTCCCTGTCGCTTACATCAAACGAAAGATCGCCGGTATTGCTCCATGCCATACGGTTGGCACGCTCAGTTAAAGCCCTTTCCTCCTCAAGCTGCTTCCTAAGGGCGGCAAGATTGGCCTCCTGCTCCCTCAGCTCATTTTCATATGCCTTCTGTTCAAGCTCGGCGGCACTTATCGCACCGTCTGTAGCCGCTATCGTTCCGGATGTCGAATTAACCAGTGTGCTGACCTTGTTCTTCTCGGCCTTTGCCTCGTCCATGAGCTCGTTTAACTGCTCAACCTCGTTCTCGAGGACCTGCTCCTTCTCTTCAACGGCCCTGCGCTGTTCCACCAAAACATCAAACATCTTCTTGTCGTAATCCTCAAGCTTGCCCACATACTCGGCCTTGTTAAGGAAATCGGCATAATTCTCGGTCTGTATGAAGGTCTGGAACACTGTACTGTTGCCCTTTTCATAAACCGCCCTTAAGTGGCGTTTCATAAGGTCGTACTGATGTGCCTCCTCCTTCTTTGCGTCCTCGATATCTATCTTGGTCTGCTCGATCTCGGCTTCCTTGTTGCTTATGCGCTCCTCGATCTCAGCCAGGTTATCGCTTATCTCCTCAAGCTCGCTGTTAAGCTTATCAAGGTACTCCTTAAGCTGGTGCCTGGTGCCCTCAAGGTCCTCACGCTTATCGTCGACAGCCTTCTTCTGCTGTTCCGTAGCCTTTTTGAGCATCTCGGCCTTTTTGATCTTCTCGGAAGTGGTGTCGGCATACACGGGAACATAAGCCAATGAAACGCACATTGACGCGGTAAGGATCATGCTTATTAACTTTTTGGCGAAATTCCTGCTTCTTCTCACAGCGAAAGCTCAACCTTTCTGTCAGTACGTTTATATTGATAATACTTAACGCCCGCGGCATCGAGCATCCTTCTTGATGCTATCGTGCTGGGTTCGTTCTCATATTTGTTGCAGTCGTAGATTATCGTCTTTATCCCTGCCTGGATAATGGCCTTGGCACATTCGTTGCACGGGAAAAGAGTCACATAAAGCCGTGCTCCCTCAAGCGTTCCCCCGCGGTAATTGAGTATCGCGTTAAGTTCGCTGTGCACCGTGTAAAAATACTTGTTGTTAAGCGGATCGCCAACCCTGCACCAGGGAAAATCATCATCCGAGCAGCCTATCGGAAATCCGTTATAACCCATTGAAAGTATCTTATTATCGGGACTTACGATACAGGCTCCGACCTGGGTATTGGGGTCCTTGCTCCTTAAACCCGACAGTATGGCCACGCCCATAAAGTATTCATCCCATGAAATATAGTCTTCTCTCTTATCGCTCATAAATCCGTGTCCTTTAAATATCGTAGGTTACGCATCCCTGTCCGCTCTTACCTGTAGGCGGATTCCTCTATTGCCGCCACCTGGGACAGCCTGCGCACATGCTTCTCTTCACCGGAAAACTCCGTCGAGAAAAATATGTCCACTATATCAAGTGCAAGGTTTGGACCTATGACCCCGCCGCCAAGTGCAAGTACGTTCGCATCATTATGCATCCTGGTAAGCCTTGCGCTGGTACAGTCGTTGCAAAGTGCCGCCCTTACGCCCTTAACCTTGTTTGCAACGATCGATATACCGATACCCGTCGTACATAAAACGATACCCTTGTCACACTCGCCGCTTGCCACCGCCTCGGCAGTCGCAAGTCCTATCGCGGGGTAATCGATCGAATTTTTATCGTAGCTTCCGAAATCCTTTATCTCGTGTCCCTGTTCCTTAAGGTGTTCGATGATCAGACATTTCATATCGAAAGCACCGTGATCGCAGCC
>JAILJC010000091.1 GCA_024694965.1 Lachnospiraceae bacterium
CCGGATGACGATCCCGAAAAACCGCCGGTTGTCAACTGGCGTTCGGCGGGTCAGCTTTTATATACAAACTGGTTAAATTATTACGTTTATCAGTCCACGCCTTATGATATCAATACGGTAGGTAACGACTGAACGGCAGGGATATGAATTGTTTGATGATATGTAAGTAAATACTATAGTTGACTGATCTTAAGGAGGGCCTTATGGGAGAGGTGTTATTCAACAACAGCAGTATAATCGAGTGGCTTAAGTATTTTTCGAGTCATACGGATGTGGATCTTGAGCATGTTAAGATCTTGGACATCACGCGTAAGAACAAGAACCTGATCCCTGCGTGTGAAGTGCACCGCTGTGTGCTCGTTTTCACCGAAGCGGGACATGCCGATATTTTCTACCGCATGTATAATGCGGGACTCGGCGACTGCAAGGTAATATACAATGAGGGCGCCGATCCGGTCGGCCCAATAAAGGAAAACCTCGTTTCCGAGATGATCGACCGCGGTATAAATGCATCGGCGGGAATGCTCGTATTAAACCCCAATGCGCGCTCCACCTATAAGTTCGGTATTGACAACAGCTCGCTTGCCAAGGGCACGGTTAAGTACGTTGGCGAGGAGATCCGCTCTGTCATCCTTTCCAAGATGCACATCGAGGAAAGCAAGAACATTTGCGTTATTTCCGGAGAATCAATCGTCGTTGAATCAGCGATCCTTGACGGTGAAGGCTCGATAATCGCAGTTGAATATAACGGAAACGACAGGAAGGCACTTGAAGAGAACATGGAGCAGTTCGGAATCAATAACGTGACCATCATAGACCACGTTGATGAAGACACGATGAAGGGCCTTCCGGTTCCGGATGTAACGATGCTGGTTGCATCCGCAAGCATGGGAAAGGAAATCGAGACCATGCTTAAGTTAAATCCCGAGATGGAATTTGTTATTTATACGCTTGATTTTGTACTGGCTGCGTCGATGGTTGATTATTGTAAGAAGTTCTGCGTTTCGGATCCTGATATCATACAGATCTCGGTATCAAAACTTAACAGCAGGCACAGCTACGAACAGCAGCCGTCACCCTGGATCATAAGCTGCAAAGCGGGAGTATAGGATGGACTGCATCAGGATACGTAACCTTGAGGTTTTCGGACATCACGGTGTTTACAAAGAGGAGAATAAGCTCGGCCAGAAATTTGTCGTATGTGCCGATGTGTTCGTTGATATAAGGCCCGCCGGACTTAACGATGAGCTTAAGCTTTCGGTGCATTACGGCGATCTGTGCAACTTCATGAACGATTTCATGAGGACGAACACTTATTACCTTATAGAGGCGGCTGCCGAGCAGATGGCAAGGGCGTTGCTTTTAAGGTTTGAAAGGGTTTCAAGCATCAAACTTACGATAAAGAAGCCGTGGGCGCCCATAGGACTGCCGCTTGAGGAAGTATCGGTACAGATCGAACGCGGCTGGCATGATGCCTATATCGGCATGGGCTCAAATATGGGCGATAAAAAGGACTTTATAAGTGAAGCCGTAAAACGGATGGGTCACGATGATGACATAAGGATATGTGAAGAATCAAGCCTCATCACCACAAAGGCTTACGGCAAAACAGACCAGCCTGACTTTTTAAACGGCGTTGCCCATATAAAAACCCTGTATACTCCGAATGAACTTCTTGTATGTATGAACGAGCTTGAAACGCTTGCGGGAAGGGAGAGAAAGGAACACTGGGGACCGAGGACACTCGACCTTGATATCCTGTTTTATGATGATCTTGTTTTGGATTCAAAGGACCTTACGATCCCTCATTATGATATAAAAAACAGGGACTTTGTATTAAAGCCCCTGTGTGAGATAGCTCCGTGGTTACGGCATCCTCTTACCGGTAAGACGGTACGTCAGATGCTTGACGAGCTTGAAGCTTAACTTCATGTTCGTAACTAAGCCTATTCGTGCGGGATAATCTCGGGCACGAATGATTCAACCTTGGGATTTCCTGCGGTACTTACCCTGTACATCTGGATCGGATCGCCCACGGGATGGAAGTAAGTGTATATCGAAGTCATGTTTATTTCCGTGTAATTACCTTCGGCAATAACGACCTTAGAAGAACCGTCGCGGCTCATCCTTATAAGCGCCGGTTCTTTTTTTGAGTTTTTCTGATAGAAGATCACATCACCCAAAATGTTGAAGCAGTCAACGCGGTCGTCCGTCAGCTTTTCAACCGATTTATCTGAGATATTGAACCTGCACAGTGGATAGTCATCCCCGATGCCTATATAGTAAATGTAACCGTCGGAATAGACCGGATTGTACATCCTCTCGTTAAGGAAAAGGTTTGACCGAAGAGTAGACGTATCAAACACATTGAGCAGGAAGTAGTTGTTCTGGTCGGGATAGTAGATGTTTCCGTTTATTACACAGCAAGGGTTTACGATCTCGCCTAACACCTCGCCCTTGTCATCACCGTTAAGGGAAGCCCTGTAAAGAGTCATACCGTTGTCGTTATCATAGTGCTGGTAGTAGATGTAATTGTCTATAAGTATTGTCTGTCCTGCAACGGTACGGTCATATCCGCGGGTCTTGTTGCGCGAGTTTTTCTTGTAAGCGTATATGCCGTGGACTTCGGCGGTGAAGCCGTATACCATGTCGGTGTCGCCGTCTATCTGGTTGTAGTAAATGTATTTTCCTGCAGAGTTTATATATTTGACGGGAACGTTCATGACAAATTCCTGATTGCTTCCGTCAAGATCCATTGAGTATAGGTAATTGTGATCCAAGGGATTGCTGAAATAGA
Organism: Lachnospiraceae bacterium; assembly: GCA_024694965.1. Classification (GTDB taxonomy): domain Bacteria; phylum Bacillota; class Clostridia; order Lachnospirales; family Lachnospiraceae; genus UBA2868. Next base: position 2,798 of record JAILJC010000091.1, read on the forward strand.
CTGTGTTGCCGTCCTGGCAGAACAGGCCGCCGTTGTTGATATTGCCGCCCGTGTTTCCGAGTGTCCCCGGCGGATTGTCTTCGATACGGCCGCGAAGCTTTACAAAAGTAACAAGAAGAATGATAGCTGCTATAAATGCAAGGAAGCAGATTATCATCACTATGGTCTTGACCGGACCTCTTTTACGTGCCATATCCATTCCCCCTTTCAAATGTATTATTTCCCCATATTTATTATAACATATATACTAAGGTATGATATAATGTTTTTAAATAATTCAGTGCAGAACACGCGAAAATACAAAGCATTTTGAGCCTGTACTGAATACTATGTTTGGGAGGCTGCATGTTAAGAGACCGCGAATTACTTCTTTACAGGGATTTCAGGCACGGGGATATCTTAAAGGATATGTCCGAGCTTATCTATGAATATGAATTCGGTTACGACGAGGAGGAAAACGGAAGGTACAGGACACTTCTGTTTGATATAGTAAGCCGCCTTGTCGACCTGGCATCAAGTCATGGTTTTACCGGCAATCTTTGGCACATGTATTTGACCTATCTCCTTGCAAACAATGAAAATGCATATTCAATGGCAGCGGAATTAAGGGGCAGCGTTGAGGGGACGCTTAATGAAGTTGCGCTGCATGACTTTGCCATATTCAAGGATATGTTTGATTACGATCTTAATACGATAGATGAAAAGCTGGCCGCAGGATGCATTTCCTATATTATGGATTTTAAGAATGATGACGAAGCAGGTAAGCAGTTTAACAAGCGTATCCGCGACCGTATATGTGAGCTGGGTGTTTCGCTCTCGGATGCAGGTGATGCCGAAGAATTCGGGAGGATGGTAACACAGTTCTATAAGGAATTCGGTGTTGGCAAGTTTGGTCTTCATAAGGCTTTCAGGGTTGAGCATGACAGTGAGGGCGAAGTGGTGATTAAGCCCATTACGAGGATAGCTCATGTGTGGCTTGACGATCTTGTAGGATATGAGATCGCGAAGAAGAAACTCATCGATAATACCGAAGCGTTTATTGAGGGAAGGCCGGCAAACAACTGCCTGCTGTTCGGTGATGCGGGTACGGGAAAGTCGAGCGCTATAAAGGGGATACTTAACGGATACTATGAGAAAGGCTTAAGGGTAATTGAGATATACAGGCATCAGTTTAAAGACATAAACGATGTCATTGCACAGATAAAAAACAGGAATTACAGGTTCATCCTCTGCATGGATGATCTGTCTTTTGAAGAGTTCGAAACGGATTACAAGTATCTAAAGGCAGTGATCGAAGGCGGGCTTGAAAAGAAACCGTCAAACGTTCTTATATATGCCACATCAAACAGGCGCCACCTTATCAAGGAAACATGGAGTGACCGGGAAGATATCAAGGTTGATAACGGGATCCACAAGTCGGATACGATGCAGGAGAAGTTATCGCTTGTTTACAGGTTTGGAGTAACTATATATTTCAGCAAACCGGATAAAAAGGAATTCAACAATATAGTTAAGGTCCTTGCCAAGCGCAAGGGTATAGACATGCCCGAGGAGGAACTCCTTTTGGAAGCAAACAAATGGGAGCTTGCACACGGGGGACTTTCCGGACGTACTGCAGTGCAATTTGTCGATAATATTCTGGGCAGCACGAAAAATTATAAAATATGATGTGTCATGCTTGCATGTAAGCAGCATATTTTGTAATTTTGCGTATTGCGTTGTAAAACGCAG
>JAILJC010000101.1 GCA_024694965.1 Lachnospiraceae bacterium
GGGTGATGAGGTAAAGAATGTTGTCATACTGCCTAAGAATAGGTTCACCGATGCGGAAGATTATGCAGACAATAAGTAGAAAACGGAGCGATAAGATATAGAATTTTAATGCAGATTTTACGTATTATCATATAAATTAGCACAAAACATAGAGGTGAATCCGCTAATGCTGATAAATACTGGGCTAGGAGGATAGAGGTAACGCTCTCTGATTCCGCCATTTCCAGGTTCGAATCCTGGTGGCGCTGCGAAAGGGAGCTGATTCAGCTCCCTTTTTTGTGAATGCTGATCAAAATAATGCAAAATGAAGGAAAGACGATGAATAACGATAAAGCAGCACTGAGGAGATATGAAGATGACCTCAACGTAGGAGGGCTCGGGGTAGTAATTCTTGGGGCCTGGGATGTTCTGAAAGTTATCATGCTCCTGATAACGGAAATAAAAGACGAGATCAGCCTTGAAGAGTTTGCAGGTGAAGAAAAAGCGATCGCGGTAGGTGTCATCATAGTGATCGTTGCGATGTTTTTGCTGATGGTCTTTCTCATTTTCAAAATACATCTGTATATAGGACTGAATGCATCAAAGGCTGCCAAAGGCGAGGACTATAAAAAAGGCTATTATACGGGGGCGATCATATTATTGGTGATCTCCGTCTTAAGTATATTTGCGTATATTTATGATCTTAAAGATCTTCAGAATATAGATACTACCATAGCTTCGTTTATCGTGGAGCTTACTACGATATATGTTTTGTGGATCGTTATATCAAATACGAGAAAGATAAAAAATATTAAATCTTTACAGGCGCAGGAGTAAACGTTTCATGCAGATGGATTTTCATTACTACGCGACATACTGTGCGGCATTTATTGCAGGCTATTCCCATGAGGAGAGCCTTGATATAGCTTACAGTGCGCAGTTTGTCGATGATTGTTCGCGAACACTGCTTGCGAAGATAAAAGGCCCGTCAAGTGCGGCGACTACACAGATGCAGCTTGAAATGATGGATGCCAGGACGGATCCGATAGGGCTTCAGGATATTACGAGGATATGGGCATCGTTCCATTTTCTGCCGAGGGACCTGTATGCCGAAAAGAAAAAGTGTTCAAAGAGATATCTTAACAAGTACAGGCTTATTTGCGGACCCAACGGGGATCTGGTCGTAAAGACGGTAGAACTGGCAAAGGGAAAGCCGTTACAGTCAGTGGGTATCGCAATGCATGTTCTCGCGGACACATGGGCTCATGCCAATTTTGCGGGCACTCCTTCTTTAGTCATCAATAATACAAACTATGTGTTTTATGAACTTTTTCCGGACGGTGACGGATATAAGGAAAAGCAGATAAAGTTCGTCCACAAGACATCGGCACCGGATGACCTTGATAACAGCATATATACGAACAGCCTGTATCAGAGAAACGAGAATACGATAATGAACCTAGGTCACGGCCGGGCAGGACATCTGCCGGATTACAGTTTTGCAAGATACAGATATCTTCCGGCATGGGGAGAGTATGAGGATATGATAAAGGAAAATCCGGCTGATTACATGAAAGCCTTTACTCAGATGATCTATGCGATGAAGTATATCCGCGGGGAATATGACGCCTTTGAAACCGAAACTTATGATAATGAAGCCGTCACGCCGCATCTTTTACGGATAAAGGAGATTCTCGAAAAAAGACAGGTCATCGCCTGTGATGACTGGAAAACATTCGGGGAAGAGTTATCAGGCAGGAAGATAACGGATTATTCAATGGATACATATTTTGAGGAGTATATGAAGAGCTCAAAAGCAGATAAGGACAATACGTTTTTGGGCAGGTTTATACGTGGAGCTATAGTTCATAAAGGCATGGTCATTGACGAGATATTCAGGTCCGGAAATATCCTCGCCGGTTTTTCAAAGCAGAAGATCATTAACGAGGGTTGATAAATGACGTTATTTCAAAGAATAAAAAAGATCCTTTTAAGCATTTGCATGTTTGCGGCTGCGCTTTTCTTTATCCTTAATCCTTCGGATGAAGCGTATATGGCTGTCGTCAGTATCCTGTCGATCGGCCTTGCCGTAACGGGGATTAAGGATATTGTATATTATTATACGATGGCAAAGCATATGGTCGGAGGTAAGATAATACTGATCCAGGGAGTGATAATCCTTGACTTTGCGATCGTTACCGGGTCACTTACAAATGTTCCGAAGATATTTATTCTTATGTATCTTATAGGGATACATGCTTTTTCGGGTGTGGTGGAGATCCTAAGGGCCATGGAGGCAAAAAGGGTGGTCGAAGGGCCGTGGAAGATGAAATTTTCCCACGGTGTTGTTAATCTTGTTCTTGCAATTGCATGTCTGATATTTATACGCCAGCCAAACACGGCATTGATCATTTACAGCATTGGCTTGATGTATTCGGCTGCAGTCCGGCTTTTCAGTGCCTTCGAAAAAACAACTTTTGTTGTTATCCGGCTTTAATGGCAAATTTCAGGTTTATAAAAAAATAGCGAGAAAATTTAAAATACCTATTGACATGATAGGTAAATGGGTATATTATTACGAACCATAAGAAAACTTTTGATCATTGGAAGGAGGTTTGACAAATGAAGACAGTTATAACAAAAACCCACATGTGTTGTTGTATGTGCTGTCGAATGCTGTACTCCCAGGCAAGTAACATGGCCGGGCGTTTGGCTCATTTGTCGTACGCCCAAATACAATGATCTGTCATTTCGGATCTAAGTAAGCCATTGCCTGGGAGAGATCCCGGGCATTTTTTATGCCCGGAAAGTTAATTGGGTGATGATAACTGAAAATTGAATGAAATGAAAATAAAAGGAAAAGAGGAGAGAATTATGAAAAAAACAATTGTAAAGAAACTGATAACCGGTATAGCGGCGGCAAGCCTTGGAATGCTTGCACTTACCGGATGCGCAGCTTCAGGCTCGGCCACACAGCCGGCACAGGACAGCGGCGTAGCGGGTGTACAGAAGGTGTACAGGACACTTGATGAGATAAAGGAAGACGGAACCGTTAACATCGGTGTATTTTCAGATAAGAATCCATTCGGATATGTTGATGAGAACGGTGAATATCAGGGATATGATGTTTACTTCGCCGAAAGGATAGGAAAGGATCTGGGAGTAAAGATAAACTATGTATCAACAGAGGCGGCGAGCAGGGTTGAGTATCTTGAAACAGGCAAGGTTGATATAGTTCTCGCAAACTTCACGGTAACTGAAGAAAGGGCCGAAAAGGTTGATTTTGCCCTTCCTTACATGAATGTGGCACTCGGTGTTGTTTCTCATGAGGATAATGTGATCGAAAGCCTTGATCAGGTAGGTGCCGACGATCAGATAATAGTCATCTCGGGAACGACGGCTGAGACATACCTTGAGAAGGAATATCCGGATATCAAGCTCCAGAAGTTTGATACATATGCAACGGCGAAGACTTCATTCGAGAACGGGACAGGTATTGCATGGGCTAACGATAACACTGAGGTCATCGCATACTCACTCGAAAACGAAGGTTATGTTGTAGGTATCCCTTCTCTTGGAAGCCAGGACACGATCGCTCCTGCGGTATCTAAAGGAAACACAACGCTCCTTGACTGGCTTAACGATGAGATAAAGGCTCTTGGCAGCGAGAACTTCTTCCATGCGGATTATGAGGCAACACTTCTTGACACTTACGGTAAGGATTATGAGGATACACTTGTTGTGGAAGGCGGAGAGGCAGCATCTTCACAGGCTTCGGCTGCGGCAGCACCGGCGGGAGATCTTGACATAGTACCCGGCAACGGAGAGACGATAAAGATCGCGGCATCTACAACTCCTCACGCTGAGATACTTGCACAGGCGGCTCCTATTTTGGAAGAGTACGGATATAAGATTGATGTTGTTGAGTTCGAAGACTATGTACAGCCCAATCTTGTAGTGGAATCAGGGGAGTTTGATGCCAATTATTTCCAGCACATTCCTTATCTTGACAGTTTCAATGAGGAAAAGGGAACACATCTTGTAAATGCGGGTGGTATCCATTATGAACCTTTCGGTATCTATCCCGGAAAGAAGAGCAGCCTTTCGGATGTGGAAGACGGTGACAGCATTGCCGTACCGAACGACACGACAAACGAGGCAAGGGCACTGCTGCTCCTTGAGGACAACGGACTTCTTAAGTTAAAGGATGGTGCGGGCCTTACGGCAACGACAAAAGATATCACGGAAAATCCTCACAACATAAAGTTTGTTGAGCTCGAGGCAGCGCAGGTTGCAAGAGTGGTTGATGAAGTAGAGTATGTTGTGTTAAACGGAAACTATGCACTTGAAGCAGGATATTCCGTAGGCAAGGATTCCATAGCTTACGAGGCCAGTGATTCTGTCGCTGCAGGAACATACGTCAATATCATTGCAGTAAAAGAAGGCAACGAGACAAGCGACAAGATAAATGCTTTGGTAACTGTGCTTCGTTCCGATGCTATTAAGAAGTTCATCGAAGATAATTACGACGGAGCGGTTGTATTCTTTGATTGATATTATCCTAAGTAAAACCATCGGGAGGGCTGCAAGGTCCTCCCACTTTGAGTGATTAAGGAAAAGTCAGGGAGCGGTCAAATGGACCCGGAGATCATAAGAGAATATATACCCATATTTACACAGGCGTTTATCCTGACAGTTAAGATAGGCTGGATCGGTATAGCGCTTGCTTTCCTGATAGGGGTATTATGCGCGTTTACAACATATTTTAAGATACCGGTTGCGGCAGCGGCAGTAAGATGCTATGTGGAGCTTTTCAGGAACACTCCGCTTCTGGTGCAGCTTTTCTTTATATATTACGGTCTGCCGGCTGTCGGTATCAGGATCTCCGCCGAAGTATGCGGAGCCATAGGACTCGGACTTCTCGGCGGAAGTTATATGACTGAGAGCATAAGAAGCGGCCTTGAGGCGATACCGGTAATCCAGACCGAAAGCGCACTGTCATTGGGAATGACAAACGGGCAGTTATTCAGGGACGTGATCCTTCCGCAGGCATTTACTATAAGTGTGCCGGGGATCGTCGCCAATGTCATTTTTCTTCTAAAGGAAACGAGCGTATTTTCCGCAATAAGCCTTATGGACCTGATGTTTACCGCGAAGGATCTTATAGGCCTGTATTACAACACGATGGAAAGCCTGTTTCTCCTTGTCATATTTTATGTGATCATGCTGCTTCCCGTATCTTTAGCCGGAACGTTAATTGAAAAAAAGGTACGTTACAGGATGTTCGGAGATTGAGCAAATGGGATTTGAAGTGATCTTTAAAGGTAAAAATTTCATACGTCTCTTAAGCGGTCTTTGTGTAGCGCTGCGCATAAGTGTCATATCGGTCGCAATAAGCATTGTTCTGGGCATAGTCGTTGGAATGCTGATGACACTTAAAAAGCCCGTTATAAATGCGGTGACCAGGGTATATCTTGAGATCGTCAGGATCATGCCGCAGATGGTGCTGCTGTTTATTGTATTTTTCGGATTTACCAAGATGACCGGATCAAATCTGTCAGCGGAACTCTCCTCGATAATCGTATTTTCCTTCTGGGGGACCGCTGAGATGGCAGATCTTGTAAGGGGCTGCCTTATCAGCATACCGGTTATCCAGTATGAGAGTTCAAAAGCGCTCGGTCTTTCGCGGCTGCAGACATATGTTTACGTTATCATACCTCAGATAATAAGACGTCTTATCCCGCTGTCGATCAATCTGATAACAAGGATGATAAAGACTACGAGCCTTATCATGATGATAGGTATAGTTGAAGTATTAAAGGTTGGCCAGCAGATCATCGAGGCGAACAGAAAGAGTGCTCCCAAGGCTGCATTCGGGGTGTTCGCAGTCGTGTTTCTTTTATACTTCCTGGCATGCTGGCCGATAAGCTGCTTATCGAAATATCTGGAAAAAAAGTGGGAGAACTGACATGGAATCTGTGCTGAAGATAGAACACATGAGTAAAAAATTTGATGATCTTATCGTGCTTGAAGATATCAACCTGTCCATTGACAAGGGAGAGGTTGTTGTTATAGTCGGCTCTTCGGGATGCGGCAAAAGCACACTCCTTCGCTGCATCAACGGTCTTGAGGACATCGATGAGGGGCAGGTGCTGCTTGACGGTGAAACAGTAAATCCCGGCAACCGGAATCTGACAAAGAGCCGCGAAAAGATAGGAATGGTTTTTCAGAGCTATGATCTGTTTCCGCATAAAACAATACTGGAAAACGCTATTCTCGCGCCTATGAAAGTTCAGAAAAGAAGCAGGAAGGACGCTGTAGAAGAGGCAATGCGGCTTCTTGACAGGGTGGGCCTCGCAGAAAGAAAGGACAGCTATCCGAGGCAGCTGTCGGGAGGACAAAAGCAGCGAGTAGCAATAGTAAGAGCACTTATGATGGACCCCGAAGTCCTTCTGTTTGATGAAGTGACGGCAGCGCTTGATCCTGAGATGGTGAGAGAAGTTCTGGATGTGATCCTGGATCTCGCCAAACAGAAAAGGACAATGCTTATAGTTACCCATGAAATGTCTTTCGCAAAAGCCATCGCCGACAGGATACTGTTCCTTGATGATGGTAGGATCATTGAAGATTCGGATCCGAAAGAATTCTTTACATCGCCTGCAACGGAAAGAGCAAAGCGATTCCTCCGTACCTTTGAGTATGAAAAATAATGGTATGATAAACTGTTTTTTCCGGCTTAGATAGTATATACTTGGTTAAGAAAATACTTAACGGAGGATTATCTGCGTGAACGGTAAAAACAGTCTCTGTTTTTCATCTGATTATATGGAAGGTGCACATCCCGCTATCATACGGAGGCTGACCGAGACCAACATGGAACAGTCGGCCGGATACGGTTCGGATGAATATTCCGAAAGTGCACGGGAAAAAATAAGATCTGCCTGTAATGCTCCCGGGGCAGATGTTTTCTTTCTTACGGGAGGAACCCAGGCCAATGCGGTCATGATCGATGCGATCCTGCGTCCCTATCAGGGAGTTTTGGCGGCCGAAAGCGGACATATCAGTGTTCATGAGGCCGGAGCGATCGAGTTCGGAGGACATAAGGTACTCACACTGCCGCATGAGAACGGAAAGATTTCAGCACAGGAAATTAAAGATATCTTAAAAAGTTATAATACCGATCTGAATCGCGAGCATATGGTCATGCCGGGAATGGTTTATTTAACCCACCCCACGGAACTCGGAGCTTTATACAGCCTTTCTGAGCTTAAGGAAATAAGTAAGGTGTGCAGAAAGAATAAGATAGTTCTCTATCTTGACGGCGCAAGGCTTGCGTATGCCTTTGCGTGTCCCGGTAATGATGTGACTCTTCCCGACATAGCTGCCCTTTGCGATGCATTTTATATAGGCGGCACGAAATGCGGAGCATTGTTTGGTGAGGCAGTCGTTATACCAAAGCATGATATGATACCCCATCTTTTTACCATGATAAAACAGCACGGAGCCCTTCTTGCCAAGGGAAGGATAGCCGGGATACAGTTCGATACCCTGTTTACGGACGAGCTTTATTTTAGCATAGGAGCCACGGCTATAGAAGCGGCTGACAGGATCAGGAAGGCATTGACGGAAAAGGGGTATGATCTTGCATTTTCATCACCGACAAATCAGATATTTATACTGCTCGATAAGGAAAAGGAAAAAGATCTGTCCGAAAAAGTTGAAATGGGATTTTGGGAGAACGCTGACAAGGACCATGTGATAATGAGGATAGCAACAAGCTGGGCAACACAGAGGGAGGATGTTGACAGGCTTATAGAGCTGCTTTAGTGGATACGGGGAGGAGTGCTATATGAAATATGATTTTGATCATGTGACGGACAGAATGGGTACGGATTCCATGAAATGGGAAGTTATGGAGAATGAACTTCCCATGTGGGTAGCGGACATGGACTTTAAAGCCGCACCCGAAATACTTGAAGCCTTAAAAGAGAGGCTGGATCATGGGATCATGGGATATCCTGTTATACCTGATAAGTGGTATGATGCCTATGTAAACTGGTGGAGTGACCGGCACGGATTTAAGATGAAAAAGGAGAGGCTTATTTTCTGCACGGGCGTAATACCTGCCGTTTCTGCCATGATAAGGGAATTAACTAAACCCGGTTCGAATGTGATCATACAGCCGCCGGTCTATAATTGCTTTTTCAGTATAATATTGGGAAACGGGCGTTTGATAAAAGAAAATCCTCTTATATACAAAGACGGTGCTTATGAAATGGATCTTGACGACCTTGACCGTAAGATGTCCGATCCGGATACGAAGCTCATGCTGCTGTGCAATCCTCAGAATCCTTCCGGAAGGATATGGAGTAAGGATGAATTAAAGGCAGTAGGCGAGCTTGCGAAAAAACACGGCGTAACGGTTGTGTCGGATGAGATCCACTGTGATCTTACCGAACCCGGAAAAGGATATACTCCGTTTGCTTCGGCATCGAATGCATGCGAAGCCGTCGGTATTTCCTGTATAGCACCTACCAAGACCTTTAACCTGGCGGGACTTAAAACAGCGGCCGTATATGTGAGTGACCCGGAGAAAAGGGCTAGAGTCACTTACGCATTTGATACGGATGAACTGTCTGAACCCAACTCATTTGCCGCCGTATCTGCGATCGCGGCATTTGAAAAAGGAGCGGACTGGCTTGATGAACTCCGTGCATATATATCGGAAAACAGAAAAACGGTGGAAAGTTTTTTGCTTAATGAGATACCGCAGATAAAAGCAGTTAGGGGTGAAGCAACTTATCTTATATGGCTTGATATATCGGGTCTTAAAGGAGATGTTTCCAAATTCGGAACATTTTTAAGATCAAAGACGGGATTGTTCCTTTCTCCCGGAAGTATCTTCGGAGAACAGGGTAATAATTTCTTAAGGCTGAATATTGCCTGCCCGAAGAGTGTTCTGGCGGACGGATTATCACGGCTTAAAAACGGAGCGGAAGAATGGCGGAGGAGTAACTTATGATAAGAAAACTGGCAAAGAGTATCTTGTCATATCTGGCGATCATCGTCGGTGCTCTTATGGCAAGTTTTTCCGTTATATGCATACTGATACCGAATGATGCCATCGATTACGGAACCGCCGGAATAGCGATCATAATCAATAAGGTGACCGGTTTTAATCTGTCGCTCTGCGTTATAATCCTGTTTCTTCCGTTTTGGATCATCGGCACATGGAAGCTTGGAAAGATCTTCGGTATTAAAGCTATTCTGGGTGCGGTGGTTTATACGATCGGACTGAGCGTTTTCGAACATATCCATGTAGAGTTGAACACCGAACACTTTTTGGCAGTAGCCTTTGGCGGTGCCATACTCGGAACAGGACTGGCGTTGATCCTGCGATTTGGCGGTTGTATAGACGGCTCTGAGATACTGGCAAATTTGATAGTCGAGATAGTCGAAGATAAAACCGGAAGAAATCTGAGTATGTCCTATATTCTGGTTTTCTTCAATGCGTGCGTTTATCTCGCTGCATTCATCCTTATCAATAAAGATGCCGCATTGTTAAGCCTGCTTGTGTATATCGTGGCCACTGTATTGATCACCAACTTCACGGATCATTTTGAAGCGATCAAACAGGTAACGATCATAACCAAGTCCCCGGATGACATTATAAAACAGATCAAAGAAGAACTTAATAAAACCTGTACAGTACTGGATTCATATGGTGTGATATCCGGAGAGAATAAGACCCTTATTTGTTATGTGAGCTATTTTGAACTTCAGAAAATGCGGGAGATAATCTCGGCAAACAAAGGGTCTTTCAGTACTGTATCAACTATTGATGAGATTCTCAGGTGAAGGAGGTACGATCATGCCATTTATTGATTCAAAAGTAAGCGTAAAGATTACGGAGGAGCAGGAAAAGGAGCTTAAAACAAGGCTCGGACAGGCCATATCCTTAATCCCCGGTAAGAGTGAGAACTGGCTCATGACGGGATTTGAGGATGAGTATCATCTGTATTTCAGGGGTGATAACAGTCAGCCGACTGCCTATATAGAGGTAAGGCTGTTCGGAGGTCCGAATAAAGCGGC
>JAILJC010000164.1 GCA_024694965.1 Lachnospiraceae bacterium
GCCTGTCCTGTCCCGCTCACATCGTTAACATTGACATTTACCGTCCCGCATCCTGCAAGAACAGCCGCCATTGAAACCGTGATCAGTCCTGTGAGTAACTTTTTTTTCATAACTTCGCCTCCTGAAAATGGGCTCACGAATAAAAAACTCATTCCAATAAATTTGGAATGAGTAATTGGGCATAATAACGACAACAAGGAAGCCTCCCTGTTCGGACGCCCTCGTCATCGTAACGGTTAAGCCAATTACTCGTGGCCTTATTAACCAGACAAACGGGAGGTCTCCTGGCTCATACATCAGCATCCTGTACCCTGCCTTCCCGGTTTCCCAGTGACCCGGAATCAATGATCCCGGTCGGATACAAAACTCCGTACATACAGTGACGAGTTCGCACAGGCCTTTCACCTGTTTCCCTTTTCCGCTTATCTTCTGTATTTGATTAAGTCAAATGATACCACATCATCAGAACATTTTCAAAATTATTTTCGGTATGTCCGCAGGAGTTTCGGCTATCATCTCAGCCCCCGAAGCCGTAAGCTCCTCCCTGCCGCCGTATCCGTAAAGCACTCCTATACTGTGCGTGCCGGCTGCGTTTGCACCGTCAATGTCAAAGCAGCGGTCACCGATCATCACGGCTTCACTCTCATCCGCACCGAAATATTCAAGGGCCGCCCTTATGAGCTTTTCCTTATCCGATGAATGATCGTCGGGCTTTGGGCCCACCACGGTTTCAAGGTATTGCCTTATCTTAAAGTGCTCTAGCACCCTTTCTGCCATCCGAAGCGGCTTGGATGTTACCACCACATGCTTAAATCCCTTATCCTTAAGCTCCTGCATGGCCTCGGGCACGCCGTCGTAAACCTCGGCGTCAAACAGTCCCGTTACCTCATAAACCTCGCGGTAATACTTTATCGCCGTCTCGGCATCCTCAGCCGAAAGATGTGCCCTGTTTGTGAAAGAATCAAACAGCGACGGACCTATGAACTTGCGGAGTTCACTTTCGGGAAGAGTCATTCCCAGCTTATCAAGCGCATACTTTACAGATGATATGACTCCGCCTTCCGATCTTGTGACCGTACCGTCAAGGTCCCAGAAAATATATTTGATCATGACTTTATCCTTTCAGCCTCTACTCACGAGGGAAACTCCCTCTTCTTTATCTGTTCCGCCCTCTCGACTATCTTATCCTCCCAGTCATCATCCTGGGCATCAAGCTGATAGGCGTTGAATCCGTACTGTCTTCCCAGGGTACAGATGACCGATTCGTCATCGACGTGCAGCGATATCCTGTACCTGCTCGGTACCTTCTGCGGAAGCGTGGTCTTATTGTTCCGCTGCACCTCCCTTAGATGCCTTTCCCCGTTTACTATACCGTCAAAGCGGACGCCGTAATGACGGAACAGGCTCTTAATATAAAACTCGCTGCGGAAGGATGAAGTATAAACCCAGACCTCGTATCCCAAGTCCTGAAGCCTGTTTATAAGCCGCGGTGTACCAAGCCGCAGCCTTTCCTTATACATCCTGTTAAAAGGAAACTTAAGCGGCGGTTCGGTTTTATGTGTTTCCGGATAAACAAACAGGACCTCGTCAAGGTCGAAGGAAACACGCATCTTATTATTCACGGCCACATTGCTGTTACTGTTTCCCATTTTCCTCCAGCTTCTTTACCGCATTTTCCACGGCCATGACCCACTCATCGGCCGGTACTTCGATCGGTATCTGTTCAAAGTCACCCGACGGATTTTCAACGGCTATTATCATATCGTTATACAGGTTGAGCGTTCTTGTATACTTCTTTTTCATTATCTCTTTGATACGCTTTTTCTTATCCTCGTTAGTCTTCTCAAGCCTGCCCGAAGCCGTTATTATGCCATCCGGTTTTATATGATGTCTTTTCAAAAGCTCCTCTATGTAATCGACCGAATAAAAATCAGGCGTAAACACCCAGATATCATATCCTGCTGCCTGCAGGAAACGGCACAGAGCCGGGAACCCGAGCCTTATGTTCTGCTTAAACCTCCTGTTTGCCGGGAACGGAAGCTTCTTCTCGATGGGATATTTCGCCTCATCCACAAATACAAGCTCATTGAGATCGACCGTAACACGTTTGCTGTTTTTGGATTTCTCAACTATGTTTATGATATCCTCTTCGTGGGTTAGGTTAAGTATCTTTATCGGCGCTTTCTTAACCCCGAGCCTTACAGCCGCAGCCCACCTGTGATGCCCGTTTATCAGCATATAACCTTCGGGATGCATGGCTTCCACCATAAGGCGTTCATCTATTCCTTCCCATGGGCTGTATCCGCGCGACATCTCTTCCTTCATCTTTTTTTCATAATCGGAGATTATACCGTAATTCGGTCCTATATCCGGGAAGCAGAACTCATCATCCGGATTGGGATGCAGGTTTTTGCATTTAGTCCATTTTTTGAATGTTCGCTTTAAGAAACCCGTCTTAAGCGGGATCCTTACGCCTTCGTATTTTTTGATGTCATTTGCAACAAATTCGGAAAATTCTGTTTTTACCGCTACCATCTTATTCTCCTGTCTGCGGCAGTAGTGTCATTGCCAATTCGGAATTTATGGAAAAACAGATCCATTCGCTGAACCCGCATACAGTTGCACTGGATATGGAATCATGTGCCGTTTTCTATGTGGCAGCAAATATCGGCGAACCAAGGCCCAAAGCCCTGGTAGTCAAAAGTATCTGCGACTTCGCCAACGAACAGAAGGATGACCGTTTCCAGAGATTTGCTGCATATACGAGTATCCAGTACATATACTATTTAATGGAAAAGCACCTTCCGTTTTAATGACAGGCAGGATAACGCATCTACAACCTGTTGATAAGCTTCCGCCCCTCAGAATTTAACTGTTTTCTGTCCTCTTTATATGTAGGCTGGTACTTTGCCACCTCTCTCCAGAATGCCTTTGAATGGTTCATTTCCTTAAGGTGGCAGAGCTCATGCACTATAACATATCGCTGCACGTTTTCCGGTAAAAGGATGAGCAGGCAGTTAAAGTTTAAGTTCTTCTTTAAGGAACAACTCCCCCACCTGCTTTTCTGGGCACGGATCGTTACCCTTCCGTATTCCTCACCCATCTGCCCTGCAATATCACGTACCATGGAAGGCAGGATGATCTTAGCCCTTCGCTTAATATCATTAAGCTCCTCATCGGAAAAGGAATAAAACTTCCTTATCTTTTCCTCTTCCATGACACGCTCTCTCGTACGTTCTATCCAGTCCTGTTTTTCAAACAGAAACTGCAGTGCTTCCTTTTTTGAGCACCAATACGGTGCCCTTAAGATGACGCTGCCGTCCTTTTCTATGCTTATACCTATTGTTTTCCTTTTTGACCGTATATATGTGTATTCCATTAAACTACTATTTCAACTCTTCGTAAATGACTGCCTCAAGGGGAGCCAGTTCTCCCGCATCGCTGCCTTCGCCGGTACAAAGGATCTGCTTTGCATTTTCTGTTATTGAAGGATCATACGCCGCTTTTTCCGTAGACATATTTATCAGTACGACTGCCTTTGCGTCGGCATTTTCCCTTAAGTAGGCAAATATCTGCTCATCTTCGTGAAGGATCTCTTCATAGTCTCCGTCGATAAATTCCCTGTGTGAGCTGCGAAGGTTCACAAGCTCATGATACCAGCTTAATACAGAATCAGGATCCGATGATTCTGCTTTTACATTTACAGTTTCATAGTCGTCACTTACCGGAAGCCACGGCTTTCCCGAAGTAAATCCCGCATTTTCGGAACCGTCCCACTGCATCGGAGTCCGGGCGCTGTCCCTTGCAAACCGATGCACGCCGGCCATTGCTTCTTCCTCTGAATAGCCTTCACCTATCGCAAACTTATAATGATTCTTTGTGGATATGTCATTGTAATCATCGATATCCGGCCAGGCAACATTTACAAATCCCAGCTCCTCGCCTTCCATTATAAACGGCGTGCCCCTCATGGTAAGAAGCAGTGTTGCAAGAGCCTTTCCTCCGGCAACCCGGTCCGCGCCCTCAGGAAGAAAATGGTTTATTGACCTTGGCTGATCATGATTCTCAAGAAACATCGGATACCAGCCGTTTATTTTAGGATCGGATGTCATTTTCTCGCTGGCTGAAAAAACGGCCTTAAACTCGGGAAGGGTCCACTCCCTTGTTTCACACCAGTTGCTCTCATCGGGCAGATCGATATTAACAAAACCGAACTCAAACACCATATCAAAAACGCCATTTTTACCTACCCAGTTAGGAAGGTCCTTAGCGGAAACACCGTTTGCTTCTCCCACGGTGAATATGTCCGTGTCATCCTGCACGGCACTTTTGAATTCATCCAGATAATCCAGTATCCCTTCCGTATTCGCCGTCATTGAATGGATACCCACCATGCCGTCGGCTGCATCCGGTTTTCCGTCCGAAAGATCAGCCGGCTTTTTGATATAGGTAATGGCATCCATCCTGAAACCGCCGACTCCCTTTTTTACCCAGAAATTTGCCACATCGATGAGCGCCTCGCGCACTTTTGGGTTCTCCCAGTTAAGGTCCGGCTGCTCGGGTAAAAACGTATGAAGATAATACTGGCCCCTTTCTTCATTGTATTCCCAGGCAGAACCGCCGAAAATGCTTCGCCAGTTATTCGGTGCGCTTCCGTCTTCCTTGGGATCTGCCCATATGTACCAGTCGCTCTTTTCATTATCTTTACTGAGGGCCGATTCCTTAAACCACTCATTTTGATCGGAGGTGTGATTAAACACAAGATCCATTACGATACGGATACCGCGTTTATCCGCTTCCTCAATAAGCCGATCCATGTCCTCCATGGTGCCGTAAGCGGGATCTATATCATAATAGTCCGCAATATCATATCCGTTATCCGCCTGCGGGGAAACATAGCAGGGAGTGAGCCAAATGGCACCAACCCCAAGGTTTTTAAGGTGATCGAGCTCAGAGATTATTCCGTTTATATCTCCGCAGCCGTCTCCGTCCGAATCCTTAAAGCTTTTCACATATATTTCGTAAGCGATAGTTTCCTGCCACCATTTAAGATCATCCTTAACTGCCATCAGTTTTTTTCTACCTCCGTCCCGGTTTATATTGACATTAACGGAAATATCCGAGCAACCTCCCAGCAGCATCGCAGCTGACAGGATCACAGGGATCAAAATTTTCTTAAACATATCATACCTCCTCGACAATCTTTCAGTCCCGGTTTTCATTATACTATTGTCTTAAAAAATAAGAAACAGAAAAGATCCCGATGCTTTTTCATCAGGATCTTTTCAGGCTTAAGTCGTTTTATTGTAAGTTCATCATTTCTTACCCAGCAGTACATCGATAACGCTGCGTTTTGCCGATTATTTCATTGGTTGACTCTCTTTATACTATTTATAATTATTTAGCGAGAAAACCCCTTCCGACGAATGTCGGTTGTGGGATGAATCGCCTTTTTGTACTTGCCGGATTTAACATATTTGCGTTTGTGCTCATCAGTACGCTGCCCCTCAATATAAGACTTGACTGTTTCCATGGATACGGACCCGGTAGTAGCACAGAAATGCCTAACCTGCAGTTTTCGGTAAACAAGGACAGTGCGAACCTTGATATGGCAAATGAGTTCATGCGGTTTCTTATAACTTCTGAGGAGCTTAATGAGATGGCTCAGAAGAAGGGCCTTATGTCGCCGACAAAGGACCTTACCTTT
>JAILJC010000208.1 GCA_024694965.1 Lachnospiraceae bacterium
AAAGATACCGCCCATCCCGAGTATATTCAGACTCATATAGGAACGGGATACCGAATGATCATAGTAAAAAAGTAATCCTGTGTGAAAAAACTGAAATATAACCAAAGAATGATCATAGGTCCAGAGGGTGGTCCAAGGAATACTTCCTTTGGCGCCAGCGCGACATCCGACGAACACGGAGTACATCATTTTCAATTTGCCGCTGCAAAAGCTTCCTTTAATTTTTTAAACACTACCCATAATAGTTTTGAACGATCTGATCTCTTTTATAGTTTATATCAAATTATACATTTCTTTTGTCCGGATCTGAACCTCAATGTTGCTCCTTGATGTATTATCAAAATTGCTCTCCTAAAAAATCAGTCAAAGCAGTTTCTAACGAACTCCATAAATATCTTTCTGCTGTTATCATCTGTCTTGTATGAAAATTCCGGATGCCACTGTAAGGCCCATACAAACCTCTTCCCTTCCATTTCGACGCCTTCAATGATCCCATCCTCCGAAACGGCCATTGTTTTAAGTGAGTCTGCCTTTTGTTTGATCGCCTGATGATGATAACTGTTCACGTAAAGTGATCTTACATTTAATATCCTAAACAGGCTGCTGTCCTCCATGACCATAACACTGTGAACCGGAACATCATAAGGCGGGCTCTGGTGATGTTCGGTATCAGACGGACGTTGTGTAGTAAGATCCTGATACAGAGTTCCACCAAGATATGCATTCAGAAACTGGATCCCTCTGCATATACCAAGGATTGGCATGTCTCTTTCAAGAGCCTGCTTAAGCAATTCACTCTCCATAGAATCACGCTCCCTGCTTATAGCCCCGCATTCCGGTATGGGTGTTTCTTCATAAAGTGATGGGTCAACATCATGTCCTCCGGTAAGCAGTATCCCCTGAACGGTATCAAGAAGCTGTGATATCTCTTCCTTATCATTTGTAAGTGGCAGGATGATCGGGATGCCACCCGCCATCGTAATACCATCCATATATCCGGGAAGCATCCAGAAACTTTCTTTCTGTTCATCAATCAACGGGACTACCCCTATTATCGGTTTCATGCATTGTCCTCCGAAATAAAAAAGCAAAAGCACTATTTCATGTTACCAGCTATTTACAAGATCAGCAAATGTACTTAACACCCAATGTTTCCAACCGGGCCCTCATTTTTTGCACTTTTTTATCCGGAAACCGGCTGCCTATACAATCAGTCAGCATAAATACCTTGATGCCTGTTTTTACTGCACCTTTCGCTGTGGCTCCCACACATCCGCACTCATCCAATCCGCACAGGACCACTTCTTTATATCCCTGCCTTTCCATGTGCTGTCTGAATGCTTTTGCCGTATACGCATCGGAATGATTCTTTTCAAAGATCAGATCCGTAACCAGGTTGACTTCGGGGAACATCTCGGCTCCCTTAGTTCCTTTAATGGAAAAACCGACTCCCCACAGTATTTTAGGCAGAATATGTTTTATATAAATAATGTCGTACCCGTTTTCCTTATATGTTGAAATCGCATGATTTACATTCCCTGTAAGTTTATCCTTTTCATAAGAAAACATTGGTTTTCGTTTATCCCAGAGATAATCATTTTGCAAATCTATAACCAGTAATGCTTTATCTGCCGCCATTTCTCCCTCACTTTCCGCTCGCCTCAGGATATGATATGTTTTAAAACACCCCCTGCTCACTAAGGCAGAGGGTGTTCATCAATCCTTTTCATCAAACTGATCGTGGGATATCATCCTTCAATCCTTGTAATACTTGTTTATCTCCTCAGACAGCCTGTCGATCTTGTAAAAATCCGAATAATCCGGAGACCTCATCTGAACAGTCCCACCATCGCTCGCGGGTATTTCCTTGACGGTAATATACTTTGGCTCGCCGTTTGAACGATTGGGGATAAGATTTACATCCACTTCCACACCGTTATCTATGATCTCACCCGCTTCGTTTATGAAACGTCCCTTATAAGCGGAAAAGCGGTAAGACATACCTTCTCCCGTCATCGGTACCAGGACCGCGCAGGCACCGCCTCCGCTCCTCTCTCCCATGATCAGGTATCCGGCATCCTTCATTACCGAAGGGAAGATATTTCCGCAGGAGAAAGAGTTTGAACTGGTGAGCACGGCAATATTAAGATCATAAGGATCTCTTGCATCATCTTCATCAAACTTCCTGTCAAAGTTAAGATCGGCTTCATAGGTCTCTTCAATCTTCTGACCGGTAAGCGCGTTTTCATAATGGAAAGTAATCTCCCTTTTTCCCGAGATAAGGCAATAGAGCATGGCAACCTCGTCAAGCGAACCGCCTGTATTGTTGGAGCAGTCGATAACAAAATTCTTGATCTTGGGATCGCCGGCAGCATCCTTCAAACAATCTTCGATGAGCAGCATATCATCATCCCTCATTGTAAGGACGGTCGGCTTTGCTCCTCCTTCTTTATAGTACTTATTCCATTTTTCTATATCAAAGCCTATAAAACTATCCAGGACATAAACCGCCGTATCGCCTTCCTTTAAATACTTCTCATTTTTATAGGCATCATCCCTCAATTGTTTCCTTGGCCAATAATAATTCCATGTTTCGTCGATCCTGTCCACTTCTTCCTGGATATGCCTGAACGACTTCTCAAGTTCCTCATTTGTCTTATCGATCGCCTTCTGAAGTTCGTCTGTCATGGCATTTCCGAGACTCACCACATCCACTACCGTATGCCCTTTGTCATCAACAAATAAACCAAGTTTACCAAGACCGCAGTAGTACTCAGGGAAGGAACGGGATTTAAGGAGCTCAATGACCTTTTCACCCTCCTCACCGTAATCCTCAAGAGCCTTTTCAAGTCCCATCTCTCCAAGCTCGTCGTTTATGACGGCCTTACCCGGAAGGCCGTAAAAATAATCAAAGGAAAAGCACAGTTTATTGAATCCAAACTCTGCAAGATCCTCGGGCCTGTTAAAATCATCATCAAGCATGTCTACTATGGGAATGGCATAATCGGGGTCAAGATCCGCTATATTTTCACTGTGAGACGGATCTATGCTGTTAAAATAAAATGTTTCACCGTTGCATACACAGTAATGATAAGCAAGGTCCGTGAATATATCCGACAGCGTGGATACCGGGAAATATACATCCTTTCCGTCGCCGAAAATGTTCATGTTATATTTTGCAAAATCAAACTTTACATTTCCTTTACCGGTTATTTTCGCATCCTTTACCCGTACATACGGAATGCCGTCACAATAACAGTCGGGCAGACCTTCCTGTATAAGACACATGATATTGGTAAAGCCTGCCAGATCATCGGTAGTCATCACATCCTTGGCAGTATCCACGGTCGCCTTGCCGTGTGCACTCTCAAGAGTATAAACGCTGCCTTTTTCCTTCGTGACCTTCATGGTCTTAACATCATCCTCATCCAGACTGTCCTCCATGATGCAGTCATAAAATTCCTTGATCCCCACATATGGCACATGCGGGCATATGGAATAATAACGGATTTTAATGGTCTCATCCGTAGGTTCACTCTTAACTACCGGTAGCTCCTTCACCTTGTAGGTGATCTTTTTTTCCGACTTTTTGTTATCCTTTGCGTACACAGTGTCCGCACTGCCTGCCGTCATCGCAAGCACCAGAATCGAAATTATCACCGTTCCTAAAATATGCCTTTTGATCTTCATAAAGTGCCCTCCCGTTAATGCAGAATCAATATGTTTTATTTTATCATATTAAAGCCTCCGGCGTTAAGTATTTTTGCTTTTTTACTCATATTTTAAATTGTGTTACAATGAAATAAAAATGCCGGGTATTCAAAACATGTTCGGAATATCCAAAACTGACCGGGGAAAGCATCATGAGCGAATTGAAGATATGTCCAAACTGCGGCGGCGAAGTAGGCAGCGATGCCGTAAAATGTCCCTATTGCGGATACATTAATATAGAGGGCGCGGAGAATAAGTATTTTAATGACTTAAATGAGATCAGGGATGATCTCGCTTCGGTTGAAAAAGAGCCCGTAAAAGCACTGAAAAAGGGCCTGTCCAAAGGTACGCGGGTGATCCTTATTACCGTTTCGATACTGCTTGTCCTGTCTGCACTTTTCGCAGCAAGGCTTGCGTATGAACTTAAAGATAAACCCAAGGTATTTCTGACCGCTGAGGATGAAGCTTACGCATCCGCATACAGGGCCGTTGCCGAAAAGCAGATGGCCGCGGCATACGAAAGCAAAGACATCGCGCAGATGGCGCAGATATATGATAAAGCATATTCGCAGGACCGGGTATCCCTTTGGGGCGACCCGCATTATGAAACAGGATATGCTTCAAGCTGCTATATGAAGCTTAAACAATGCCTGCCAAACCTTGATAAAGATAAGCTCACCAAACATGAAGCCGAAGAAATAACATACTACTGCTTCTACTTCTACTACAGGGCATACGGCTCGGATGGGGCTGAAATATTTGATCCTTTAAGGGACGATGAGATACTCCCCATTATTACCGGCAGACTGGGATTTTCCATCGAGGATATGGAAAGCTTCAGGGATCGTGTGACAGTACCCGAAGGAGTTGTCAGGTCGAAGGTATACAAGATCGTAAAGAAGAACTATAAGAACTATCACTGAACAAAGGGGAATCATAATGAAGTGTAAATACTGCGGATACAATATCGGACTTGAAGACGAACGCTGCCCTCATTGCGGAAATATTAACGATGAGGCCGCAAAGCATATAGCCGATATGAAACAGTATCAGGAAGATTATGAGCAGACAAAAGAAGCCGTTATCACGAAAACCACAAGGTTTAACAACAGAACATCAAGGGCGGTCATCATCGCGATAATGGCAGCGGTCGCTGCGGTGATGCTCATAATCACCGGAAGATATTCCGATATCGAATCAAGGGAAAAGATCAAAAAAGAGAAAGTTGCCAAAGAAGTTGAAAAAAACAGGGAAAACGTTACCGCCACCCTTAAGGAGATGGAAGAACACAGGGAATATCTGGCCATGAGCTATTATATCCTTAATCATCAGCTGCGCGGCGATGAACACTACAGTGATTATTCCAGGGTTTTCACGGCGGCAATAAGCTACAGGAGCATCTACGATGATATCCTTAACATAGTTGACGGATATAAAGGCTATGAAGAAGAAGGCCCTAAAGAATGGTGTGACAATATCGCAATATATATATCCGACTGGAACAGTTATGTAGGCGGCGAGTTTTGGGATGACTCTCCGGAATCTTCCATGCATGCCGGCGAGCATGGTGCCTTCCTTTCCGATGCCAAAAAAGCAACGCAGGATATGGTGCAGGTGTACTTTGATCTGTCGGATGAACAGGCCGCTTCCATGTGGACCATGGGACGTGATGAGATAAGCGGGATGCTGTATGAGAAATGCCGCGACCTTTATCCGGAGGTAAATGGCGGTGAAGAATAAGAAGAAAAAACCCGATCCGGTCGTTATGCTGCTGGATTTTGTTATAGTCGTAATGATATTCGTACTGATCGCTGTAGGATTCAGGCTGTATTTCTATGTGCATCTTACAACAAGATCCATGAAATTTTCACAGGATGCGTCAAGGATGTCGTTTGACTTAAGCCGGGATGATTATGCGGCGCTGATCGAAGGAAAATATATGAACACCTTCAACGGAAACAACGACGCAAAATCCTATCATGTCCTAGCGGATTATGTGGAAGCCCTTTCGCAGTATAAGATATTCAGCAAAAAAGGATATGACGAAAAAGCCCTGGAGCAAAAGACAAAAATGGACAGGTCACGTAAGGAAATGGGTGACCTGTCCGTATTCGCCGATAAAGCTGATGTGATGTTTGGTAATTAGCCGGTTCCGGCTTTTAAGTGCCTTACAGATCTTTCCCCGTAAGCAGCTTATATGCCTGGAGGTACTTTTCGATGGTCTTATCAACTATCTCTTCCGGAAGTGTCCAGTCGTGTCCCTCGTTAGACTTTAGCCAGTCACGTGCAAACTGCTTATCAAACGACGGCTGTGAATGTCCGGGCTCATATCCGTTGGCAGGCCAGAAACGGGAACTGTCAGGTGTGAGCATCTCATCACCCAGCACGATATCACCGTTTTCATCAAGACCGAATTCAAACTTCGTATCTGCAATGATTATGCCTTTTGAAAATGCATAGTCGGCACATTTCTTATAAAGAGCTATCGTGTAGTCGCGAAGCTTAGCCGCATACTCCTCACCCTTTCCGGGGAATCGCTCTTCAAGATACTTAACACTCTGTTCAAAGCTTATGTTCTCATCGTGGTCACCGATCTCCGCCTTGGTAGAAGGTGTGTATATCGGCTCGGGCAGCTTGTCGGATTCCTTAAGTCCTTCGGGGAGCCTTATGCCGCATACCGTACCGTCCTTTAAATAGCTTGCCCATCCGCTGCCGGTGATGTAGCCCCTTACGATACATTCAACAGGAAGCATATCAAGCTTCTTTACCATCATGCTGTTCCCGTCAAACTCACTCTTCCTGAAGAACTCAGGCATATCGTTTACGTCAACGGAGATCATGTGATTCTTTATGATATCCGAAGTATATTCAAACCAGAATTTTGACATCTGTGTAAGCACGGTTCCCTTCTTAGTCACCGTGTTATTAAGGATAACGTCAAAGCAGCTTATCCTGTCCGTAGCAACAAGGATGAGGCTGTCGCCGATATCGTATATCTCCCTTACCTTTCCCTCCTTAACGGGTTTGAATTCAGTACCCATCTTAACTACCTCCTTGATCATTTATTCTTATACAGCAATCCGAAGGTTCCGGCACCGCTGTTAACGGCAATAGCCGGTGATGCCTTCTGGAAATATATCCTGTCAAACTTTACTCTCTCTTCTATGTACTTCCTGATAAACTCCATATCCTTTGAAGTAAGTCCTACATAGGTTACAAACAGCACACTTTTATCCATCTCCGCTTCCTTTTTAAGGACAGAATCAATATACCTTGTCCATGCCCTCTCCCTGGACCCGAAATACGCACTGCCTATATTGAGCTTACCGTTTTTCATGACAAGCACGGGACGTATCATTAACGCCCTTGTGAGGTTTGCCACACGTTCGCTCACCTGTCCGGCTCTTGCAAGGAAATCAAGATCGTTAACTATAAAGCTTGTATGGATGTTTTTACTTAAAAGCTTCATCTCTTCGGCTATCTGTTTGGGCTGCACTCCGTCCGCAGCCAGCTTTGCAGCCTCAAGCACCATAAGACCCTGTCCGCTTGAGAGATGTCTGCTGTCCACGACCACAACATTTCCGAAGGCCTTCGCAGCCTCACATGCCACCTGATATCCGCTGTTCTCCACATCACCCGACAGCGCGATATGGACGAGGTTGTTTGCATCGGTCAGCCTGTCCGCAAAGAATACTTCATGTTCATTAACGCCGTATATCTTTGTTGCCACCTTGTTATCCGGATCTGCCATATACGCAAGCAGACCGTTTGTCTCAATCTCAAGTCCGTCCCTGAATGTGCCTTCGTCCGTGACTACCATGTGAGGTATCACGCCTATTCCGTACTTGTTTATTATCTCATCGGGAAGATCGGCAACGCTCTCCGTGGTTATCGCAACCGGCCTCTTCCTTTCCCTTGTGGACTGCATCCAGAGGATTGACTCTTCGGCTATCTCATCCTCGCCGTGAATCAGATGCAGCAGCTCCTTGGGAAGCAGCCTGCAAAGCTCGACCTCCAGTGTATCACCGCTGACCGGCTTTTCAATATAACCGTCAAAGCCCTCCTTGGCAAACATCTTGCGCACTTCCTCGCCGGCATTTGCGGTAAGCGCGGCAATCTTGGAATCCCTGCTCATGCCGCCTGTCTGGGTACGTATAAGGTGCTGGCACTCAATACCGTCCATCTCGGGCATAAGGTGATCCATGAGGATGACATCGTACTTATTGTCCTGTGTAAGCTTAAGAGCTTCCGCTCCGCTCATCGCCGTGTCTATCTTAACCTTGGTATCCCTTAAAAGCTTGGTCACGACAAGAAGGTTTGATTCGTTATCATCAACCGCAAGAATCCTTGCATCGGGTGCCTCGAATTTCTTGCGGTACTCCTTTCTGGAATTGAGGGTATGATGGCGCGCAACATCGATATCTCCTACATATTCATCGCTTACCACCTTCTGGGGTATCTCAATGATAAAGGTAGAGCCCTTTGTATAGACACTGTTCACGGTGATATTGCCGTTCATCAGATCAGTGAGTTCCTTTACTATGGAAAGCCCGAGACCGGTACCCTCGATATAGCGGTTACGCTCTTCGTCCACTCTCCTGAAAGCAGTGAACAGATAAGGAATGCTTTCCTTCTTAATGCCCACACCCGTGTCGGTAACGGAATACAGTACAGTGATATCATCTCCCGATCTTTTGGAACACTGTACGGACAGGGTAACGGAACCCTCCTTTGTATACTTGATCGCATTGTTTATTACATTTATAAGTATCTGCTTTATCCTGACATCATCACCGTACAATGTTGCGGGTAAGTCGGGAGAAACATTCACATGGAAATCAAGTCCCTTATCCTTGGCACGTATCCACAGCATCGCAACGATCTCCGAGAGCATATCACCCGAGTTGTACTCGGTCAGGGTAAGCTCCATCTGTCCCGACTGCACTTTGGACATATCAAGGATGTCATTGATAAGATGCAAAAGCAACTTGCCTGCCGCCTGGATATTTGCAGCATCGGACGCAACTTCATCCGATACCTTCTCCCTCAGTATCATCTCGTTAAGTCCCAGGATGGTATTAATGGGAGTGCGGATCTCATGGCTCATATTTGAAAAGAACTGACTCTGAGCCTTGCTCATCTCTTCTACTTTTTCAGCCTGATCGCGGGCTTTCTCATTCTCACGTGTGAAAAGCTTGTTTATGAATATTACCGCAGCGCAGATGACGAATCCCACGAGGACCACGGAAACCAGCGAATCCCAAAAGGTCATCATTCTGCCATGGGGAACTATCATACCGGGATTAACATATGCAAGATAGTATTCGGCAAAAGCCAATATCGTAAGACAGCCAAGCAGCAGCGTCCGCCCTTTTCCGGACATCAGCAGTCCGATATACAGATATGCAAATGAAAACCAAATGACTGAACCTCCGTTTAAACCTCCTCCGAAAAAGAATGTTACCGGAAGCATGACAAACACAACCATGCAGCAGACCAGTGCCGCTGCCGCTTTAGTCTTATGCCTTTTAAGCGCTATGACGGATATAAGCGGCGATACAAACACGGCAAAGCCGAGCACAGCCACTTCCGTGGGGTCCTCACCCAGTACTATGTCGGCCACAAATACGAGCAGTACGACCAGTTCCGCCATGGTAGTAAGGAGCGCGAACAACTTCTCCTGGAAATTATAATCATCGCTGTACAGCACGTTTATTACATGTTCAAAAAAACGCATCACTCATCACCTCCCAACTCTCCGGGAGTGAACTCAAATACTACGGGTGCCTCCTTATGCTCCGTAGGATTAAACTCGATGACATCCTTCTTTTCCTCCTTCGGTGCCTCCTGAGTTTCTTCATCCATTTCAAAGGCATCTTTTATCGCATCTACGGTGCTGTCAAACATCTCGATAAGCTCCCTGTGAAGGCCGACGGCAATATTGTCACTTCCGGCCTTGGCAAGGTCTTCAAGCTTCTTTGCCTTCTCGGATAAGGATGTATTTCCTATCATCCTTGAATTACTCTTTATTGCATGTACAAGTATCTCGTAATTCCTGTTGTCCCCCTCAGCGAAATACTTATTAAGATTGTCCTCCTTGCCGGGTGCTTCCCTTACGAACTGCTTAAGGAGTGTATTGTACAGTTCCTCATCACCCTGAGAATACTGAAGTCCCAGGCTGTGATTTATGCCGGCCTTTTTTAACGTACCGTATACGCCGGTCGGCTCCTCCTTCATCACGCGGACCTCTTCGAACAGAACGGCATTCTTGGGAAGTACCTTCTTTAATACCCTTTCCATCTCGGACAGCTCGATGGGTTTGCTTATAAATCCGTCAAAACCGGCCGCCATGAACATCTCCCTCGCGGTACTTACGGCATTGGCTGTAAGGGCGACGATCGGAACATCAAAGCATAAATGAGTCCTGTCTGATTTAAGCCTCTGTACTGCTTCGACACCGTCCATGCCCGGCATCATATGATCCATGAATATGATGTCAAACCTCTTTTTATGACACATATCAATGGCCTCTTGGCCCGATGCAACGGTGGTAACATTCATCTCATATCTCTTGAATATTCCCTTTGCAACGATAAGGTTCATCGGTTCATCATCCACGACCAATGCTTCGATTCCCGGACACAGCATCTTCATGCCCGTTTCCTCTTCGTTTGTATCTCTGTTAAGGATAACCGCAACGGGGAAACAGTAAAACGGCTTTGTCATGACTTTAACCCCGGAACCCGGCGGGAGCTTGAAATCACCGTTTGCCACGATAACAACACTTATCTCCTTAGCAAGCTGCTCAATATAATCCGGTGCCGAAAGGTACTCCTCCTCGGCTATGAAAAGGTGTGTCAAACGTACTGACGATACGAGCCTTCTTAAGCTTTCCGCATTGTCAACCCTGTGCATCTGCACACCAAGGCCCCGCACTATGTTGCCAACCATGCGGTTATAGTATTCCCTGACATGCGGATTCGTATACTTGTCAAAGTGCAGATATGCTCCCAGGCAGAGTTTTTCCCTGTTTTTAAGCGACATACAGCTCTTTTCGTCTATGACCTTCTGCGGGATGGAAACCCTTACCGTGGTGCCCTGTCCGGGCTTTGAATCAATCGTCATGAATCCCGAAAGTGCCGCTACAAAACCGGTAACTATCGGAATACCGAGTCCCAGTCCGCCGCCCATTCTCGCACGTCCCGAATCAGCCTGATAGAAACGTTCGGTCACTCTCTCGAGTTCTTCCTTCGTCATACCAACACCGGTATCCGTAACTTCTATGTTAAGATTGATGCCGTACTCCTCTTCGATCGAGGTTATCCTGACATAAACGCCGCCCTCGTTAGTGTATTTAAGGCCGTTCATGATAAGATGCCACAGTATCCTCTTAAGCTTGCTGATATCCGTATTCATGGTCGTGGGAATAGACGGATCCACATCGATTATAAGTTCAAGATTGGGATTTTTATATGGCCTTAACTGAACGACAAGGTCATGCAGAACGGAATCGAGCATATAATCCTCATCGTTCCTTACGAGGATCCTCCTGTCTATCTCGGAATAGTCAAGGATATCATTGACCTGCTCGGCAACCCTCTTGCCGGCTTCCCTTATGGAATTAAGATCTGATGATTTTTCGGGATCGGTCTCGCGCTCTATGCACACTCCCGTAAGACCCACCACCGCATTTATGGGTGTTCGTATCTCATGTGATACATTTGCAAGGAAATCATCAAGCCTCGTGGTCGCCTCGGTAAGGAACTCTATCTCCCTGTTCGATTCGCGGAACATTGACAGCCATTTATCAATGATCACCCTTGCAAGCCACCCGGCCATCAGGACTATAACAAGATGCAGAATGGTACGGCTTATCACCAGACCATCAAAGGTATAGCCGTTTTTAGCCATGTTTATAAGTTCATATGCCATGGTGAGATAGTATGTGAACTGACAGAGATAAATTAGTTTCTTTATACCTGTCATTATGAACAGCATGATGGCTATCGCCATAACGATCGCCAGATCAAAGGTACTTGTATCATGTGTACCGTAGAAAAAGAAAGTAGCCATCATAAGGAGCGAATATACCCATAACCGGTTTGAATCGCTAAGGTACTGCCTTATGTGCAACCACCATGATAAAAGCACTCCCACCGCAATAAGGATAAGAGCCCACTTCTCCCATTGCATGAGAAATGACTCGGCGATAAGTGTGACCGATAGTATGGAATATGCTATCAGTATCATTATATGGGATGTCTCAAAAAGATTGCTTTTTTCTACATCTTTACCCAAATCAGTGTTCCCTCATTTCAAAGTCCGTGTCGATGTCCATCATCTTAAGCATTATATCCGCAAACCTTGGATCAAACTGCGTACCGCTGCCCTTTATGATCTCACCTCTTACCACATTCTGCGGGAGCGGATCCCTGTAACTTCGTCGGCTGGTCATTGCATCGTACGAATCGGCAACTGCGATGATGCGGGCTTCCTCGGGTATGTCGTCACCCTTTAAGCGGTCCGGATAACCCTTTCCGTCATACCGCTCGTGATGCCACCTTGCTCCGTTTGCAAGCTGCGGCATCTCCGTGATGTTCTTAAGGATCCTGGCGCCCATCACGGGATGTTGTTTGATAAGATCGTATTCCTCTTCGGTAAGCTTGGCCGGTTTATTTATCACCGCATCGGGTATGCCTATCTTACCTACATCATGGAGCAGTCCCATCATGTATATATCATTAAGCTTTTCATCGGTATAACCGTACCACCTTGCGATCTCCCTTGAATAATTCGCAACGCGGTCCGAATGACCGTTGGTGTACGTATCCTTGGCATCGATAGCCTCGGCCAATGCCCTTACTATATGGAGGGATAATCCTTCGTTCTCCTCGGTCTTTCGCTCAACTTCCTGGGTTAAATGATTCTGCAGGTGGACAAGTTCAAGCGTATGTTTTACACGCAGCACAAGGCTTCCGGGTATGAGCGGCTTCTTTATGAAATCCATTGCACCCAGAGCCAGTCCCCTTGTTTCGGTTTCCTCGTTTTCATCCGCAGTAAGGAAGATGACCGGAACCTTTACCGCTCCGCCCTCCTGTTCCCTTAACCTTGTAAGAGTTTCGAAGCCGTCCATTTCCGGCATCTTAACGTCAAGCAGTATAAGATCCGGCGTATTGTCCTTCATGAAATCAAGGAAGGCCTGGCCCGACTGGAGCGCCGAAACACGCATATTGTTCTTGCTTAAGATACTGCCGACAAGAGTAAGGTTCGCAGAATCATCATCAACCACGGCAACCCAGTTGGGTGCATCGGCTGACCTGCGTATCGGATCATGCTCCTCATGGGTGATGCTGTCCTTCTCAACCTCGATCTTTATATCCCGGGCATACTTATCCTTTGTCCATGCCGCATTAATACGGTCGATGACCCTGTTGACATTGTATTCGTTGATCTCGGGCAGAAGCAGGAAAAAATGATTCCTTCCGACCTGCATCATGATATCGCTGTTCCTAAGGCATTCCTGCAAAAGCTCCCTTACATGCATGAGCATGTCTTCTCTTTCGGCATCGGAATGATCTTCGGAAAGTATCTTCGCGGTAAACAAAAGCTTATATGCGGAACCCTGATAACGGTCCATATACCTTATCATGTAGCGGTAAATGTTTCCGAAGGCTTCCTTACCCATCCACATGGCATTCTGGGGTATGTTACGTTCCTCCAGTATCCTTGATAGGGTTTTAAGATCTATATTCTTAAGGGCCTCGTCCTCACCGACCATTTCCTTCTCGGAATAAACAAGACAGCCATGCTTACCGTTGTTCTTAACCGTATACAGCGCCTTGTCGGCCAGGCGGAAAAGCTTGTCGTAATCCGTACCCATCTCGGGGACTACGGCAGCACCAATAGATGCCCCGAGCGGAATGCTCATATCCTTGCCCATTAATTCCCTGGCTTTTTCCAAAAACGAATCGTTTATGTTCTCGCACAGTATGCCAAGGCTTCCCTCTATCTTCTCGCACTCCCAGAAGACAAGGAACTCATCTCCTCCGATCCTTCCGAAGGTACCGTTCCTGGAAACGCAGTTCCTTAAAACATCGGCGAAGGCCATAAGTACCTTATCGCCCATGTCATGTCCGTATATATCATTGACAAGTTTGAAAGAATCAAGATCGACGATGCACAGATAACCGTCCTTTACAGCACACAGCTTTGCTATCTGCTCCTCGGCGGTCACCTTGTTAAGGAAGCCGGTCATCTTATCAACCGTAGCTTCCTCCTCGTATTTAAGTATCTGTCCGCGTGTGTTTAAGACATTTGAAACCCTTCGTACCAGGATCTCCGGCTCAAAAGGCTTTCTGATATAATCGGATACACCAAGATCAAAGCTTCGGCTCTCCGAATCGATATTCTCGTCAGCCGTAAGGAATACAACGGGAACCTCCGAGATCCCCTTATCCTTTTCAAGGAGCCTGTACGCCTTCAGCGTTTCAAAACCGTCAAGCCCCGGCATCCTTATATCAAGCAGTATAAGGTCGGGCGCACCGTTATCCTTTACATAGTCAAGCAGCGCCTGCCCCGAATTCAACGCGGTCACGCGCATATTTGCCTTACTTAAGATACTTCCGGCAATCTTTAAGTTTGATATGTCGTCATCTACGACTACTACCCAGCTTGCCAAATGATCACCTCTCACATCTGTACTTAAGGTTTTCCCACCTGCGGTCAACCTCTGCCTGGAACTGTTCTATAAGATGCTCATTACCCTTCTTGAACAGGTGCTTAAACCTTCCCTGTTCCCTTAAGAAATCCTCGATCGGAAGCTTCGTCCTGGGCTCATAATTAAGGATCCACTTACCGTGGTCAACCTCAAACAAAGGCCAGTAGCAGGTCTCCACACCGAGTTTGCATATCTTCATTATATCTGCCGTTTCATACCTCCATCCTCTAGGACAAGGTGCCATGATATTAAGAAAAGCGGCACCCTCGGTATAGATCGCCTTTTCCGATTTAACATACAGATCCTTGAAATTCTGTGTAAGCGTAGTCTGTGCAACGTAAGGCACATTATGTTCGGCTATTATCGCAGCAAGGTCCTTACGTCCCTGCATTTTTCCGTTGCTCTGTGTTCCCACAGGAGTCGTGGTTGTATCGGCATACATCGGAGTCGCCGAAGAACGCTGGATACCCGTGTTCATATAGGCTCCGTTGTCGTAGCAGACATATACCATGTCATGTCCGCGCTCCATGGCTCCCGAAAGCGACTGAAAACCTATATCGTATGTTCCTCCGTCGCCGCCGAATGTAATGAATTTAAAGTTCTCGTCCTCAGGCAGCCTTCCCCTCTTCTTAAGTGCCCTGTAGGCCGTTTCAACACCCGATAATGTTGCTCCTGCATTTTCAAAAGCGTTGTGGATATATGAATCCTCCCACGCCGTATAAGGATACATGAAGGTCGAAACCTCCAGACATCCCGTAGCATTACCTATAACTGCCCTGTCACCCTCATGCAGTGCCCTGAGGACCCCTCGTATCGCGATCGTCGCACCGCAGCCGGCGCACATCCTGTGTCCCGCAGCCAGACGCTCGGGCTTGTTCATTACCTGTTTAAGATCATAACTCATCCCGGCGCCCTCCTACTTCCTTAAACCTATAT
This sequence comes from Lachnospiraceae bacterium, assembly GCA_024694965.1. Lineage (GTDB taxonomy): Bacteria > Bacillota > Clostridia > Lachnospirales > Lachnospiraceae > UBA2868. Next base: position 15,365 of record JAILJC010000208.1, read on the forward strand.
ACTGATACTGCTCGATTTCCTTACCGTTCTTTATAGCAGCATCGATCTCATCAAATATATCATAAACATGTTCAACCGTAAAATCACGTCCGGCCAGTCCGTACATATAGCTGACGGCCTTTATCCCGGCATTATATTTAAACAGTGCGGCACAAACCTCCATACTCAGAGGACCGCCGTTACCGTTATAGCATTCGCATCTGTCCATGATGGCTACGCATTTACAGCCGCTTAATGCCTTTGCTATCTCCTTCGCAGGGAACGGACGGAATACACGAAGCTTCAGAACTCCGACCTTCATGCCTTTATCCCTAAGGTCATCGCAGGCCTGCTTTGCGGTGCCTGCTGCCGAACCCATTATGAGCATTATATAATCGGCATCCCCGGTCCTGTATTCTTCAAAAAAACCGTAGCTGCGGCCGGAAACGCGTTCAAACTCACCGGCTACCCGCAGGATGACCTCTTTGCTGTTTTCCATTGCAAGCTCCTGATTCTTCTTGGCTTCCATTGCATAGTTGGATACCGAATAAGGTCCGACTGCAACGGGCTTGCCCGGATTTAACAGAAATTCCTCCGGCTCATATGTACCGACAAAATCCTTTACCGTGTCATCATCAAGAAGCTCTATGTTCTGGACGGCATGAGATGTTATGAATCCGTCCTGGCATATCATCACCGGCAGGTGGACATTCTTATCCTCTGCGATCGGATAAGCCTGGATGAAATTGTCATATGCCTCCTGGTTATCCTCGGCATATATCTGTATCCAGCCGGTATCCCTCGCGCCCATGCTGTCCGAATGATCGCAGTTTATGTTGATGGGGCCCGAAAGCGTGCGGTTTACGAGGGCGAGCACGCATGGCATGCGGTTTGATGCCGCAAGCAAAAGCTCCTCCCACATAAGAGCAAGTCCGCACGAAGATGTGGCCGTTAAGCTCCTTGCTCCCGCGGCCTCGGCACCTATCGTCGCACTCATTGACGAATGTTCCGATTCTACCGGAATAAATTCCGTATCCATCTGTCCGTTGGCTATATATGTGGATACCAGCTGCGGTATCTCCGTTGACGGTGTTATGGGAAACGCCGGCATCACATCCGGATTCACCTGCTTTATCGCGTAGGCAACCGCTTCGTTGCCCGACATCCTGTCCTTCTTTGGCATCACATTCCCTCCCTCAAATCAATGTATTGCCCCCTCAAAAACAGTCGGCGGCATATTGGTCGGGACATCCTGAATCCTTACTTCGTCAGGATAGTCCCTCCCTCATCTCAATAGCTCCGAAGGGACAAGCCTTCTCACATATGCCGCAGCCCTTGCAATGGTCATAGTCAAAATCATCCCTCTTGCTGTCCTTAACGGGAATGCTCCCGTCAGGGCACACAGGAGCACAAAGCAGACACTGCTTGCACTTCTCCTTAATAAAGACCGGGGTGGATGTCCTCCACTCACCCGTCTTGAATTCCTTGGATGTTCCGCCCGCAAACATCATAAGCCCTTCCGTGAGCTCCTGGTGCGGGGTCGATTCATTTATCCTGTTAACGTCAGTTCTCATCATGTCCCTCGTTTTCTTATGATTTAGGCTGAGGCCTTATCTAAGAAAGGCTCAAGCTCCTCAAATGTCATATTAAGCGCCTTCATATTACCTTCTATGACTTCGGGCTTCTTGGCAAATTTATGCTCATACGAAGACCTCATTTCATTAATGAAGGCTTCCCTGTCCATTACTCCGCTTACCGCGACTGCCGCCGCAAGCATCGGAGAATTGGGAAAGTTCTTTCCGAGCGTATCAATTGAGATACGTTTCGCATCAACGGTATAAACTTTTCCCTTATAACCGTTTAACAGACCTGTTATCTCCTCAGGTTTCTTCGGTGTGTTAATGATGACAGCGCCGTCCTCCTTAAGCCCCGCGGTCACATCCACGGAATGAAGGAGAGTCTCATCCACAACCACCACAAGATCCGGCGTGTATATATTAGAATGAACCCTTATCCTGTCCCGGCATATCCTGTTATAAGCCGTTATCGGGGCGCCCATCCTTTCGGGTCCGTACTCCGGAAATCCCTGTACATTGGCTCCTGTCTTAAATGCCACATCCGCAAGCAGAAGGGCTGCCGTCTTTGCTCCCTGGCCTCCCCTTCCGTGCCATCGTATTTCAAGTCCCTGCTCCATTTTAATCTCCCGGTAGTTAATAATCGCACAAAATGTCCGTATTTTATGATTATATACAACTTTCCATAGCCGTGTAAAGTGGAAAACACGACGAAAAGCTTATTTTATATAGCGCTGAACATTGTCATATGTGATAATGCTGTAGGGCTTGAAAACATATTTGTCAAAAGTAAGCTCTACCGAATCCGGAAAAGGCAGTCCCCTGGAGAGTGAGTATGCCATCTCCATGATCACATCAGCCTGGCCTTCCGAATCGTTATATACGCTGCCGTCAAGCTTCATCGTCCTTATTGCCTCGAGGGCATCCGCCGTCCCGTTAATGCCCACTACAAACGGCGTGAGCGGATAATCCTTTTCCGTTATCGCGTCGATCGCTCCAAGCGCCATGTCATCATTGTTGGCTATCACCATCTCAACCTGGAACGGATACTTTTCAAGCAGTTCCCACATCTTTGACCTTGCCTGATCCCTGTCCCAGTCAGCATATTCATCCCCCAGTTTTTCCAGTGAAAAACCGGCGTTTACCAGTTCGTTTATACATACACTGGTACGTACCAGCGTGTCCTGATGTCCCGCTTCTCCTTCGAGCATAACATACTGTATCGTCCCGTTTCCGTTGGCATCTATCTTGGAAAACTTATTCTTATCCGACAGTGCATCCGTTATAATCTTTGCCTGCATCTCGCCCGACTGCCTTGCAAGCGCTCCCACGTAGTATATCTTGTCCCATCTTGACAGATCCCTCTCAACCGGCTCGCGGTTGAAGAAAATGATGGGGACATCGTTTGCCATTGCCATGTCGATTATCACGGTCGCATCTGTTCTGTCCACGAGGTTGACGCACAGCACATCATAGTTTTCGTGAACGAACTTCTCTGCCTGATCATTCTGCGTAAGCTGACTCTTCCCTGCCCCGACAACATCTATCGTTATCCTGATGCCGCTCTCTTTCTCCTTCTGCCTGCACCATTTGGTCATATATTTGGTCATATCGTCAATAAAAGTATCATATTCATCATAAATCAGAACCGCTATCTTTATCTCATCCGGCACCTCGCTCTTTGCCGCGCACCCGCTCAAAACGAAGGATAAAAGAATGACGGCAGCGACAGCGCTAATTAACGAACGGGAATAAAAGCGTTTGATTGTCCGCATCATACATATCCTCCTTTCTGACTATCCTGTACTCTATCTCTTTTCCCGCATAGGTATTGCGTGCCTTTGACCTGTCAAGGACATACATCGCAGCAAGATACCCCATACTGAACTCATCCGGGAATCCGAGCGCCTTGATCGTGGTGCCGTTTAAATAGTACACTGCCTTGTTGGATGTTGATATAGCGTATACCTTGCTGCTCTGGTTTAAGTTTTCCATAGCGTCAAGCAGCGCGTCCGTGGTCGTATTATCCAGAGTCACTATTACATCCGTTGCTTCCGAAACCAGGGCCCTCTGAATAAATACCCTTGTCTGCGTGCTTTTGCCGAACCTGCTTCCGGTCCAGCTTAATTCCTTACCGACTTTGCCTGTGATCGCGTCCTTTAAGCCTTTTTCCCTCATAGCCACGCTGTCCCGTTTTGTGTTACCGGAAATAACGGCTACCGTCACTATATCGCTTTCATTTTCAACAAGAGTTTCACCGAGCTCATATCCCATCCTGTAATCATCGGGACAGAAATCCGGCACATCATTTAATGCAAGGCCCGTTGACTGTGATGCCTCAACGAATACGACCGGTATCCGTGCCTTCCTGCTGTTTATATATTCCCTTATTGCTCCGCTGTCGCAGGCTGCTATGATAAGCGCATCGGCGCCGTTTGATATCTCGCGCTCTATTATTTCGATCTGTTCATTTACATCATCTTCCGTAAGCATCGTAACAAGGGTGATGTCGGCATCGTTTTCCCCGCATACAAGGCCCGCGCCCTGCCGCATGTTTTCCCATCGTTCGTTATCATCCCCGTATACTATGAACGAAATATGCTTTCTTTTCCCGTTTTCGTTTGTTTTGCCCGTGATCATGAAAATGCCGATCACGATAATGATAAGGAGCAGTACCGCGATCACGGGAAGGCTCTTTTTATTTAGGTGCAGTTTCATTTCTGCCTTCCTCCTTTCGGTACTCTTCTATCGGGATCTTCGGAAGGTGGATCGTAACCGTTGTCCCCTCGTCCAGTTCGCTCTCTATTATGAGACCGTAGTCTCCCTTAAAATATGTCTGTATCCTCTGGTTTACGTTCCAAAGGCCGATACCCGAGCCCTTTCCGCGGCTCCTTGCCTTATCGGTAAGAAGGGTATCAAGTACCTCCTGAGGTATTCCCATTCCGTTATCCGAAACGGAGATATAGATATCCCCGTCCTTTTCATAACCGCGCAGTATTATCCTGCCCTCGCCGTCCATATGCTCAACTCCGTAATATATCGCATTCTCAAGCAGGGGCTGCACGATAAGCTTTATCGTTGCGTAGTTTTCGATATCGGGATCTATCTCTATATCCGCAGTGAACTTATTCTTAAACCTTACCTTCTGGATATTAAGGTAGTTCCTTGCATGGACTATCTCATCATGTATCGATATAACGTTGTTGCCCTTGCTTAATGATATCCTGAAAAGCTGCGCCAGCGCGGTGACCATCGATATGGCTTCCTTGTATCTCTCGCTCTCTATCATCCATACGACCGAATCCAGCGTATTATACAGAAAATGCGGATTGATCTGACTCTGCAGGGCATCCAGCTCGCTCTTACGCTTTGCCTTCTGCTCCTTGACCATTTCGTCCGTAAGCTTCTTCATCTGACGGATCATTGACTTTATCGTCCTTCCCAGATGCCTTATCTCATGTGAACCGCCGATAAAGATATTGTCTTCGTTCATGGTCTCCTCGTTTATTACGCCTTCCTCAAGGTATGCGATGGAGTCCTCAAGCTTTCGTATGGGATCGGTAACAACGTATGAGATGATATAGTTACCGAATACGATAAGGCTTAAGATTATGATAAAGACCATGAACATGTAATTACGCATCTGGCCCATGTCGGGAGCAAGCTCCGAGGTGGTGGTCACGCTCACTATCTTCCAGCCGGTATAACCGACGGTCCTTACGACCACATCCCTTTCCTGTCCGTCAAACCATTCCGAGAACACGCCGTCGGGATGGGATGCATGTGCACGGTTGTTTTCCTTTACAAGCCCCGCATATATTGCCTTCTGCATGGGATGATAAATGATCTCGCCTTCCGCATCACACAGGTATATAAAGCCGACTCCGCCGTCGTTGACCTTTTCAAACATACGCTCGATACCGCTGTAATTCATGTCAACCAGCAAAACGCCGGTTCGGACATTTCCCATGTTCGTAAGCTCCACACAACGCGAAAGCGAAACCACCCAGTAATATCTGTAGTTACTGTTCTCAAATATGTTCTGTACATGGGGCGTCGAGAAGTGTATGTTCTCTATCTCATCGAAGGCATCCTGGAACCATTTTTCCTTTTTAAGATCGACGCCGGGTTTCCTTGCCGACAAAGGGGATGCCGCAATTATGGCGCCATCCTCGGATGCACATACGATACTTGTAAGGTTGTCCTTGTTTGCATCGTAAAGCAGAGTCATTTCCTTGTTGATGCGCTCATACGTAAGGTCGGTATTTTTGATCACGCTGTAGCACATGGTATCGGAAATGCCCATCATGTTCCTTATATATGAATTTAAGTTAAGGCTGACCTGATCGATGACCTGCTTGTTCATTTCGATCGTGTTTGACCTTATCGTTTCCGTGGAATGGGTATAAAAAGCTATCGCCATAGACGCGATGCTTATTATCGAGATCAGCGTAAATGACAGTGATATGGTCCACTGAAGGCTTCTTTTTTTGTATTCTTCTTTAAGAAAATCCATATAATGCCGCTATTGTCTGTATTTTGACGGTGAAACACCAAAATGTTTCTTAAAAACATAGCTGAAATAATTGGGTTCCTCGTATCCCACCATCCCTGCTATGATATAACTCTTTTCATCGGTCGTATCCAAAAGACGCTGTGCCTCATTCATTCGTATCTGAGTAAGATAAGTCACAAAGCTCATCCCTGTCTCCTTCTTAAATACCGATGAAAAATAGGAAGTTCCGACGTTTAAATGCGAGCATATATCGTCAACCGAAAGAGTGCTCTCGCCGAAATGATCGGCTATATACTGCTTGGCATCCTCCGCAAGCTTCTTGGTGCTGTCAAGCCTGCCGTTGTTTATCTTCTCCCAAAGGATCTCGGTAAGCTCGATCAGTCGGTCCGCAAATTCATCCATGGATGAAAAGCCTGCCAGTTCTTCGTTTGTATTGACATTTCCAAACCCCGTCTGGGCCGGGTTTATTACATGGCCCCTTGATAAGCGGAACAGCTCTACCATGAATTCGGCATAGAAGATTTGAAGCTGGTTTAAGTTTATATCCGACCTCTTAAGCTTTTCGATAAAGTCACGTATCTCGGCTTCAAGACTCTCCTTGGTGCCGACCTTTACCTGCCTCATGATGTGGCGTATCTGCTTTTCACTAACATAATCGTCTATATGGGATGAAGGGTCTACATCGTTAATGCACAGCGCCTGATTCTCACCGACAAAGATCCTGTAGTGGAAAGCATCCTTGGCTTCAAGGAATGATGTATGGATGCTCTCGGCGTTACCGTATGTCCTGCCGATGCCGGCAGATACATTGGCATGCAGGGATTTGTGTGCGACCTTGCATATCCTGTCCATCTCCTCGACAAATACGGAATATTGCTGTGTACTCTTTAACCTTGCAAGCACGCAGACAGTGTCAAGGTAGACAAAAGCCTCGACTTCAAGCACTCCCCTGAAGCGTTCGATCACGATCTGTTTAAGCGATACCGCCATCAGGTTCTTATCAAGTGTTTCCTTATCATCGCCCATTGGCGTTATACGGAATGCGCCGACACAGTAAAACGCCGACTCAACTTTTAAGTCAAAGTCACGCTGGTAACGCTCAAGGTCAAACTGAAGCTCCCTGCCCTCCAAAAGACCGATGATGAGCTGCTCCTTCATCATGGGCCTGCTCGCCTCATAGTATTTTGAAAGCTGTTCAACGTTCCTTCGCTGTTTTATCTGCTCATCGAGCCTTGACTTTATGCGCCTGAATATCTCACGCAGCTCGTCCGCATCAACGGGCTTTAAGATATATTCCTCGGCTTCTAAGCGGATCGCCTCCTTGGCGTATTCGAAATCATCGTAGCCAGAAAAGATGACGCTGCGGACATCCGGGACCTTTTCCTTGAACCTCTTAAGCATTGTAAGGCCATCCATGAACGGCATCTGGATATCCGTCATTACCACATCCGGCTCATATGTCTCGGCAAGTTCGAGTGCATCCTCACCGTTTTCCGCCGTGGCGACAACGGTAAAGCCTATCTCCTCCCAGTTTATCCTTCTTCTTATCGCTTCCCTTACTTCTTCCTCGTCATCAACGAGGATAACCTTATATAATTCCATTAAGCCTCCCGGTGCTTTTTAAGCTGTTTGTTTTATAATGCCCTAACTTATAATTTTATAGAAAATGCCCTGTATTAGCAAGCTTATCGCCCCATATTTTACAAATACGGAGCCTGGATAAACGAATAAGGCTGCAGTCATCCGCAGCCTTATCGCAATATCCGTATCTTTTAAAGATCAGCTCTTCTTACGCTTTGAAAGCACGTCGAGTGTAACTGCCAGCAGAAGGACCATTCCTTTGAAGATCTTCTGAACATCGGTTGTGAATCCCATAAGGGACATACCGTTGTTAAGAATACCCATGATGAAAGCTCCGACAACCGCTCCGACGATGGTACCGGCACCACCGGCAACCGCTGCGCCACCGATGTAACAGGAAGCGATCGCATCCATCTCGAAACCGTCACCGGCCTTGGGAGTTGCCGATCCGTTTCTTGCGGCAAGTACTATACCTGCTATCGAAGATAAGAATCCCATATTTACATATACCCAGAAGAATACCTTGTTTGTATCGATACCGGAAAGGTTAGCCGCCTTCCGGTTGCCGCCAAGGGCGTATATCTGACGTCCCGCGACTGTCTTGCTGGTGATGAAACCGTAAACCGCGATCAGGATCACCATGATAAGAAGCACGAACGGAAGACCGTTGTTAAGTGCAAGCTTTACAAAGAAGAACCATATGATGAAGAGCATTATCGCAAGCTTTAATGCGATCTGCCATGTAGGATTGACAGCAAAGTCATACTTCTTCTTTGTCGAATAATTCCTGTACTCCGAGAAGATCAGTGCCGCCGAAGCTATGATCGCAACGATGATACTGATAAGATCGATCGTGGTCCCGCCGAGCGCATTTGCAAGCCCGGGTCCGAGCGGTATCTTTATGACGGGAAGGAATCCGGCTCCGATAAAGTTATAGGACTGTTCAAAAGGTCCCTTTGTCTGTGCCTGAAGGAGCGTGTACGTAAGGCCCCTTCCCATAAGCATCGTTGCCAGCGTTACTACGAAAGGCGGGATCCCCAGATAGGCAATAAAGAATCCGGCAAACAGTCCCGTGAGCAGACCTACCGCTAAAGCTGCAAGTATTGCAACCCACATGTTCATCTTTAAGTCTATCATTATGATTCCCGCAACCGATCCGGTAACGGCAACTACCGATCCGACTCCAAGGTCGATGTTTCCGGTAAGTACGCACAGCAGCATACCTATCGCAAGGATAACGACATAACCGTTCTGCATGATAAGGTTGTTAATGTTAACCGGCTTTGCATTAGCGCCCTTTGTCGTTATTGCGAACAGAATAAAGATTCCTATAAGGATCAAAAACATTCCGTACTGTTTTAAATCCATATTAACCAATTTTTTGTTTTTAGTTTCCATTTCCATCTCCCTTTCTCATATGAGCCATGATAAGTTGCATGATCTTTTCCTGCGAAAACTCTTCCCTGGTCAGTTCTCCTGCTATCTCTCCTTCGTTTATTACGTAACATCTGTCGCATGTTCCTATTATCTCGGGCATTTCCGAAGAGATAATGATGATAGCTTTTCCTGCTTTTGCCAGTTCGTTTATTACACAGTAGATCTCATATTTTGCACCTACGTCTATGCCTCGTGTGGGCTCATCCATGATAAGCACATTGGGCTGCGTCATCATCCACTTGGCAACAACTACCTTCTGCTGATTGCCGCCGGAAAGAGCTCCGACTACCTGATTGATGGAATTTGTCTTAACCTTTACCCGCTGCCTGTAATCCTGTGCCGCAACTATCTCATCGTTTTCGTTTATGACTCCATGATTGGAAAAGAAGAACGGCCGTGCGGCAATAGTCATATTTTCCTTAACATCCCCGATAAGGTTAAGACCGTAGGTCTTCCTGTCTTCGGAAATGTAAGCAAGTTTGTTCTTAACGGCATCCTTAACCGTTTTTAAGTGTACTTCCTGTCCGTTCATAAGGACGGTACCCGATATCTTCTGTCCGTAACTGTGTCCGAACAGGCTCATTGCAAGCTCCGTCCTACCGGCTCCCATAAGTCCCGCCAGGCCGACAACTTCGCCCGCACGGACCTTGATGTTAATATCCTTAAGCACCTGACGATGTTCATCATCAGGGTGAAATACGTTCCAGTTTTTCACTTCAAAGATAACATCGCCGACATTTACACCCTCTCGTACGGGATATCGGTTAGTCATCTCACGGCCTACCATAGCCTTTATTACCCGGTCTTCCGAATAATCATCCACACCTTTTACAAGGGTTTCTATCGTCTTTCCGTCCCTGATTATCGTAACCGAATCGGATACGTATTCTATCTCGTTCAGTTTATGTGAAATGATTATGCAGGTTATACCCTGCTCCTTTAACTGGAGCATTATATCAAGAAGCTTCCGGCTTTCCTCATCGTTAAGGGCTGCCGTAGGCTCATCGAGGATAAGAAGCTCAACCTTTTTGGCCATTGCCTTTGCGATCTCGATAAGCTGCTGCTTTCCTACGCCGAGAGTATTGACCGGAACATTGACATCTTCGTTTTCAAGTCCCACCTTAGCAAGCATTTCCTTGGCATGCCTCCTTGTTTCGGTCCAGTCGATGATACCCTTCATGCTTGTCTGCTCATTTCCGATGAACACGTTCTCGGCAACACTCAACAGGGGGGAAAGTGCCAGCTCCTGATGTATTATAACTATGCCCTTGGCTTCCGAATCCCTTAAGCTGTGGAACTTGCAGTGCTCACCCTTATACAGTATATCCCCTTCATAGGTTCCGAAAGGGTAAACGCCCGATAAGACGTTCATAAGCGTGGACTTGCCGGCGCCGTTCTCACCGCAAATGGCGTGGATCTCGCCTTTTTTTACCTTAAGATTAACATCGTCAAGAGCCGTTACTCCGGAGAATTTCTTCGTTATGTGATCCATTTCCAAGATGTAATCCGACATCCTACCAACTCCTTCTGAAAAGATTTAAAACAGGGCGGCAGCTTTCTGCCGCCGCCCCGTTTAACCGACACATTACCTGCCGTTATTATTCAGCCAGCTGTTCCTCTGTATAGTATCCGCCGCCGATGATAACTTCCTTGTAGTTATCCTTATCAACCGCTACGGGCTCACACAGATATGAAGGAACTACTATCTTGCCGTTGTTGTACTGCTCTGTGTCATTGATCTCGGGCTTAGCGCCTTCAAGCACTGCCTGTACCATTGTAACACACTTTGAAGCAAGAAGCCTTGTATCTTTGTAGATAGACATTGTCTGCTTACCTGAGATGATGTGCTTGGTAGCCATAAGCTCTGCATCCTGACCGGTGATCATAGGCCAGTTAGCATCGGTATAACCTGCACCCTCAAGAGCTGACATACAGCCGTATGAAAGTCCGTCATAAGCGCATGCGCAGATGTCGAGATCCTCGTCTGCATAGTACCTTGTAAGAAGGTCCTCACACCTCTTCATAGCTGTCTGCTGATCCCACCTTAATGTGTTGTTGGAATCGAAATCTATCTGGCCTGACTTACATACGAGTGATCCGTCATCAAGTAAAGGCTGGATCTGCTCCATAAGACCTGCATAAAGCATATGAGCGTTGTTATCATCAGGTGAACCCATGAAAAGCTCGATGGTCTTCGGATTGTCCTTTGTAGCACCGCAATGCTCAACGATGTAAGAACCGATCTTTGTACCAACACCCTTGTTATCGAATGTTGCGTA
>JAILJC010000013.1 GCA_024694965.1 Lachnospiraceae bacterium
CCGATACGGCATCGGAAAGTGCTCTGTCGGATTCGTCCGAATTGATAGATACGATCGATCTTGCATCGATGGGTATATCGGCAATGGATGATCTTGACGGTGATCATGATCCCGCTCTTGATGAAGAACTTGACAGGCTCAGGGGCTTCTTCGATGATGATGAGTTATATGACGAAAGAGAAAAAGAGATAAATAAAGCATTAAACGATTTAAGGCTCCCCGATGAGATGGCGGCCGGAGTCGATAACGTGGATGAGTTTTACGATAACGCACAGGCTCCGCAGCAGGAGAAGATAAGCAATGATGTCTTCACGGGTGCGTCAAACGCCCACGCGGCTGCACCAAAGACGGCAGGAAGGGCAGTGGCAAAGACAGCGGGAAGAGCTGCGGTGGCGGCAGCCGGAACAGCAGCTTCAGCAACAGCAGCGATAGCCGGCGCTCAGATGGCAGGTCGTGCGGCAGCGGCAGGCACTGCGGTTACGGCAGCGGCGGCAACGGGAAGAACGGCAGCCGGGGCATCAGCTGCGGCGGTTACGACAGCAGGCAGCATAGTCTCAAATCTGCCGGCACCTGAAGCGCCTGCGGAAAAGAAGAGCAAAAAGCCTGCGTTTCTTAATAAGCTTAAGAAGAAAGATAAAACAGCGACCGATATAAATGCGGCAGGAAATTCCGAAGAAGGTGAGAAGCCCGCAAAGAAGGGGCTCGCAGCATTAAAGGATAAGCTTCCGGGCGCGGGGAAACCCAAGGCTCCCAAGGCTCCTAAGACTCCCAAGGCAAAAAAACCGAAAAAGGGTGCACAGGTACCCGTTGACGGTCAGTATCCTGTTGACGGCCAGGTGCCCGCTGAGGGGCAGCCGCCTAAGGAGAATAACCCCTTAAAGAAAAAGCTTATCATCCTTGGTATAATCCTTGGCTCCATCCTGCTTGTCGTAGGCGGATTCTTATGGGCATGGGAATCGGGTGCGCTTGATGAGGTCCTCTGGAATATCACCGACAAGCTCGAAGAGATCAGAGAAGAGCGAGAAGGTGATTACGATGAGGATGACGAGGACTGGGAAGACGACGAAGACTACGAATATGAGGATGACGAGGATTGGGACGAAGACGCGGACTATGAGGAATACGAAGTCGAGACGGATGACGATACCGATCAGTCATTAATGGACAATACCGAGGATTACGAAGACGAAGACGAAGACGAAGCTGACGTCGAAGAAGAGGATGACGAGGAAGACGAAGAAGACGAAGCCGAAGTAGAGGAAGATATCGTCGAGGAAGATGATGAAGACGAAGATGAAGTACCTTCCGCAAGCTCGGGTACGCCTTCTACGAATAGCGGCAGCAGCAACAGCGGCAGCAGCAATGGCAGCGGCCGTACGGGTTCGGGTCAGGATCAGAATGACGATGACGACGACGATTACGATTACGATAACTACGAAGAAGACGAAGATTACGAAGAAGACGAAGATTACGACTATGACTACGATGACGATGATGATGACTATGAGGACGATGATGACAGCGGCTCGGATGACAATGGTTTCGTAGTGTTCTGATCACAAAAACAGTAAAAGGAGAAAGTTATGAAGGTACTTGTGGTAGGCAGCGGCGGACGTGAACACGCTATAGTAAACTCGGTTGCAAAGAGCAGCCGTGTATCAAAGATATACTGCGCACCGGGTAATGCCGGGATAGCGGGACTTGCCGAGTGTGTGGATATCGGGGTTATGGATTTTGATGCGCTTACGGATTTTGCCGTTAAGGAAAAGATAGACCTTACGATAGTCGCTCCCGACGATCCGCTCGTAGCGGGTGCCGTGGATGCGTTTGAAGCAAAGGGAATAAGGGCTTTCGGACCGCGTGCCAATGCGGCGATCCTTGAAGGCAGCAAGGCCTTTTCCAAGGATCTTATGAAGAAATACGGCATACCCACCGCACAGTACGAGAACTTTGATAATGCCGAGGATGCGCTCAAATATCTTGAAACGGCAAGGATGCCCATAGTCCTTAAGGCAGACGGCCTTGCGCTCGGCAAAGGTGTTCTTATCTGCAATACCCTTGAAGAGGCCAGGGAGGGTGTAAAGTCGATCATGCTTGATAAGCAGTTCGGAGCCGCCGGCAACAGGATGGTCATAGAGGAGTTCATGACAGGCCGTGAGGTATCAGTGCTTTCGTTTACGGACGGAAAGACGATACGTCCGATGACCTCGGCCCAGGACCATAAGAGGGCAAAGGACGGGGATCAGGGACTTAATACGGGCGGTATGGGTACTTTCTCACCCAGCCCGTTCTATACAAAGGAGATAGATGAATTCTGTATGAAGAACATCTATCAGCCTACGGTTGATGCGATGGCGGCAGAGGGAAGGACCTTTAAGGGAGTCATATTCTTTGGACTTATGTTAACCGAGGACGGTCCCAAGGTGCTTGAGTACAATGCACGTTTCGGAGACCCCGAGGCACAGGTAGTCCTCCCGAGGATGAACAACGACATAATAGATGTGATGGAGGCCTGCATAGACGGCACCCTTGATAAGATCGAACTTGATTTCAAGGATAATGCCGCGGTATGTGTAGTGCTCGCATCCGACGGTTATCCCGTGAAGTATGAGAAGGGATATGAGATAAAGGGTCTGGATAAGTTTGACGGAAAGGATTCATACTTTGCCTTCCATGCCGGAACGAAATTAAAGGATGGAAAAGTGGTCACAAACGGCGGCCGTGTTCTTGGCATAACGGCAATGGGTCCCGATCTTAAACAGGCCAGGAGCAATGCTTATGAAGCGACAAAATGGGTTGATTTTGATAACAAGTACTGCAGGTCTGATATAGGCCGTGCAATCGACGAGGCGTAGTAATAAAGGGCATCGCACGAAAACTGACCGAATCGGTCAAACTACTTTACATAAAATTATTCAAAAAAGGTTGACATAATCGGACCGCAGTTGTATTATTAAACACGAGGGAAAGAATAAGGGGACCATGACTATCCTGGTCAATCCGCTATTCGGACACATACACTGAAAGGGGAATCGGTAGATATGCGTTCTTGTACGCGTGTTAATATGCGGTCTGAGGGTGGCCGCATACTTCGTCAAGTTATGCTTCCTGTTTTGGCTGCATCGATGGTCATAACCGGAACGCGATCAACATATGCATATACGGCGGTAAAGGGTACCGTCACATGCACAAGCGGCAAGGTAAGGAAGGAGGCCGGAACCGACGCTTCATTTGCTTTCGGAGTCCGTAAGGACGATGAAGTAACCATATTGGATGAAGTGAAGGGTAATGACGGTAAGAAGTGGTACCGCATTAAGATCGGGGAAAGCACCGGATATATCAGGTCGGATCTTGTAAACAAATCCAAGGAAACCGTTAAGGACACTTCGGAAGCGAAAGCTGCCGGCACGAAGGCGGAAGCATCAAAGGATGCTACCGGCACCGTTATTGTTGATCTTGCGATCATGAGAGAGACGGCCTCTACGAAGGGCGAGATCACGATGTGTCTCAAGCAGAATGCGGAAGTAAAGCTTGTTGAAGCGGTGACCGGGGATGACGGCAAGACATGGTATTCGGTAACCTGCAACAAGGGTGATCTTTCATATAAAGGCTACATAAGGTCTGATCTTCTTAAAGCAAGCGGGACCGTAGCCAAGGCAACGGACAAGTCTTCGGGTGATTCTTCGGAAACAGAAAAGAAGACGGTGGTCACGGAACCCGCCGCAGGCGTACAGGTCGGCACGGTTAAGGGTGAAGGCGTTAACGTAAGGGAAGCGGTAGTTGACGGCAAGGTTATCGGAAGGGTGTCCGAAGGACATTCGGTTACCGTTACCGAGCAGATAGCTGCAAGCGACGGAAACCTCTGGTATAAGATATCATTCACCAGCAATCTTACGCCGCTGGTCGGATATATAAGGTCTGATTTCGTTTCGGGGGTGACTCCCAACATAAAGGCTGACTCAAACAAGGGCGACCCGGGCGGCGGTGAAGAAAAAGTCACTGCCGCGGATGAAGAAAATAAAGACGAAGCCAAGGAAGAAAAGAAGGAAGAGGAAAAGAAGGAAACAGGCAAGATAGGAGCTGTAAACGGAATAAACGTAAATGTCCGAAAGGAGCCCGTTGACGGGCAGGTGATCGCAAAACTGAGCACAGGCAGCACGGTCACGGTCCTTGGAGGACAGGAAGGATCGGACGGACGAAAGTGGTCCAAGATATCCTTCAGGTTTAACGGATCGGACCAGACAGGATACATGCTGGCCGATTTTATTAAGGAAGAAGAAAACAAATCGGATTACACGGACGCCCTGGTGGGAATGGTTAAAGGATCCGGAATAAGGGTTAGAGAGAGTGCCGTCAACGGAACGGTCGTAGAGCAGCTTAATTCAGGCCACAGGCTGAACATTAAGGGCGAGACGACGGGAAGTGACGGCATAACGTGGTATTATGTGGACTTTACATGCAAGGGCGTTGAGAAAAAAGGTTATGTAAGATCGGATTATGTTAACATAACATCGACCACCGAAAGCGTTAAGCCGAGCTCGGACAAAGAGTTTGAAGAAGCCATTGCCGAACTCCCCGATGGATACAAGACCAACCTGCGCTTCCTGCATGAGAAGTATCCCAACTGGCAGTTCGAGGTAGTGGATACGGGACTTGACTGGAACGAAGCAATTGCAGCCGAGTGTTCGGTAGGAAAGAACCTGATCGCAAAGAACAGTATTTCCTCATGGAAGTCGACAGAGCCCCAGGCATATAACTGGAAGAACAACGAGTGGTACGGATTTGACGGAGGTACCTGGGCATCCGCTTCAAGGGAGCTGATCTCATATTACATGGATCCGAGGAACTTCCTTGACGAGAGCGGCATATATCAGTTTGAGAAGCTTGACAGCCTCGATTACCAGAACGAGGACGGTATCCGCAGGATCATAGAAGGTACCTTCCTCGAGTCATCGTTCACCGATACGGACGGCACCGAGCGCAATTACGTTGATACGATAATGGAAGCGGCAAGGAACGCCGGGATCAGTCCTTATCATCTTACGACAAGGATACTTCAGGAGCAGGGCCTTTACGGAAGATCACAGAGCATTTCCGGAACGATGTCGGGCCATGAAGGATATTTTAACTACTTCAACATCGGCGCGTATGCGACAAACGGAAGGCTCCCGGTTGAGAACGGACTCATTTATGCGGCAGGAGAAGACGAGCAGTTTTCAAGGCCGTGGAATTCAAGATACAGGTCCATATGCGGAAGCGCTGCTTACGTAGGAGAGAAGTACATAAAGAAGGGCCAGAATACGCTGTATTTCGAGAAGTTTAACGTTGTTAACCACGACAACGGAGTATACTCTCATCAGTACATGAGCAACCTTCAGGCGGCCTCATCCGAGTCGGCCAGAATGAAAAAAGCATACACGGATACGAATTCTATACTTGTGTTTAGAATTCCATACTATTATAATATGCCTGATACACCTTGTGAAAAACCGACGAGTGAATCGAACCCGAATAACTACCTGGCATCGATCAACGTTGAAGGTTTGAGCATGGCGCCTGAGTTCAATGCGGCGACCAATACCTACTACATTACGGTAGATAATTCAGTAGAATCAATAAATGTTTCGGCTACGGCTGTAGCCTCAACTTCGAGCATAGGCGGTACGGGAGATATTCCTCTCGAAGTCGGGACAAATACCGTGGCGATAGTGTGCAAGGCTCAGAACGGTAATACGAGGACCTACACGCTGTATGTACAACGGAACTGAGAAAGGAGTCTGTATGATACGGACAAGGATGAAACTTATAGGTGCGGCCATGATATCGGCAATGCTGATGATCATACCTGCTGTTAACGCTTTTGCTGCAGGTACGGTTACGGTTACGTCCGATGCTGAGACAGCGGCGGTGGGAGACAAGTTCGTTGTTTCATACAAGGCCGAGAGCGACGGCGACGGAGCTGAGGCTCCCGAGATATCGGTTGAATATGATGAGAACAGGCTCGTGGTCGTTGAATGTGATAAGGAGTACGGCGGTGGCGGCGGTAAGCTGACTTTCACCGACAAAGAGGCTGCTATCACATTTTCACCCCTTTCCGGAGGAGCAGCCGAAGTTTATGTAACGGCAGTGCTTGACGGTGAAGGCACTGATCCTGCCACGGGAAGCGTTACCGTAAACGTTGACGGCGAGGATACCGCAGCAGCGGCTGCAGGTGCAGCGGATACTGCCGAAACGTCTTCAACGGGTGTTGAAGCAGGTACCGTACAGTCACTCGACGGCACCAAGACAATTTCAACGGTCTTCCCTGATGAGATGATGCCTGAGCTGTTCCATAAGACCACCGCTTCATACAGCGGCACCACTATAGAGGCTGCCCAGTTCGATATGGGCGACATGCTTCTCGTTTATGTTACTGACGAAGCTACCAACACCGGTAACTTCTGTGTTATAGACCAGTCGACCGGCGAACTTTCCGACTTCAGGATGATCCGTGGTATCGAGAACCGTTTCATCATAGTCACGAACGCTCCGGCGAATGTTGAGATACCTCTCAACTTCACAAAGGCTACCCTTAACTGGAACGACCAGACACTGGAAGCTTATACGATCGTTTCCGATTCGTCGGATGAATCTGCCGAGGCTGAGACAGCATATGAGAACGGCGGAGTATCGGCTAAGGAATTCTTCCTTGTGTACGCATTAAGTTCCGAGGGTAATCAGGGATGGTACCTCTACGACCAGGCTGAGGGAACCTATCAGAGATATCTGCAGGTCATAAGGACCGCGGTCGATGATGAAGGCAACAAGATGCCGATAACCGAAGCAGCGGCCGAGGCAGCTGCCGAGAAATATGAGAAGCCTCTCTTCATAAGGCTTATCATCATCGGTGCTCTGGGTCTTCTTGCACTCATACTCATAATCGTTGTTATAGTACTTGCCGTTAAGTTAAGTCATGCCGAGGAAGAGGCTGAGTTTAACCGCAACAGATATCAGGAACCCGTTCGTCAGGCTCCCTCAAGCCGCAGGAGGCGTTATGAGGAAGACGATGAGGACGAGGATGAAGACGAGGACGACGAAGACGAAGACGACGAAGACGA
>JAILJC010000026.1 GCA_024694965.1 Lachnospiraceae bacterium
TATATCGGAGCAAGTCGGGAATACTTAACCCCTTTTTTGAAAAAATTACAAAAAATTTTTCAAAAATGATACATATTACATTTAAAACGCTGTTACTATTGTTATTTTATCAGACTTTTGTGATATTTTCAAGGCTTTTGCACAAGCAGAATATCACTTCTTCTGATCCAGAATCGAGTCCTCGGCTGCCCTTATAACCGAATTTCTCATTGTATTATAATATGTAGTCGCAACCTTCATCCCGGTACGCTGCTTTTTTATCTCCTGCCTGGTCGCAAGAAAGATATTATCTATGATCTGACGGTTTCTCTCTTCCCCGGTCTGGATATGTGCACCCTTATCGGTAAGCCTGGTTATTATCTCCTGGAGTATCCTGACCTTGTCCCTGTACTTATCGGGATTCGATGTCACCTCGTCCTTTACAAGCTTATAGGTGCTCTCAAACCCCTCATCAATAGCGATTATCCTGTCTATCGCCACTCCCTTTTCCTCTACGAGAAGATTAAATAAATTCCAATCAACCTCCTCATACGTCTTGCCCTTGATACATGCCTCCTGGGCATTGTTCTTTTCTATCAGGCGGTCAAGAAGCGCTTCCTTTTTATTTAGACTGTCGATCATTACCTGAAGATAATTATTTATTTCATCCATATTATACAACTCCTACGGGTAATGCCCCCTCCTTCGTCGGCGGCCAATCGTCGCAGCCATGCTGAATCATGCTGTCGCATGATGGCTGCTCCTATTTTGCAGCCAGCTTCATGGCTTCTTTCCATGTATCTCGCATCGTGTGAAGATGCACCGACACCTCTTCAAGTATCTCCTTATCCTTCGAAATATTCGCATCACGGAGCCTTCCCATGATGTAGTTATACACATTATTAAAGTCATTGGCTACAGGATACTTAAAATCAAGTGTCATCTGGAACTCCTCGATTATCCTCTCCACCTTCATGATATTATCATGAGCCTTTTGGATATCCTTTTCCTCACAGGCATTTATGGCAATATTGCAGAACTTTATAGCACCGTCATAGAGCATCAGCGTAAGTTCCTGCGGTGAGGCTGTCATAATCTTATTCCTGTTATACTGAGCATATGCGTTATTGGGCATGGCCATATCCTAAAACCTCCTATGTGCATGTACATATAATAATTATACGGTATGCTCCGGTGCTTTGCAACTACCCGCATACCGTATAATCATTGTAATCCTACTATCGTGCAACCACTAAGTGATGATTACATACCAAACATACTAGAAATGTAATTCTGCTGAGAATTCAGGGTTGACATCGCACTCTCCATCTTTGCAAATTGCTTATAGTAGCGGTCTTCAATGGATTTAACATAATCATCCCATTTAGTAACCTTGTTCTCATACTTTACGATGTCTTCCTTCATCTGCTTATCATCGTAGAAACTTCCGTATGACCTTGAGCTTGAACTCTTGCTGAACTCCTGGAGCTGGTCGTACATATTCTTTGAAAGCTTTGTAAAGAAGTTAACCACCGCTTCCGGATTGGCTGCTATGGCCGCTTTTAACTTATCTGTATTTCCTGACGACTCACTGTCATCCGGATCACCGTCTATATGATAAGCATTCCTCTCATTTTCCGGTGCCGAAAAATAGCTGAGGGTATTTATACCAAAACTCGACAGGCTGTATGTGGTTCCTTCGAAGTCATAAGTCTGCAGCATGGAATTTCTCAGTATACTTGAGAGAGATGATAAGTTTCCGTCCCTCCTTAACAGAGATTCGTTAACTTTATCTTCCCATTTCTTTACTTCCGATTCGCTGAGTGCTTCCTTCTCCTCATCGGTAAGAGGATCATAGCCCTTATTGGCCGGTGCATTATATAGTTCCGTCATTTCATTTATAAGTGAACTGTAATCCTTAATAAACGATTTGATCTTGTCATATATTGCATCATAATCCGTCTCAGTACTGATGGAAACCGCCGAATCCGTCTTTTCTTTTGCGGTGATCGTCAACCCGTTAATATTGAATGTATTACTTGAATTTGCAAAGGTTGCTCCGTTGAGTTTAATCTGTGCATCCTCACCGGGAATCTTAACGGGACCCTCATAATTCTTATCATATGTAGCAAGTTCCGGATCGGTCTTTGTGGTATCCGTCTCAAGCCCCAAAGCAACCAATGCATTCTTCGCAGTAGGATCACTGGTATCGAATGAGAAATCCGCAGCAGCCCCTGAATTTTTAGCACTAATAAAAATCCTCCCGTTATTCTCATCAAAGCTTGCGTTAAAGCCCTTTGCACTCATAAAGCCAACGAACTCATCGATCGTAGTATCCTGATCGATCGTAAAACCCTCTTCTTCGCCGTTAAGCTTGATCGTTGTTTCAAATTCACTGCCGCCCATAAGTTCCGAAAGCTTGGTGGATCCTGTTGCGTTGCTGATTTTTGCGCCGGTAAGGTAAGCCGTAGTTGCAAGCTTATCAACTTCCAGTGTCTGAGAACCTGTAACTGCACCGTCGGAAGATACAACCGATGCTTTTGAACTGTCGGATACGGTTGTTTTCTTACTTGCATAATATGTGGAATACTGCATATTTGCAGTATACTTCGTAGTAAAGCTCTTAATCTTCTTGTTAAGGCTCTTCCATGCGTCCTGTTTAAGTTCCGCGCGCTTCTGCTGTTTGGTATAATTACTTCCCTTTGTCTTGTATGCCTTGACGAGATCCTGGACCATTGCCTCGGTATCCATACCGGAAGCCATACCTGATATTCTTATCGCCATATGAACACCTCCTATCTCTTCTCGTCAACCAGGATCCCTGCCATCTCCCATACCTTGGCTATCATATCCAGGGTTTTCTCCGGCGGGAATTCCTTAACTACTTCTTTGGTGTCCTTGTCTACTATCTTAATGGTTACCCTCTTAGTTGCCTCATGAACACCGAACATAACTTCATTGTTGGAGTTATCCAACTTCTTGTGGAGATCCTTAACGGCCTCCTTAAGCTGCTTCTGGCTCGCTTCGCCGCCTGTCTGCTGACTGCCTTCACCTTCGGTATCGGTTTTCCCCGCCGAATCAACAATAACGGTTTTATTATCAACCGCCTTGGCTGCATCCTGGGCTGCTGCCTCCTTGAATTCGGCTGCCGGTTTCTCAACAGGTGTGGCCGGCCGCGCTGCCTGAGCACTCTGTACAGGCTGAGCCTGCAGTGTCATCGCACTGTTTACCGGTTCGATCGACATTCCACTTCACCTCCATGTTGCTTCCGTATATAGCGGATATTGTGCATTCCTTTGCATAAAAACAAAGATAACGATAGGTATCTATGTTGTATATCGGACGAATATTCAATATCTTAAGTGTTTTTGATAAATAACTAAGTTTTTTATTAAATATGCCACGGGGACGGTTCTTTTGGTACATTGGACTTCATATACCAAAAGAACCGTCCCCATGGCACACTTTTCTACATCATCTTCTTCAACGCTTCCGCAGCATCATTCTCCAAAGCCTGTTTATTTGCTTCCTGGATCTGCAGATACACTTCCTTGCGGTAGATGGGAATCTCTTTCGGTGCACTGATACCGACCTTTACCTGATCGCCCCTTATATCAAGTATCGTTACTTCAATACAGTTGTCAATGACAAGTGATTCATCCTTTTTTCTTGATAATGCCAGCATACCTACTCACCTGCCTTTTCCTTAGCTGCTTTTAATATTTCATATATCGGGTACTTAACCTGATACTTATCATCATCAATGATGAGCTGCCCTGCCTTACGAGCCTCACTGTTTATGATGATGGGGCCCTTAAGGTTAACAGACATCTTCTCGATCTCTTTGGGAACCGTGATCGTAACCAGCACCAGCATATTATCCTGATTAATACCATCAAGCGGTTTAAGCAGTTCATCTTCAATATCCGGATTATAATCAGGGATAATAGACAGGGGATCTACCACGGGCATTGCAAATGCCGGCTCCTGTATAGACTGCATCCACTTAATGCTGCCGTTCCCTTCGCCGTCATGGATAAGCAGAAAGTCCTTGAGTTCCGGAAATCCGATTATGCCCTGAGGAAAGCTTATCAGCTTGCTTTCATCTACTGTTATCTCACCGAATAATTTGGTTTCTATTGTCATAGCTTTCTCCCTTCGTATATATCATTATTCAAGACAGGCTCAAAATGCTTCGCATTTTGAGCTGCATTGGATTAATCCAATACATAAATTTTTAAAACATGCCCTGCTCAAGCAAGCTTAGCAGTTCATATTTTAAAATTTATGTGCTGTCTTGAATAGTTTAGCATATTATAAATAATTCAGCAAGGAAGCCTTGGCGACCTTGGCGGCTGCCTGCTGGGCCGCTTCAAGCGCCAGTTCGGCATTCTTAAGGTCGATCGCGGATTCGGTAAGCTCAACATTTATGTTCTCATCCGCAAGCTCCTTGAAGTTCTCAAGCTGATCGCTAACCCTGGCTCTGGTAAGCTCAAGCCTTGCATCAAGGCTTCCCATAGCAGCTATCTTATTATTTACATCATTTGCATAACCATCAAAGATAGTGATCGCATGGGAAAACATATCCTGCATCTTTTCCTTATACAGATCGTATTCCTTCTGTACCGCATCCTTTAGTTCCGCAAGATTCGCCAATTCCGTCGGATCAGTTATGCTGCCGCCCTTTTCAAGATCCTTGATCTTATTAAGTTTATCGAAAGCATCCTGGGTTTTTTGAGTTACATCAAGAAGCTCATCCACGTCTCTTGCTATCGATGTCTTATAAACCTCATCGGCGTTAACATTTATCTCGATCTTCTGATTGTAGGCTATCTCGTACTGTATCTTCTGATCCTTGAACGCAGGTGTAAACGGTGCTTCTTCCGTATAATTATACCTTACCATCCTTGAAGCATCATTGTCATATGTCTGTGCGGCAAAATAGTGTTCCGGCCTGGGATCGTTCTTTACCCAATCCTGCTTGGAGTACTCAATGCTTGCATTGGAACCTTCCTTCCGCATTGCAGCGGCTGCATTTTCTCCGAGAATTAGTTCACCGGTTGTGGTTATGAGCCTGACCTCATCGGCACCTATATTGGTATATAAGTCATCATTTGCGCTCTGATCGGTACCCAGCTTTGCTACGCTGAAGGTTGCAGCTGTAAATATAGTATTGCCATCCTTGTCTTTTACTTCAAAAGTCTGATCAAGCGCCTCGGTTGTCCCGTCTTCATTTATCTTAAGCTGGGCATCCGTCAGGTTATCATAAGCCAGCCTTAACCTTGCCACTTCATTGTTTTTTACAGTAGTCTGATTATCAGTGCCTGAATTATATAAGCTTATATCCTTTACATCTTTGTCATATGAACCTGAGATGTAATTGATAGTCTCAAAATCATCATTGGTGAAATTCTGAACCATTGTATAAAGCTTTTTTTCATTAGCCATAAATGTCAATGACTCTCCGGTCCTGTAACCCGTAAACACTGTCCTGCCGGCATAATCGGCATTACCCGATGAGTATATCTGGTCCTTTAGGGCTTTCAGGTTCTCAAGGATATTCTTACGGTCCTCGGTATCATTGTCATCCGATGCGCCCTGAGTAAGATACTTCTTGACATCATCAAGTATACCCGCGGTCTGCTCTAATGCGGTCTGCGTGATATCAAGCCACGCCTGGGCATCCGGAATGTTCTTTCCATGATACTGGTTGATCTCGTTAATATTATTGTTAAGCCTCAATGCCCTTATCGCAACGATGGGATCATCCGAAGGCCTCGTGATCTTCTGGCCGGTCGCTACCATGGTATTGTACCTGTCAGAGTACTCCTTATTTACCAATATGTTGGATTTTGTATTATTATTGATTATTCCGTTTGTTATTCTCATACCTTAAACCCCCGTATTAAGAATCAACCTGTCATAAATCTCGGTAAATACCTGTATCATCTTAGCCGACAGGTTATATGCCTCCTGGAACTTAACAAGGTTTAACGCTTCCTCGTCATTATCAACACCCATTACCGACAGCCTCTGATTGATGATCGAATCCGTGATGTTCTGGTAATTTTTCGAGAAGGTTATCGCATTGCTGGTATTTAATGCCACATCCGAAAGAATGCAT
Organism: Lachnospiraceae bacterium; assembly: GCA_024694965.1. Taxonomy (GTDB): domain Bacteria; phylum Bacillota; class Clostridia; order Lachnospirales; family Lachnospiraceae; genus UBA2868. The sequence continues at coordinate 6,104 of JAILJC010000026.1, forward strand.
TCCAGAAACTCCTTGGAAGAACAACCCCTGAATGACATCTTGTCCTTATTTGTCTGGACATCCATAAGTTCATTCAGTATATCCTGCTGATCCTGGCCTTCATCCGGATTCCTGTTGGTAAGGAACTTTGAAACGTCCCTGACCATATTCTTATTGACTATCATATTGGCTGCGGTAAGGTTGTAATACGTATCACCCAGTGCGCTGAAGTTCGTATTATCGCCCTTAAACTGCCACATATCGTCATCTGCTATCTTCTTGCCCGCGAACAGCACTTCTGCGTGATTTCCGAACTCATCCATAGCCGTAGTTTCAATATCATTCATTGTCTTTGCAAACTGGCGAACCCACTCATTCATCTGCTCCTGATAATAAGGGATGCCCTGATACTGTACGGAATTGCCGACATGAGCTCCGCTGCCTATATATGTTGAAGCATCTTCGTCAATCGTAAATGTATATTCCTTATTTGCCGCATCATATTTCCAATCCGTGTAGTAGAAATTCTTATTGGCAACCGTTATGACACCCTCTTCGCTGAGTGTACATTTCGTAATATCCTGCATATAGTCGTAATCCGCGGATATCACAAGCTTGTCTCCACCGGTCGATCCCTGAACCTTTCCATGGAAGTATTCCTCGTTGTTGCCGTCCCTTACTTCAACCAGTCCCTTAAGGACTCCGTTTAAATTTCTTCCGTAAAGATTAAATTCAAGGCCGTTTGACCATACGATATCATACAGTCCCTCGGCATCAGACTGGTTAACCTTGTAATCCCTTGCTACACATGCCAGCGTATTGTATTCGTAGCAGTTAACGAGCTCCTGGCCTCCGGCTATACGAACGATGAAACGGTTGGCACCGGATTCAACGCCGCCGGCTTCCTTTCCGCCTTCTTCGGTGTATATGGGATATTCCTCTATTTTGACATCCACGATCTTGCTGAGCTTATCGATGAGCACGGCACGCTTATCCCTTAATTCATTGGCCGTGATCCCGTTTATCTCGATTCCGTTTATCTGTTTGTTCATCGAAGCTATCTCTGATGCCAGGGTATTTATCGTATCTACCTGATTCTTAATCTCTAAGTTTGCGTCTTCCTGAAGCTTCTTTAAGTTATTGGACATAGCCGAAAAATACTCGCCAAGATTTCCGGCCAGGTATAAAAACTGGGTTTTTGTAGAGGCTGAGCCTGCGCTCTTGTATACTTCCTCAAGTCCGGAAAACATGTCCGAATAAATGGTTCCGAAGCCTGCAACCATATCGGTTTCGGTGAAGTAGTCCTCTATCTGTTTAACGTAATCCTCTTTGATCTCATAGCTCCCAAGGGTCGCATTGGAATTCCAGTACTTAAGATCATAGAACTCGTTCCTTATCTGCTCGATCGCCTTGGCATCAACACCGGAACCCGCCATGCCGTAGGTGGTGTAGGTCCTAAGTGCCTGACCTGCCTCCTGAACAACCTGCTGCCTTGCGTATCCCTCGGTCTCAACATTCGCAATATTGTTTGCAGTAGTGGTGAGCCATGCATTTGATGCCTGTAATCCCGTATATGCTATATTTAATCCGAAAAAATGTGATGGCATTTTTTGCTCCTCCTGTTCCTCAGTATTGGCTGTCATAAGGAATCCCCCGCTTTGCGGTACCCCTTATGACGCTGATCAACCCCCTAACCTGCTGATAAGATGCTCGAGCATCTCACTGACTGCATTTATATACCGGCTTGAAGCATTATATGCATTCTGGAACTTGATCATGTTGGTAAGTTCCTCACTCGAATTAACTCCCATTATCTGCTGCCTTGAATCCTCCAGCGAGTCAACGGTAAGCGCCTGGGCTTCCGAAAAGCTCTTATAAACATTACCCGAATTGGATGCAAGGCTTATCATATCAGCATAATAATCCTTATAGTTACTCATCTTGGTAACGTTCGGATTGAGAATGAGCTCCGCATTCGAAAATGCATCTGCAAGCGCATCGGCTTTAGTCTGATCTACCGTCATATCGGGTTTTACAAATCCCGAATCAGGGTAGCCCAGAAGTGTGGGCTGCTTAAGCAGATCAGGATTTATCTTAAGATTTGACAACGTATACATTGAGGAAACGTTTGCAGGACTTCCCGACACATCTTCGGGAACATATGTATACTCTCCCGTTCCTGGATCCTGTACATACCTGTCGGTTCCAAGCCTTACGAACAGCTCCATCGGGCAGGATTCCGCATTCGCATATGAAGGAATCGTACCCGCCTTTATCTGATCCTTCTCGCCTGTCAGCACATCATTTATATCTGTAACTACCTTATGCACCAGCTGATCAAGTTCAGCCATTGCATTCATTACGATCGAATTGGCCGTAGCCATCTTATCGGATGAGCCGTTATTGTAAAGATCCACAACATTTCCCGTCGCAGGATCCGTGTACTCCGATGTTATATCGGAATAATTGGCCCTTCTGTCACCCCTGGCAAGAACAAGGGACTTAAGCTCACCTATATTTGAATTCTTTGCCGTCGAAACCTCGAGGCTGCAGTCATATACGGGCTGATTCTGAGCCCAGGGCCATGTGGGTGTATAGAAACCCGTTGCGTTATCCTGAGTGTAGCCCATCTCGAAGGGCTCACCCTTTCCGCGGGATACGAAGGCCTCACCCTCTATCCTTATCTCTACGACTCCGTCGGCATTGATAGTGTAATCATACTTAACATACTTACTCAGCTCATCCATCAGCAGGTTGCGTTGATCCTTAAGATCGTTTGCCGATTCAACACCAAGTTCTACATTAAGGATGCTCTGATTCAGCTTACATATCTTACCGCCGATCTCGTTTATATTGTCGATCATATCCTTGATGCGTGAATTAAGGTTATCCTGATAATTCGCCAGGCCGTCATATACCGCTCCCGCCCTGTCAAGGAACTGACTGCATACATTAATAAACTGTCCCTGGGTTACCGAGCTTGAAGGATCCTTCTGAAGCTCCTCAACTGCGGTCCACAGGTCATCTATCGTCTCCTGGAATGCCGCACCGTTCATCTCGCCAAGCAAAGTTTCCAGTTCGTTTGTTGTCTCATAACAGATATCATAAAAAGACCCGCGTCCGTTCTCCTTCCTGTACGAAAGGTCAAGGAAATAATCCCTCACCTGACGGATCTTTGAAAATTCGACACCAAGGCCGGTCTGCTGAGGACCGATCGCCGCAATACTGCCTGTTTTGTTGTACTGCCGATCGCCCTGCAAAACCTGCTGCCTTACATATCCTGTTGTTTCTATATTGGATAAATTATGCGCTGTTGCGTTCAGCGCATTCTGACTTGTCTGTAATCCTGATGCTCCAACATGTAATCCACTGATAAGAGTCATACTATCACCCCGGTTATCTACTGTTTGGCGTCGAATCCTCCCGAGGCACCTCCCAGCATGGAACCGGTATTAATACCGCCCTTTGAGTAGTTAGCCGTTTCGGGCGCCTGCCTCATGGCCTGTACCACACTGAGATCGAAATTAACCATCTCGAGGGCGTTTGCAATAAGCCGCGCGTTGCTCTCATTGACCTGCCGTACCTGTTTCACCGTAGCTGATAGCTTGTCATGTACCGATGAAAGACGTTTCCTCTGTTCCGGCTGATTCGACATCAACTCTATTAAGGTTGTCAACTTCAATTCTTCAACATCCTTGTTGATTACTTCCGCGATATCCTTGGTGACAGATTCCCTCTTGTTT